>CAYRCH010000119.1:0-6945 GCA_964422665.1 uncultured Sphingomonadaceae bacterium | reverse complement strand
CACATCCGCGCGCAGCCGCGCTTCGGAGACATCGTCGGCGGGGCCGGACTGGGCGGCGACGGGAGCGGAAACCAAAGCTGCAGCAATGAGAAGGTAACGCATGAATTCAGTTTCGGCCGCACCAGCTGCTAAGGCAAGCGCTAACAAACGCCTGTCCCTCTGCCCTTGCGGGAGAGGGAGGAGCGCCGTCAGGCGCGGAGGGAGAGGGGTCGGCGGCGCAAGCCGCCGCTTACGCGGCGGGCCCCTCTCCCAACCCTCTCCCGCAAGGGGAGAGGGCTAAAGCCTAGTAGGCGCGCGCGACGTAGATCCGCTCGGTCGCCGGCTTGCCGGTGAAGATGCAGGTCCCGCCTGCCGATGGGCCGTCCATCGGGATGTTGCGGAGCGTCAGTTTTAGCGCCTTGAGCCGCTCGCCGACCTGCTCCAGTTCGGCACCCGAGGGCCGCGCCCACTGCACTTCCGCCCATCCCGGGTAGCGATTGCCTTCCGCGAAGAATTCTTCGAGCGCCTCGAAGCTTTCGATCTGCGAGATATTGCCGTCCCGGCGGGCTTTCGCCTCGGAGAACAAATTCGCCTGGATATCCTCCAGCATGGCGGAAATTCCCGCCAGCACCTCGTCCAGCGTCGGCGCAGCGAAATCGGGCTTGGCTGCTTCGTTCCACAAGCGGTCGCGGCGCAGCAGGCTGACCTTGCCGGCCTCCATGTCGCGGCGGCCGATCTCAATGATCACCGGCGCGCCCTTGCGCACCCAGTCCCAGCGCTTGGCCGCAGCCTTGCCGGGGCGGGCGTCGAGCAGCACGCGGACCGGTTCGCGCAGCGCATCCTGCGCTGCGATCCCGGCGCGGAGCTTCTCGCAATATTCGAGCAGCGGGGCGTCGCCATCGTCCTCGCGCAGCATTGGCAGGATCACCACCTGGTGCGGCGCGATGGCCGGCGGCACGCGGAGGCCATCGTCGTCGCCATGGGTCATGATTACCCCGCCGATCAGCCGGGTCGATACGCCCCAGCTGGTGGTGTGGCACAATTGCTGTCCGCCTTCGCGGTCTTGGAAACGGATATTGGACGCCTCGGCAAAGCTCGTGCCGAGATAATGCGAAGTGCCGGCCTGCAGCGCCTTGCCGTCCTGCATCATGGCCTCGATCGACCAGGTGCCTTCCGCGCCGGGGAAGCGCTCATTCTCCGGCTTCTCGCCGGCGATCACCGGCATGGCGAGTTCTTCCTCGGCATGGGCCCGGTACATTTCGAGCGCGCGCAGCGTTTCGGTCATCGCATCCTCGCGCGTCTCGTGTGCGGTGTGCCCTTCCTGCCAGAGGAACTCGCTGGTGCGCAGGAACATGCGGGTGCGCATTTCCCAGCGCACGACATTGGCCCACTGGTTGAGCAGCAGCGGCAGGTCGCGCCAGCTCTGGATCCAGCGGCTCATGGCGTCGCCAATGATGGTCTCGGAAGTCGGGCGCACGACCAGCGGCTCTTCCAGCTTCGCTTCCGGATCGGGCACCAGCCCGCCCTTCCCGTCGGCGATCAGCCGGTGATGGGTGACGACCGCCATTTCCTTGGCGAAGCCCTCGACATGCTCCGCCTCGCGCACGAAATTGCCGAGCGGGATGAACAGCGGGAAATAGGCGTTGGAGACCCCGGCGGCCTTGATCCGGGCGTCCATCAAATGCTGGATCCGCTCCCAGATGCCGTAGCCCCAGGGCTTGATCACCATGCAGCCGCGCACACCCGATTCCTCGGCCATTTCGGCGGCGGAAATCACTTCCTGGTACCAGGCGGCGAAATCGTCTTCGCGCTTCACGTTCAGGGCATGGCGGATGGCGGACATCGGATAACCTGCAGCAAATGGATTTCGCGCGCCCTAGCGGCTCGCGCGGAAGGAAGTCGAGATGTGATTTGCCCGGAGGGCAGGCAGGCAGCGTTATTTCTTGCCGAGCGAATCGAGCTGCTTCTGCATTTCGGCCATCTGCCGGCGAAGGGCGTCGAGCTCGTCGTCTCCCTGCCCACCATCTTCCGCCTGGGCCTTCCCGGCGCCTTTCTTGGGCATGAAGGCGTCGGTGGCGGCCCTGAACATCGCCATGTTGGTCTGCGCCAGCTTGGCGAAGGCATCCGGGCCGATGCTCTCCTTGAACGCTTCCTGCAGCTTGACCTGGTTGGTGCGGAAATTCTCCATGCTCGCTTCCAGATAGTGCGGCATCATCGACTGCATGGAATTGCCGTAAAGCGAGATCAGGTCGCGCAGGAAGCTTACCGGCAGCATCTGTTCGCCGCTGGCTTCCTCCTCCATGATGATCTGGGTCAGGATCGAATGGGTGATGTCCTTGCCCGTCTTCGCGTCGACCACCTGGAAGTTCACCCCTTCCCGGGTCATGCGCGCCAGGTCCTCCAGCGTGATGTAGCTGGACGTGTCGGTATTATAGAGCCGGCGGTTGGCATATTTCTTGATGACGATGTTCTCGCCCTCTCCGCGCGCTTGCCTGGCCATGCATCCACCTCGCAAATTCCGTTAGCAAATGCTGCGTTTAGCACTTGCAGCAAGTGCAGCGCAACAAATGCGAATCCATGACGTCAGCGAGCGAAGCGATGCCCCAGCGCAGTGAGCAGTTCATATTGGGACAGGCCGCTGGCAGCCGACGCCTGCGGCAGCGCATAGGGAAGCTCCAGCCAGTCCCCTTCCGCCAGGTCTGGAGCGGCCGAGAGGTCCACCACCACCATGTCCATCGATACCCGGCCGAGAACCGGCAATTCGGCATCGCCGTGCTTCAAGGTGGCCTTGCCGGTCCAGCAGCGCAGCATCCCGTCAGCATAGCCGATGGAGACCGTGGCCACCGGCATGTCGCGAGTGGCGGTGAACAGCGCGTTGTAGCCCGCGCTTTGGCCGGCGCGCAGCGTGCGGCGCTGGATGATGGCGGCTTCGGGAAAGACGACCTGCCGGATCGCGCCTTCGAGCGCAGCGACCTGCGCCCCGCCATAGAGCGAGATTCCCGGTCGTGTGAGATCGAAGGCATAATCCTGCCCCAGCGCGATTCCGGCGCTGTTGGCGAGGCTGCGGCGCCTGGCCGGGATGGCCGCGAACACGTCTCGCGCGGCAGCGAGCTGCTTCGCGTTGAGCGGATGATCCTCGTCGGCACAGGCGAGATGCGACATGATCGTCTCGATCTCCAGCCGGGCGACCAGCGGATCGGTGGTCTCTTCCGGAGCCAGCCCGAGCCGGTTGATCCCGGTGTCGACCATCAGGTCGCACGGCCCTCCCCCGCTTTCGAGCCAGAGCTTCGCCTGGAACAGGCTGTTGATCACCGGGCGGACGCCGGTCGCGCGTGCATAGGCGCAATCGTGGGCGTTCAGCGGGCCATGGAGGACCGAAACCTGGCTTCCCGGCGCATGCGCGATGACATCCGAAACTTCGCTCCAGTGCGCCACGAAAAAGGCGCTGCATCCGGCGTCGCACAGCACAGGCACGGCGAGATCGACACCCACCCCGTAAGCGTCGGCCTTGACCGCCGCGCCCGCGGCGGCCGGCCCCGACATCGCATCGAGCGCGCGCCAGTTGGCGGCGAGCGCATCGGCGTCCCGCCTCAGGCGGAGGGTGCGCGCAGGCTCAGATTTCATCGGCGAAATCGCGCGGCGGGCCGGAGGGCAGCCCCCACCAGGCCACTACGACGCCGAATGCGACGATCACCCACGTATACCAAAGGCCGGCGAACATGTTGCCGGTCGTTGCCACGATGTAGCCCGCGATTAGGGGCAGGAAGCCGCCGAGATAACCGGCCCCGATGTGATAGGGGATCGACATCGAGCTGTAGCGGATCTTGGGCGGGAACATTTCGGAGAGGAGCGCCGCCACCGAACCGTAGGTCAGCGCGGAGAGCATGCCCAGCACCAGCAGCAGGCCGATGATCCCGAGGATGTTGGCAAGCGGCGGATATTGCTCGGAGAAATCGTAGCCCCTTGCCTCGAGCTCGGCCCGCACCAGCGCGGCGCGCGCGGCATTGTCCTCTCCCAGCTCGCTGACTATCGGGATAATCGCATCGCCGATCGACAGAGTGAGGGCCTCGCGTGCGGAATCCTCGCGCACGTCATAGCTGACGCCAAGAGAGGTGAGATCCTGGAGCAGCCGTCCGCAGGGCGTCGCCTGCCGTTCGGCGAACGGGTCGTAGGAACAATCGGGCCCGCTCACCACCACAGGCTGGGCCTCCGCGCTACGGCTCAATCCCGGGTTGGCGAGTGCCCCAATCCCCCAGAAAATCGGGAAAAGCAGCGCCAGCGTCAGCACGCTGCCGAGGATAATCGGCTTCTTGCGCCCCACCCGGTCCGACCATTTCCCGATCACCAAATAAAACCCCATCGCGATGGCCCCCGCGACGAGCAGGATGATCTCGACCAGCTGGTCGTCCACCCGCATCGGGCCGCGCAGGAACGAAAGGCCGGAGAAGAACGCGGTGTACCAGATCGTCGTCAGGATGCCGGTCACGCCGAACAGGGCGACAAAGATCCGCTTCTTGTTGCCGGGATAGGTGAAGCTTTCGACGAAGGGATTGCCGACGATTTCTCCCTCGGCCTTCATCGCCTGGAACACCGGGCTCTCATTCAGCTTCAGCCGCATCCACAGCGAAATCCCGAGCAGGATGATCGACAGCAGGAAGGGTATGCGCCAGCCCCAGGCGGCGAAATCCTCCGGCGGGATCGCGAAGCGGCACAGGATGACGACGAGGATCGAGAGTACGAACCCGCCGACCACGCCGGCCTGGATGAAACTGGTGTAATATCCGCGCTTCTCCGGCGGCGCGTGCTCCGCGACATAGATCGCCGCACCGCCATATTCGCCGCCCAGCGCCAGACCCTGCAGGATGCGCAGCAGGATCACGATCGCGGGCGCGACCAGCCCGATGCTGTCAGCGCTCGGCACGAGGCCCACCCCGGCAGTGGCGACGCCCATCAAAGTAACGGTAATCAGGAATGTGTATTTGCGCCCCAACTTGTCGCCGAGATAGCCGAACAGGACGGCGCCGAGCGGGCGGAACCCGAAGCCCACGGCAAAACCGGCCCAGACCAGCAGCAGTTGCAGCGTTTCGTTGCCGGAGGGGAAGAACGCCGCACCGATCAGCGCGGCAAGCGTGCCGTAGATGAAGAAGTCATACCATTCGAACACTGTCCCGGCCGAGGACGCCGCTATCACCAGCCGCACTTCCTTGGCGCTGGGTTCTCTCATGGCCGGTGTGGCTGCAGTGCTTCCCATTGTGTGGTCCCTCCCCGCTTTCCCCCCAACCCGGGAAAGCCGCGTTTAGCCAGCTGTTTCCGCCTTGGAAAGCGCGTCGAGCGCTGCCTTCCACGGAAGCAGCATCGCGCCGTGACGAGCCGGATAATCCCGTGCTGGCGCAATCACCTGCAGGTCGGGCCAGTCGGGCATGTCCCCCGAACCTGCGAGCCACGCCTCCATTGCGGCCAATGATGCTTCGATGTCTTCGGGGCTGCGCCCCGGGGCGGAAGCAGCGAAAATGGCAGCACTTGCCTGTCCCACGGCGCACGCCGAGACGCGCATGCCCATCGGGCCGATGTTTCCGGCAGGATCGACTTCCAGATTGATGGCAAGCGTGCTGCCACAGCTCTTCGAACGAGCCTCTCCAGTCAACGGCAAGCCATCGACCTGCCGGTACTCGGCCAGCTTCATGGTCCAGCCGAGCAGTTCGGGTGTGTAGAGCCTTTCGGCGGAACTCATTCCCCGCTGCCGCGGACGCTCGCTTCTTCGCGAAGGCGTCGGCGCCGCTCTTCCAGCATGCTGACCAGTTCCACCGAGCTTGCATCGATGATTGGGTACGTGCGCGCCGTGGTGATCCAGTCCGGGCGTCCCTTCGGCCCCCAGATGGTGTCGTAGCCCAGCACAAGCACCGAGAATGCCAGCACTGCTATTATCGCACCCTTGATCGTGCCGAAACCAAAACCAAGTACTCGGTCGACCGGGCCGAGCACGGAATTGCGCGAAACTTCGGATATGTTCTTCGCGAGAAGTTTCATGCCGGCATAGGGAATCAACAGCAGGAGCACGAACGCCAGGACAGCGGCCCCTGACGGGGTCCCCACATATTCGTACAGGAACGATGTCAAGTCCGTGTGAAGAAAGCGGATGGCGAATATCGCCAGCACCCAGGCCGCGAGCGAAGCCACTTCGGCAACGAGCCCCCGCATGAACCCCCCGATTGCCGCCACCCCGACAATCACCAGCACAATTATATCAAAACCCGTCATCGCGGCAGCACGATTATTCGCTTGCCACGACCCGGTCAACGAGCTTTGGCAGCAGCGTTAATTCCTCATAAGCGATGCGCGCGCCCTTCATGTCGGCACCGGGCGGACCGAACCCCCGATCGAAACCGAGCTTGGCAGCCTCTTTCAGCCGGACGCCCCCATGCGCCACCGGGCGGATTTCTCCTGCGAGCGAGACTTCGCCGAACCAGACCGAAGATGCCGGCAGCGGCCGGTCGGCCATCGCGGAAACGAGCGCGGCGGCCACAGCCAGATCGGCCGCCGGGTCCACCAGGCGGTATCCACCCGCAACGTTGAGATAGACTTCGGCCGAAGAGAAATTCAGTCCGCAGCGCGATTCCAGCACGGCAAGCAGCATGGCAAGCCGACCACTGTCCCAGCCGACCACCGCCCTGCGCGGTGTGGCGCCGCTCTGCAGCCTCACTACGAGCGCCTGCACTTCGACCAGCACCGGGCGTGTGCCCTCAAGCGCGGGGAATACCGCACTGCCCGCCACGGGCTCGTCGCGGCCGGAGAGGAACAGCATCGAAGGGTTGGCCACCTGCTCCAGCCCCTCGCCCTCCATGGCGAAGACGCCGATTTCCTCGACCGCGCCAAAGCGGTTCTTGAGCGCGCGCAGAATGCGGTACTGGTGACTGCGCTCTCCCTCGAAGCTCATCACCACATCGACCATGTGTTCGAGCACCCGCG
>CAYRCH010000118.1:5085-7035 GCA_964422665.1 uncultured Sphingomonadaceae bacterium | reverse complement strand
GTCGCCTGGTAGTCGAGATAGATCATGCCGCGCGCTCCGCGGCTTCTCGCGCCATGGCGAGCCATGTCTCGCAGAAGCGCTCCACCTCGGCGCGCGTAGTGCTCCAGCCGAAGCTCACCCGGATGGTGCGGTCGGCCAGCTCGTCGGGAATGCCCATAGCGGTCAGCACGTGGCTGCGCTTCATCGTGCCCGACGAGCAGGCGCTGCCCTGTGAAACCGCTATCCCGGCAAGGTCGAAGCGCATCAGCTGGGCGCTGCCCGAAAGGCCGGGCATGGCGAGAGCGCGGATATACGGCGTGGGATTGGCGAGCCGGTCGGACAGCCATTCGCCACCCACCGCGCGAACCTCCTCCGCAAAAGCGTCGAGTGGCGTCAGCACCTCTGGATCGATATACGGCTCGCTCGCGGCCCCGAGCGCAGCAGCCATGCCCAGCGCGCCCGGCAGGTTCTCGGTCCCGCGGCGGTATCCGCGCTCCTGCCCGCCGGTCGGCACCAGCATGGCGAAATCCTTCACCAGCAGCGCTCCGACCCCGATCGGCCCGCCAAACTTGTGCGCGGAAATGATCGCCATGTCGGCCTCGGCCGGGAACGCCATTTTGCCGGCTCCCTGCGCGCAATCCGTCACCAGCAGGCCGCCCGCGTCGTGGAGGATGGTGGCGATCCCGGCAATGTCCTGCCGGTTGCCGGTCTCCGAATTGACCTGCTGCACCGCCACCAGTCCGCTCTGGGTGCCGGCCAGGCGGGCTGTGCCATCCAGCCCCACGGGGAGAATATCGGCGCCCGGCGCTGTATTGAGGACAGCGTCATGCTCGACCGCGCTGACGAAGCAAGCCCGGGAACGCGCTCCCGCCAGTGCCAAAGCCGCCGCTTCGCTCGCCCCGCTGGTGAAGATCAGCTCTCCTTCCCAGCCCAGCGCGGCCTTGATCCGCGCCCGCGCATCCTCCAGCGCCTCGCGCGCCTTGCGCCCTTCGGTATGCGGGCTCGAGGGGTTGGCCCAGATATCGAAACCGCGCTCCATCGCCGCGCGCCCTTCGGGGCGCAGCGGGCTGGTCGCCGCGTGGTCGAGATATATCCGGTCGTTTCGGGACAAGCTCAGCCGCTCTCGGGAATTGCGAAATTGCGATTGCGCCCTATATAGCCCCCACTTCCCGCGCGCTACCCGCGCGGCCAACCGAATTCGAGAGCGTCCATGCCGTCAGTGATCTTTCCCGGCCCCGAAGGCCGGCTTGAAGGCCGTTTCCAACCCTCAGGGCGTCCGCGCGCACCTGTGGCGATGATCCTCCACCCGCATCCGCAGGGCGGCGGGACGATGAACGACCGCATCGTGCAGCGCATGTACAAGACTTTCGCCGATCGCGGTTTTGCGACGCTGCGGTTCAATTTCCGTGGCGTGGGCCGCAGCCAGGGCAGCTTCGACAATGGTATCGGCGAACTTTCCGATGCCGCCGCGGCGCTCGATTGGGTCCAGACTATCCATCCGGAGGCGCAGACAACCTGGATCGCGGGATACAGCTTCGGCGCGCTGATCGGGATGCAGCTGCTCATGCGGCGGCCGGAAATTCGCGGCTTCATCTCGGTCGCTGCCCCGGCCAACATGTATGATTTCTCGTTCCTCGCCCCCTGCCCCGCGAGCGGGATTTTCGTGCAGGGCGCGGCCGATACGGTGGTGCAGCCGATCGCTGTGCAGAAGCTGGTCGACAAGCTGCGCACGCAGAAGCACATCACGATCCATCATGACGAGATCCCGCGTGCCAATCACTTTTTCGAGAACGAACTCGAGGAAATGATGGCGTCAGTCGACAATTACCTCGACTTCCGCCTGTCGCCGGATTGCCCGATCAAGTGAGCCATCGGCGGGAATATTCCCGCCCATGGTTATAGCCCATAGCGATGACCCTCGAAAATTTGACAAATCTCCGATTGCGGCAAATCATGATGTTATAACATCAC
>CAYRCH010000118.1:0-4985 GCA_964422665.1 uncultured Sphingomonadaceae bacterium | reverse complement strand
GACCCGGTGGCTGCCCGGCCAGCCAATGACCGGGCAAGCTGGGTCACTACCGGAGACTATCCCGCGCGCGACATTCGCCAGGAAAACGAAGGCGTTACCGGATTCCGGGTGGTGGTGGGGACCGATGGCCGGGTGAAGAGCTGCGAAATCACTTCCAGCAGCGGCTTTGCGACCCTTGACCAGGCCACCTGCCGCAATGTCGAGAAGCGGGCGCGCTTCGATGCGGCAAGGGACGCCAATGGCGAGAAGGTCGTCGGCACCTATTCCAGCAAGGTACGCTGGCAGATCCCCGACTGAGGCAAATTCAGCGCCGCTCGTCCACCTGGGCGAGCGGCGACGGGCCGCCGCCGGTGGGCAGCGTCCAGATGGCGATATTGGCCACCATCACCGCCGCCAGGATCAGCATCAGCTGGACCTGCCGGTTGAAGCCTTTTCGGCGCCACAGGAAGGCCGCCCCTGCCACCAAGGCGAAGGAGGACAGCACCAGGAGCGAGAGCGCGGTATCGAGCATAGCCTTTCCCTTAGAGCAGGATCAGCGCCCAAACCACAAGCAGCGTTTGACTCATGCGCCCGGCGAAAGCACTAATCGCGAATGATGATTTCACTCGCAACTGCTTCGCGCCGCCAGGTTCTTGCCGGGCTCGGCGCTTCCGTCTCCGCCCTCGCCGTGGGCGGCTGCGCCGCACGGGCCGGCGAGGCGTTTGCCGTTTCAGGGGCCGACGAAACCAGCGCCCTACTCGATCGTATCGCATGGAACCTGCTCGAACTGTCGCCTGCCGGTGCAACCTCGCTCGGGGTCGACACGGGCGAACATGCTTATCTGCGCTCGCAGCTCGGCGGGGCCTCCCCCGCCGACCTTGACCAGCTCGCCGCTGTCCTTCGCAGCGACCTCGCCGCCGTCCGGGCCGTGGACAAGGCGGGGCTCGATGCCTCGACCGTCACCAGCCTCGAAGTCGTCGAAAGCGCCTATTCGGTGGCGCTGGATGGGCTTGCCCTCCCCTACGGCGACGTCGCCGTCGGCGGCTGGCGCAATGCGCCCTACATCGTGATCCAGAATGTCGGCGCCTATATCGACCTCCCACGTTTCATGGACGCGACCCATCCGGTGCGCGAAGAAAGTGACGCCGCGGCCTATGCGGCCCGGGTGGGCGACATGCCGGCGCTCTTCGATGGCGAGCTTGCGCGCCTGCAAGCCGCCAGCGCCTTGGGAGTCACCCCGCCCGATTTCCTGCTCGACAAGGCCATTCCGCAGATGGAACGGACCATCGAGGCGACGCAAAAGGGCGAACTTTATGCGGACCCGCTGCGCGCTCGGACTGACGAGGCAGGAATAGACGCAGCCTTTGCCGAGCGTGTGCGGGCGCTGGAAGTCGGGCCGGTCACCGGGGCCCTGCAGCGCCAGCTCGCAGAACTGCGCAGCCAGCGGCAACGCGCGACGAACAATGCCGGCATGTGGGCCCAGCCCCGCGGCGAGGAATGGTACGCCTGGGCCCTGCGCGCCAGCACGACCACAACGCTTTCCGCGGACGAGATCCACCGAATGGGCCTCGACGAGATGCAGCGCCTCCATGCCCAAATGGAGCCCATCCTCGCCACATTCGGCTATACGCAAGGCACGATGGGCGAGCGGATGGAGCTCGTCCGCAACGATCCGCAATTCAAATTCGCCGAGGGCGACCCCGGCCGGGCCGAGATCATGGCCTTCATCCGAGAACGGATCGACTGGATCAAAGCGCAGATGCCGCGTGCCTTCCGCACGCAGGTGAACGCCAATGTCGAAGTCCGCCGCCTGCCACTAGCCGAAGAACCGGGCGCACCTTCCGCCTATGGCGGCGCCGGGTCGATCGACGGATCGATCCCTCCGCGGATGTGGATCAATCTCAGGACCACGGACCTCCACCGGAAATACGATGTTCCGACGCTGGTGCATCACGAAACCATCCCCGGCCACGTCTGGGAGGGTGAATTCTCCAACCAGCTGCCGCTGATCCGCTCGATGCTGGCCTTCAATGCCTTTTCCGAAGGCTGGGCGCTCTATGCCGAGCAGCTGGCCGACGAACTCGGCGCCTATGATGACGACCCTGTCGGGCGATTGGGCTACCTGCAGAACCAGGCCTGGCGCGCCGGCCGGCTGGTGGTCGATACGGGACTCCACGCCAAGCGCTGGACCCGCGAGGAATCGATTGCCTATTTCCAGCGAGAAGTCGGCCTTTCGCTGGAAGAGACAATCTCCGAAGTGGAGCGCTATTGCAGCTGGCCTGGCCAAGCTTGCGGATACATGGTCGGCCGCCTGCAAATGAACCGCGAGCGGGAGCGAGCCAAGCAAGCTCTGGGCGCAAGATACGACCTGCGAGATTTCAACGATGCCGTGGTCAAGGGGGGCAACGCTCCGCTCGACGTGCTGAGGCGGAACATCGATCGTTACATCACGCAGACTACAGCCTGAAAAAATCTGAAATTTCAGGCTGTAACATCCTGTAACGCCGGATTTACCGTAATTCGCTTGGCGCGAAGGATTTCCCGCGTCACCTTGCTGATCGCAAAGCGCGCGGTGCTGGCCGTACTCCTTGATCCGCATGTTTCCGGTCAACGCCGCGCGCGATGCTCTCCCGCGAAGATGCCAATTATTTGCCGCCCGCCTGTCCCATCGCGGGCCATGGCCAGTTGCGTCGTTCCGCTTCCTGTCGCGCTCTTTAGGCAGAGCAGGATGACGACGCTCTATTACACCGTCGATACCGAATACGAGCCCGCATTCACCGCGCGGAACGGACTGGATTCGCGGCGAGAGAATTTCGAACGTTCGATCCTGGGCCGCACTTCGGCAGGCGATGCCGGCATCGTCTATCAGATGGACAAGCTCGATCGGCACGGCCTGAAAGGAGTATTCTTCGTGTGCCCCTTGCCCGCGCTGCTGTGGGGCACGGCAGCCATTGAAGATATCGTCGCTCCGATTGTGGATCGCGGACATGAAGTGCAGCTTCATCTCCATACCGAATGGCTCGCTCTCGCGCCTCCCGGATGCAACCCGCTGGGGGCCAAGACCGGCCGGAACCTGAGGGATTTCACACTCGGGGAACAATGTGAGCTTATCGGGCTGGGGAAGACGATCCTCGAGCGTGCCGGAGCACCATCGCCAATTGCCTTTCGGGCGGGCAATTACGGCGCTAACGACGATACGCTGCGCGCGCTTGCCGCGAACGGGATTGCCTTCGATACCAGCCATTGCCCGGCACTCCTTGGCCCAGATGACGGAATTGGGCTTGGCGCGTCCCACCGCCGGCCAGTGCACCGGTTGGGAGTCGTCGAAATGCCAGTGGGCTGCATCGGCGATGAAGGTGGGCCGCTGCGCCATGCCCAGCTGACGGCCTTATCTGTCCAGGAGATCATCGCCGCATTGCGTCATGCCCGCAGTCACGAGCTGGAAAACTTTACCCTCGTCTCGCACAGCTTCGAGCTGCTGAGCCGCGACCGTCAGCGGATCAACCTGATCTTGAAACGGCGCTTCGACCGGATGTGCGAGCAGGTGGCCGCAATGCGCGGGGTTACTACCGGTACTTTCAGCGCCAATCCGCCTCGTCCCCTCGAACGCCGGCAGCCGCGACCGATCCTGCCGCAGAGCCCCCTTCGGACAGGGCTGCGCCATATCGAGCAGGCAATCTCAAACGCGGTTTACGGCGCCCGCGCCTACGTGCCCGGGTTACCGTTTGCCGAACAGGCCCTTGGCCATGTTGCCTATGTCGTTTAGCGGATTGCCGTCCCCGTCGCGGTCCAGCATATCGAGTATGCCACGGGCCTTGGGGTCGTTGGCGATCATGTTCGAGAACTGGCTCAGCGAGCCTTCGCCGCCAATCGCTTCCACGATCTGACCAAGCGTTCCCGTCGGCAGGCCGGTCTTGGCCGAAGCAAGTTCTACCGTGTCGCCCTGCATCTGATGTGCCTGGCCGAGCGCGGCGATGGCCTTTTCGGCAAGACCAGGGTCGATCCCGATCTTCTCGGCAAGGTTGAACACGTCATCCGGAGCAGCGCCGGTCGCCCGCAGCAAATCGTCGAAAATACTCATGGCTTTGCCTCCTGCACCCGCCCGCATAACATGATGCGCGCGCCGCGCTTTGGCGCAAGTCAAATCTGTCTGGAGGGCGCGGGCTTTAGGCTGCTGCCACGACTGCCGGAGCGGCCTGCCTCACCCCTTCATCGACATGCGCTTCGAATTGCTCGAAATTGTCGGCGAAAAGCTGGACCAGCTTCTGCGCAGCGCGGTCGTATTCATCCTTGTCCGCCCAGGTCGATCGAGGATCGAGGATCGCGTTGTCCACGCCCTCGACGGCCACCGGCACCTCGAAGCCGAAATTCGGATCCTTGCGAAACTCGGCATTGTTGAGTGTACCGTCCAGCGCCGCATTGAGCAGCGCCCGCGTCGCCTTGATCGGCATCCGGCTGCCCGTGCCGTATTTGCCGCCCGTCCATCCAGTATTGACGAGCCAGCAGGATACGCCGCCCTTGGCAATCCGTTCCTTGAGCAAATTACCGTAAACGCTCGGATGGCGCGGCATGAACGGTGCGCCGAAACAGGTGCTGAATGTGGCTTCGGGCTCGGTCACGCCGATCTCGGTGCCAGCCACCTTGGCGGTGTAGCCTGAAAGGAAGTGATACATCGCCTGATCCGGCGTGAGCCGGGCGATCGGCGGCAGGACGCCGAAGGCATCGGCGGTGAGCATGACCACATTCGACGGGACGGGGCCCAGATTGGCCTCGCTGGTGTTGGGAATGAATTCCAGCGGATAGGCACCGCGCGTATTCTCGGCCAGCGAATTGTCGTTGAGATCGAGTTCGCCGGCCTCATTCATCACGACATTTTCGAGCACCGTGCCGTGCATCTTGGTGGTGGCGTAAATTTCCGGCTCTGCTTCCGGCGACAGCCGGATCATCTTGGCATAGCAGCCGCCCTCGAAATTGAAGACCGCCTCATCCGACCAGCCATGCTCGTC
>CAYRCH010000117.1:0-7192 GCA_964422665.1 uncultured Sphingomonadaceae bacterium | reverse complement strand
AGTTCGCGCAGCAGCTTGGCCGAGAGGTTGGCCGATTGCAGCCCCGGCATGATCAGCACATTGGCCGGCGCCGACAGGCGGCTGAAGGGATAGAGCTTCATCACCGCCGGATTGAGCGCGGCGTCGGGTGCCATTTCGCCTTCATATTCGAAACCCGGATCTTCCGCGTCGAGCAGGTGCACCGCCTCGCGGATATTCTCAAGCCACTTGCCCGACGGATTGCCGAAGGTCGAATAGGAGAGGAAAGCGACGCGCGGCTCGTGCCCCATGCGGCGGGCAACGCGGGCGGTTTCCTTCGCGATATGCGCCAGCTCTGCGGCGCTCGGCCGCTCGTTGATCGTCGTGTCGGCCAGGAAGATCGTGTAGTTCTTGCCGATCATCAGGTGGAGGCCGAAAGGCACCGCGCCGGGCTTGGGATCGAGCACCATCCGCACTTCGCGCATCGTCTGGGCGAAAGTGCGCGTGAGGCCGGAGATCATGGCATCGCCGTGGCCCAGCGCGACCAGCAGCGAGGCGAAGATATTGCGGTCCTGGTTCACCATGCGGCGCACGTCGCGCTCGGTATATCCGCGCCGCTGCAGGCGCTGGTAGAGATAGTCCACCATTGCCGGCACGTGCTCGCTGGTGGCGGAGTTCTGGATCTCGAATTCGTCGGTTTCCGGCACAGCCAGTTCGGTGAGCTTTTCACGCACCTTCTCGGTCCGCCCGACGAGCACGGGCGTGCCATAGCCGAAATCGCGGAATTGGATCGCGGCGCGCAGCACGACGTCCTCTTCCGCTTCGGCAAACACCACCCGCCGGGGATGCGTGCGCGCATCTTCATAGACCTGCGTCAGCGCCGAAGTGGTCGGGTTGAGCCGCGCCTTCAGCGAATGGCGGTAGGCGGCGAAATCCTCGATCGGCTTCTTGGCCACCCCCGATTCCATCGCCGCCTTGGCAACGGCGGAAGAGACGGTCTCCATCAGCCGCGGATCGAACGGTGCGGGGATGATGTATTCGGTGCCGAACTTCTGGCTGCGGCCATAGGCGGCGGCGACCTCATCGGGCACGCGCTCCCGCGCGAGCTTGGCGATCGCCTGGGCCGCGGCGATCTTCATCTCCTCGTTGATCGTGGTCGCCTCGACATCGAGCGCGCCGCGGAAGATGAAGGGGAAACCCAGCACATTGTTGACCTGGTTGGGATAATCGCTGCGCCCCGTGGCGATGATCGCGTCGGGGCGCACGGCCTTGGCATCCTCGGGCAGGATCTCGGGATCGGGATTGGCCATCGCGAAAATGATCGGGCTCTTGGCCATGCCGGCAACCCATTCCGCCTTCAGCGCGCCCTTGGCCGAAAGGCCGAGAAATACGTCCGCGCCGACCAGCGCCTGTTCCAGCGTGCGCGCCTCGGTCACCGCATTGGCATGGGCGCTCTTCCACTGGTCGACATTGTCGCGCCCGGGATAGATCACCCCCGAACGGTCGCAGACAATCACATTCTCGTGCGGGACGCCCATCGCCTTGATCAGCGCGGTGCAGGCCAGCGCGGAAGCGCCCGCGCCGTTCACCACCATCTTCACGTCCTTCATCTGACGCCCGGTCAGGTGAACGGCGTTGATGAGCCCGGCCGTGGCAATGATCGCGGTGCCATGCTGGTCGTCATGCATGACGGGAATGTTCATCCGCTCGCGCAGCGCCTGCTCGATGATGAAGCATTCGGGCGCGGCGATGTCTTCCAGGTTGATCCCGCCGAAGCTGGGCTCGAGCAACGCAATGGCATTGATCAGGGCTTCGGGATCCTCGGAATCCAGCTCGAGGTCGATCGCATCGACATCGGCGAAGCGCTTGAACAGCACCGCCTTGCCTTCCATCACCGGCTTCGAAGCCAGCGCGCCGAGATTGCCCATGCCCAGGATTGCGGTGCCGTTCGTTATCACCGCGACGAGGTTCGAGCGCGCGGTATATCGTCCGGCCATCATCGGGTCGGCCGCGATCGCTTCGACCGGCGCGGCAACGCCGGGCGAATAGGCGAGGCTGAGGTCGCGCTGCGTCGCCACCGGTTTCGAGGGTACGATCTCGATCTTACCGGGTCGGATCGTCTCGTGGTAGAAAAGCGCTTCGCGGTCGGTGAAACTGATCTTGCTGTCGTCGGCCAAACGGGGTCTCCCTTGCTTCCTGCGCCCTAGCGCGCCCGGCGCGCAGGGGAAAGCTTGCATGCAGTCCTTTCCGAATCGGCTGCGTGGCCGCTACTCCCCTGCCGATGGCGGGCGGCACCACCCCGATGATGGAACAATATTTCGCGCTCAAGCGCGAGGCGGGCGATTGCCTGCTGTTCTACCGGATGGGCGATTTCTTCGAACTGTTCTTCGACGATGCCCGCCGCGCGGCGGCGATACTCGATATCGCACTGACCAGCCGCGGCGAACATGATGGCGATCCGGTGCCGATGTGCGGCGTGCCGGTCCATTCCGCCGAGGGCTATCTCGCGCGGCTGATCCGGGCCGGATGCCGGGTGGCGATCGCCGAACAGGTGGAAAGCCCGGAAGAAGCGAAGAAGCGCGGCGGGTCGAAGGCGCTGGTGGCGCGCGACATCGTGCGCTTCGTGACGGCGGGCACGCTGACCGAGGATGCGCTGCTCGAACCGCGCCGGGCGAATGTGCTGGTCGCCATATGCGAGCTGCGCGGCACGGTCGGGATTGCCGCCTGCGATATTTCCACCGGCCGGATGGAAGTCGAGGAATGCCCGGCAGACGCGCTGGACGCAGCGCTTGCGCGGATCGCCGCGAGCGAAGTGGTCGCGCCCGAGGAATGGGAACAGGCACCCACCGGAGCGATCCTGCGGCCCGCGGCCGACTTCGCCAGCGGCGCGGGCGAAGCGCGCCTGCAGGCGGTGCACGGCGTGGCCACGCTGGACGGTTTCGGCACCTTCTCCCGCCCGATGCTCGCCGCCGCGGGCGGGCTGATCGCCTATCTCGACCATGCCGGGCGGGGAAATTTGCCGTTGCTGCTTCCGCCCGTGGCACGAAACGGCGATGCGCTGATGGCCATGGACGCGGCGACCCGCTCCAGCCTCGAAGTGCTGGAAGCGCAGGCCGGCGGACGGGCGGGCAGCCTGATCGCCGCGATCGACCGCTGCGTCACCGGCGCCGGGGCAAGGCTGCTCGCGGCCGACCTCTCCGCGCCGCTGACCGACCGCGCCGAGATCGAAGCGCGGCTGGCGCTGGTCCAGTTCTTCCATACCGACCCGCTGCTGCGCGCCGATTTGCGCGCCGTGCTTCGATCCCTGCCCGATCTCGGGCGCGCGCTCGGGAGAATCGTCGCCGGACGCGGCAGCCCGCGCGACCTGGGCCAGGTGCGCGACGGCCTCGCCGAGGCGCGCCGCATTCACGAGCAGCTGGCCCGGTGCAGCGACCGCCCGGCCCTGCTCGATGCGTTGCTGCCGAAGCTGGCCGGCCATGGCGCGCTGGTGGACTTGTTGCAGCGCGCACTTGTGCCCTCGCCCCCGACAGAGCGCGGCAGCGGCGGTTTCATCGCCGAAGGCTATGACCACGCGCTCGACGAGCTGCGCGTCATTTCCGGCAATGCCCGCCGCGCCATTGCCGCTCTGGAATCGCGCTACCGCGAGGAAACGGGGATCGCCTCGCTCAAGATCAAGCACAACAATGTGCTGGGCTATTTCATCGAAGTGCCGAACCGGCATGGCGACGCGCTGATGCAGCCCGACAGCGGCTTCACCCACCGGCAGACCATGGCCAGCGCCGTGCGTTTCAACTCGCTGCACCTCCATGAAGAGGCGAGCCGGATCGCCGAGGCGGGCGGGAGGGCACTGGCCGCGGAGGACGGGCATTTCGAGAAGCTGGTCGAAGCGGTCGCGGGTGACCGGCAGGGAATCGCCGCCACAGCCGATGCGCTCGCCCGGATCGACGTGGCCGCCGGCCATGCCGAACGGGCAGTCGAAGGCGACTGGTGCCGGCCCGAGATCTCGGAAGAAGCGGTGCTCGATGTCAGGGCCGGGCGGCACCCGGTGGTGGAAAGCGCGCTCGCGGCGGGCGGCGACCGCTTCGTGGCCAATGATTGCCGGCTCGGACCCCAGGACCGGCTGTGGCTGATCGGCGGGCCCAACATGGGCGGCAAGTCCACTTTCCTGCGGCAGAACGCGCTGATCGTGATCCTCGCGCAGGCGGGCGCATTCGTTCCGGCCAGCCGGGCCGTTGTGGGGCTGGTCGACCGGCTGTTCAGCCGGGTCGGAGCGTCGGACAATCTCGCCCGCGGCCGCTCCACCTTCATGGTCGAGATGGTCGAGACCGCAGCGATATTGAGCCAGGCGGGAGAGCGCAGCTTCGTCATCCTCGACGAGGTGGGCCGCGGCACCTCGACCTATGACGGGCTGGCGCTGGCCTGGGCGGTGGTCGAGGCGGTCCACGAAACCAATCGCAGCCGCTGCCTGTTCGCCACCCATTATCATGAGCTGGTCCGACTGGCGGAAAGCTGCGACGCGCTCTCGCTCCACCATGTCCGGGCCAAAGAATGGCGCGGCGACCTGGTGCTGCTGCATGAGCTGGCGGAAGGCGCGGCCGACCGATCCTACGGGCTCGACGTGGCACGGCTCGCCGGGGTGCCGAAGCCGGTCATCGCCCGCGCCCGGCAGGTGCTCCAGCGGCTCGAGAAAGGGCGGGCAGAGACAGGCGGCCTCGCGGCAGGGCTTGGCGAATTGCCGCTCTTTGCCGCGGCGGTGGAGGAACTGGAGGAGACGATCGACGCGATCCGCGCGCGGCTCGAAGCGCTCGATATCGACTCGCTCAGCCCGCGCGAAGCTCTGGATCTTCTCTACGAACTGAAACGAGAAGCGGGTTCCGGCGTTTAACGGGCGATACGCCCATGACCGAAAGCAAGGATAAGACCGAGCTCGCCGAGGAGCGAACGAGATTCGCCGAAGACCGCAACGTCATGGCGATGGAGCGGACCTTTGCCGGCTGGATGCGCACCGCCTTCGCCGCGATCGGCATCGGTCTCGCTTTCAAGGCGGTATTCGGGGAATTCGACCCGCCCTGGCTGGCAAAGGCCATCGCCACGATCTTCATCCTCGCCGGGGCAGCGCTGGCCATTTCCGCGCAGCGCCGGGCCTGCATCAATCACGAACGGCTCGAAGCGCATGAGGTGAAGAGCGCCTCTGCGCCCAATTTCCGGCTGCTGGGCTATGCGGTGGCGCTCGGCGCGGTACTGCTGGTCGCCGGCCTGTGGGTGCTCAATGACGGAACCATCGGCCCGGGCTAAGCTCGGTCAGAGCCCCTTCTTGCCGGGTGGTGGGCTTACCCGCCGCTCTGCGCATCGTCGCGGGGCCGATGACCGCGGCCATACTTTTCGTCCTCGTCGTCGAGATTGGGCTCCCCGCGATAGGCGCCCATATCGATCCGGCCCGACTGCTCCATGTCGCGCATGTGGTCGATCAAATCCTGTTCGGAAATGTCTTCGATCCCGCGATTCACCTTTTCGCTATCGAGCGGGCTGTCGGTTGCCGGGGTAAGCCCGGCGGCGTCCTGCGCAACCTGCTGCGCCTGCTCGCCATGTTCGTCCTGCTCGTCATTGTGGGTTTCGGGTGCCAGGGCGGCGCGGCGTGCCTCGTCGCTGGGAATATTCCTGTCGGTCATCGGATGTCTCCTTTGACCCAGCAACGAATGCGCTCGGCGCCCCGTTCCCCGGTTCAGCGCGAAGGGACCGGCGTTTCGCCCGAATAATCGTAGAAGCCGCGCCCGGTCTTGCGGCCGAGCCAGCCCGCCTCGACATATTTCACCAGCAGCGGGGCCGGCCGGTATTTGGGATCGCCAGTGCTGTGCTGCAGCACGCGGCAAATCTCGAGGCACGTATCGAGACCGATGAAATCGGCCAGCTCCAGCGGCCCCATCGGGTGGTTGAGCCCGAGCCTCACTCCCTTGTCGATATCGGCTGCGCTGGCCGTGCCCGCGCCGAGCACGAAGCAGGCCTCGTTGAGCATCGGCACCAGTATGCGGTTGACGACGAAGCCCGGTTCATCCTCGCTTTCGACCACCTGCTTGCCCAGGCTTTCGGCGAAGCTGCGGGTTTTCGCCACGGTCTCCTTGCTGGTCGCAAGGCCGGGGATCACCTCGATCAGCTGCATCACCGGCACCGGGTTGAAGAAGTGGAGGCCGATGAAGCGCGAGGGATCGGGCACGCCCGCCGCCATGCGGGTGATCGGGATCGAGCTGGTGTTGCTGGCGAGGATCGCGTCGCTGCCAAGCACCTGGCCGGCCTGCGCGAAGATCGCCTGCTTGATCTCTTCCCGCTCGGTCGCGGCCTCGATGATGAAGCCGGCATCGCTCATGGCCGAATAGTCGGCCACCGGAGTGACGCGCGCGAGCGCGGCTTCGGCCTCGGCCGCCGAAAGCACTTCCTTTTCGACCAGCCGCGCAAGGCGCTTTTCGATGCCCGCCTTCGCCTTCTCGGCAATGGTGAGCTCGCGGTCCGCGAGCAGCACCTCCATGCCGTGCACTGCGACAGTCTGGGCGATCCCCGAGCCCATCTGCCCTGCACCGATCACGCCGACTTTCCCGCTCATGCCTGCCTCCTTCGCAATTGCAGCATGGCGTAGCGCGCCGGAGCGCGGCAGGCCAGACGCGATCTACCGGTTGGCGCCCGGCTGCCACAATACGTCGCCCCCGGCATCGGCATTGGCGGCGCGGGCCAGCACGAACAAATAGTCCGACAGGCGGTTGATATAGGCGAGTGCGGCCGGGTTGATCTTCTCGGCCGCATCGAGCGCCACCATGGCGCGTTCCGCCCGGCGCGCCGCGGCGCGGGCGACATGCAGCCGCGCCGCCGCCTCGCTTCCGCCCGGCAGGACGAAGCTCCTCAGCGGCTCCAGCGGCGCATTGGCGCGGTCGATTTCCGCCTCCAGCCATTCCACCTGGCGATCGACGATCCGCAAAACCATCTCCGAGGGCGTGAAGTCGTCGCCCGGCGTGGCGATGTCGGCGCCGAGGTCGAACAAATCGTTCTGGATCCGCGTGACCGCGGCCAGATGGGGAGAGCCAGCCAGCGCAACCGCCGCCAGGCCCAGCGCGCTGTTCGCCTCGTCGACCGCGCCGACCGCCTCGATCCGCGGCGATTGCTTGGAGATGCGCGAGCCGTCGACCAGCCCGGTGGTCCCGTCATCGCCGGTGCGGGTATAGATGCGGTTCAGCCGGACCATGCGCAG
>CAYRCH010000116.1:0-7404 GCA_964422665.1 uncultured Sphingomonadaceae bacterium | reverse complement strand
CGCCAGCAGCGCCACCATGGCGATGATGAGGACGCCGCGAAGTTCGGCCAGCAGGGCCGGAATGGCTCCCGAAAGATAGGCAACGGTGTAGAAATTGAGATCGTAAAGCCACATCGCCGCCATGGCCGCGGCGGGCCAGCGCAGCACACGCCGTGCCGCAGTGGACGCCCCCACATACAAGTTGTGCACCAACACCAGCGCGCCGACCGAAAACAGCAGTCGCATCATGGAGAAGGCCTGCACAGCCCCCGGCGCGATCGCATAGTCGGCCCATTCGGCGCCGAGCACGAAGACCAGCTGGAGCACTTCGACGAATACGAGCGAATAAAGCACCGGCCTGATGGGCTTGACGCTGGACAGGCGGGCATCGCCCGCGAACAGGCGGAAGAGCATCCAGAGCCAGGCAAGGTAGCTCAGCCCGAACAGGAGCATCGCCGGGGCGCTGCCCATCCCGAGCACTAGCGTGACGACGGCCCAGGCGGCGCCAAGTGCCAGCGCGCTCGCCTGTGGCACGGCTGCCATTCGCGCGCCAGCCGACCGCCAGAGCAGCCAACCCGCCAGCACCAGCGATGCGCATGCGGCAAGCGAGAAGCTGACCTGGCCGAACAGTCCGAGAGGTTCACCCATCAGCGAGCCCCCTCATACCAGAGGATCACCCTGAGCGTCTGCAGCAGGATCAGCAGGTCGAGGAAGGGTGTGTAGTTCTTTGCATAGTAGAGGTCGTATTCGAGCTTGTGGCGCGAATCTTCGATCGACGCCCCGTACGGATAGTTGATCTGGGCCCAGCCGGTTATGCCCGGCTTGACCATATGACGCTCGGCATAGAAGGGCAGCTTGTCTTCCAAATCTTCCACGAAGGCCGGGACTTCGGGACGGGGACCGACAAAACTCATCTGGCCGCGCAGTACGTTCCATGCCTGCGGGAGCTCGTCGATCCGGGCCTTGCGGATGAAACGTCCGAGGCGAGTGATGCGCGGATCGTCCTTTTCCGCCCATTTGGCGCCGCCCTTTTCCGCGTCCGAGCGCATCGACCGCAGCTTGATCAGCTCGAACGGCTGGCCGAAGATTCCCACACGCGTCTGGCGGAAAAATGCGGGTCCATCGCTGTCGAGTTTCACCAGCAGCGCGAAAACCGCGATGACGGGAAAGGTCAGCGCCAGCAGCAGCGCACTGGCCGCTATGTCGAACAGCCGTTTCACCGCGCTGGAGATCGCCCGGCCGGACGAGAACCCGTCCGAAAAGATAAGCCAGGACGGGTTCAGCGTGTCGAGATCGACCCTGCCCGTCTCACGCTCGAGGAAGGTCGAGAAGTCGTTCACGTGGACACCGGCGGTCTTGATCCGCAGGAGATCCTTCAGCGGCAGGGAATTGCGGCGTTCTTCGAGCGCGAGGACGACTTCGGAAGCGCCGAGCGTTTCGACGAAGCGGGCGAGGTCCGGAATGGCATCGCGCGGAATCGCCTCGCCCACAATCTGGTCAGCGTCGGTCATTGCGACATAACCGACAATGGCGAAGCCGCTTTCTGGGCGCGCGCCCAGACTGCGCAGCCGGTCGGCCCTGTGGCCGGCCCCGAGCACCAGCACCCTCCGGCGGAAAGTCGATGTGCCGAGCAGGCCACCCACCACGACCCGGTTCAGCACCAGAACCAGGATCGCCAGCGCCATCGTGTAAAGCAGGGTCGAACGCCAGAACGTGTCTCCGCCGAGCACGAAATCGATGAAGCTGAGCGCCAGTATGGCGAGGCTCACCGCGACCAGCAGCCTGGCCCCAGCGAAACGCAGCGAACGGAGGGAATCGGCGCCATAGACCCCCACCGAAACCATGGCGGTCATCACCACCAGGGAAATGCCCGCGAGCCACCCGGCCCGGCCCGCGATCGGCCCGGGGTCAATACCGATTTGCGAGGCGCGAAATTCCCACGCCAGCTCGGCGGCCAAACCGAGAAGCATCAGGTCGATCAGCCCGAGCAGCAGTACCGCATGCGGCACGTAATGTTTGAACAGCCGGATCATTTCCCCACCGGTCAGACGCGAAAAACGGGCGGATCGCTCCGCCACCGGCAATGGCCTAAATGGCAGAAATGAAATGTCGGTAAATTTTACACCACAAACAGGAAAGCCCCGGAAACCCGGGGCTTTCTCGGTTAGTCGGCGTAGTTACCGGTTTATTGCTCGGTCAGGGAGTCCGCAGCCTGGTCAGCCGCCTCGCCGACTTGCGACGCGGCGGTGCCGACCTGTTCGGCAGCGTTCGCGATGGCATTGTCCTTGGCGGCTTCGGCTCCGCCCAGCTCGGAGAAGACGAACAGCCCGCCGATTACGGCGACCAACAGCACGATCGCCACAAGCCACATGCCTGCGCCGCGCGAGCGGGAGGGAACGTCGGTCACGATGGTGGTGGTGTGCGAACCGCCATCGGGCGTCTCATAGGTGGTGGTGCGTTCTTCGGTCATGATAAACCTCATTGCTTGTTTTCGAGGCTCAACGGCGCACCGCGCGAAGGGGTTCCCCGGAATGAGGGTTAACGCCGAATGGGGGATATCTATTCGTGCCGCGCCCCTTGGGCGCTGTGTAATTTAATCCGGATTCAACCAATTCGAGTCGGCAGGGCATTAACGCCCCACTGTGGATAAGTGCCCGATGGCGCGAATTTCGACCCCGCCCATTCCGGCCAGCATGTACCGCCATTTCGCGGCAGTGACGCTGTGCGCGACTGCGGTGCTGGCGATGCTTGTCGACAGCGAAGGCCGCCAGGCGCACGCTGCCTCGCCTCAGGAAGCGAGCAAGCCGCCCGTCGCCAGCGCGGAACCCGCGACGGAGCCGCGCTTCGCGCAGGAGGATGAGTTCTCCTCGGGCGATCTTGCGGGCGGTTTCGGTTCCGAGTTCTCGTTTGCTGGGGGCGGGCATGGCAGGCTCGCTCCCGACATGCATTTCAGCGACTGGTCGCAGGTGGAACCGGGCAGCGAGCCGGCAAAGCGGTCCATCGCCCCCGCCAGCTACGGCCTTGGAGGGCTGAGCCCGGAAGAACTGGCCCGGCTCTCCCAGGAAGAACGCGAGGCACTCGAAATGCTCTCCAAGGCCAGCAACGCCCGCAATAATAGCGCGGCTCGCTGGCAGGAGATCGCTCGCTTGCGGCGCGCCTCGCTGGCCCGCTCCGGCTCGGGCACAAGTGACGACCTCTAGCGGGCGCTACATCCCGTAGCGGAGCACCAGCAGCAGCGACAGCGTCGTCACCATGAGCAGCACGAGCGGCACCCCGGTGCGTATATAATCTCGGAACGTATAGTTCCCTTCCGCCATGATGAGCATGTTAGTCTGGTATGCGATCGGCGTCGCGTAGCAGAGATTGCAGCCGAACAGCACGGCGAGGATGAGCGGCTCCTGCGGAAGTCCGAGCTGGGTGGCGATATTGAAGGCGATCGGCGTGCCAACGGTCGCCGCCGTGGCGTTCGAGGCGAAATTGGTGAGCAGCGTCACGAACAGCATTACCGCCGCGAGGACCGCGGCCGGCGGCAGATGCTGCAGACCCAGGGACATCACCTCGCCCAACCACGCCGCTGCCCCGGAATCGAGTATCACACGGCCGATGGCTATGCTCGCTGCCACCAGGACGATGACTTTCGCGGACAGGGCGCGGCCGACCTTGTCGAATTTCACGCAACCGGTGACGAACATCAGGATAGCGCCGGCCAGCGCGGACACCGCGATTGGCAGCAAGCCGACCGACGCCATGCCGACCGAGAACACCATGATGGCCCCGGCCAGCACCGCCTTGGAGCGTCGGGGCATCTCCCGCCCGCCCTCCAGCATGAGCAGCGAATCGTTCTGCTCGAACTCGCTGAGGCCGTGGTTCAGGCCCATTGTCAGCAGCACATCGCCTTCCTGGATGCGCAGGTCCCCCTGCGGCCTTTGCGGCTGGTAGCCGACGAGCTTCTTGGGCCGGTGGATGCCGAGAACCGCCACTCCATAGAGATCGGCAATGCCGGAGGTCGCCAAGGTCCGCCCGATGAGGCGCGAATCCGAAGTGACCACCATCTCCACGACGCGCACGTCCTCGCCCTGCGATTTCGACTGCTGATCGATGCGTTCGACAACCCAGCCGGGCGCCACCTGGCCCTTCAGCACTCGAATGGCCTCTTCGAGCGCATCATGCGTCCCCGATACGAGGAGCCGTTGTCCTGAGACCAGCGGGTCTTCGATTGCTTCGTCGAACGAAAAGTCGAGCGGCAGGCGCGGCTGGATCTCGTCCAGCTGTTTTCCCACGAGGTTGCTGCCTGGCGTCACTCGCAACCGGGCCGTGAATCGACGGCGTTCCTGCACGTCTTCGACACTGTTGTCGGGAAGAAGGCGTGGCATGATCAGCCACAGATAGGGCAATGCCACAAGTGCGGCGACAAGCACGATCGGTGTGAAGTGAAACACGTTCATCTGCGGCATGCCGAGATCGCGCGCGATGGAAACGACCAGGAGATTGTTCGAGGTACCGATGGTGGTGGCCATGCCGCCGATAAGCACGGCGGCATTAATCGGGATCAGCGTCTTGGAAGCCGGCATGGCACCTCGGGCCGCCAGCGCGACGAATATCGGCAACAGCAGTACCAGAACCGGCGTGTCGTTCACGAACATGGAGATAGACATCGCCATCAGCAACGATACGAGCATTCCAAGCTGCAGGTTGATCTTCCACACTCGTTCCAGGAGGCGAGCGGCCGGATCGAGCGCTCCTGTGACCACGAGCCCGCGCCCCAAGATCATCAGCGCGCAGATCGTGATCAGCGCATGATGCCCGAAGCCCGAAAAGGCGAGCGCCAGGCCGTCGGTGGGGCGCATATGCGGGAACGGAAAGAAATACAGACCGACGGCAATGACCGCGATGGTCAGGAGCGACACGATCTCCACCGGCATCCGCCCGCGAGCGAAGGCGATAAACATGGCCACGGTGACCGCGATAGCCGCAGCCGCGTGGAGGGAGGGTATCGCAATTATCGACCGTCTCCCGTTCGCCTGAATTCCGCGATGATGGTGCCCCTGGCCCGACTCGAACGGGCACTTCCGAAGAAACTCGATTTTGAGTCGAGCGCGTCTACCAGTTCCGCCACAGGGGCATCCGCCATGCCGACCGGTTAGCCTAGGGCCGGCGCGGCTTCAACTTGTGAAAAGCCTATTTTTTGAGTGCGGTTGCAACCGATTTGTGAAGTTTCGAGTGCAGCCGGTCATTGCCCGCAATGACTTGCGCGTCGCATATCGGGAGCGACCGGCCGGAGAAGTCGGTCACGAACCCGCCCGCCTCGCGCACGAGCAAGCATCCGGCAGCGGTGTCCCACGGTGCCAGATCGCTTTCCCAGAATCCGTCGAAACGGCCGGCGGCCAGCCAGGCGAGGTCGAGCGAAGCGGCGCCATAACGCCTTACGCCCGCGACTTGCGGACCCAGTTCGCCATAGATTTTAAGCCATTCATCGAAATCGCCATGCCCGCGATAGGGCATGCCGGTGGCGAGCAGCGCCTCGTTCATCGCGCCACGCGCCGATACGCGCAGGCGGGCATCCTGTAGCCATGCGCCGCGTGTTTTTTCCGCCCAGAAGCTTTCATCGGTGATCGGCTGGTACACCAGTCCGGCAGTCACTTCCCCCCAGCCACCGCCGCCCAGCTTCGGTTCCTGAACCGCGATCGAGATCGCAAAATGAGGCAGCGCATGCAGGAAGTTGCTGGTTCCGTCGAGCGGGTCGATAATCCAGCGCGGCTTGTCCGGATCGCCTTCGATTTCGCCGGCCTCCTCCAGCAGGAAACCCCAACCGGGCCGCGCGTGGGACAATTCGTCGTAGAGCGTCCGTTCCGATGCCTGGTCGGCCCGGCTAACGAAATCGGCGGGCCCCTTCTTGCTGACCTGAAGGTGCTCGATTTCTCCGAAATCGCGGCGCAGGCGCCCGCCGGCTTTACGCGCGGCGCGTTCCATCACGCGGATGAGGCCGGAGAGTGCCATGTCTTGTCCTTCGAACCTTGGCTAATTCAGAATATGCGCTTGAATGTGCGGAATTCGGTTTCAGGCTGCCAGCCCATTTTGCCGTAGAGACTCTGGGCCGGTGTGTTGTCCAGCTTAGTCACCAGCGTCATTCCGGCTGCACCGGAGCGGCGGGAGACGCTTTCGGCCCCTTCGATCAGCGCCTTGCCGATCCCGTTCCCGCGCCATTCCGGCGCAACGAACAGATCGTTGAGGATCGTGATCGGTGCCATGGCCGTGGAAGAAAATGAGGTGAATATCTGGGCGAAACCGGCCGGGTCTTTCTCGAACTCCAGTTCGCCCGGTTCCGCCTCTTCCACGGCGATCAGGATCAGTGAATCGCCCCGCTCCAGTCGCTGCGAGAGGAACTCCCTCGCTCCGCGTAGATCGGCAGGCTGGCCATAGAACTGCCGATATGCGTCAAACAGCGGCGCCAGGAGTTCGAGATCGCCCATCTGGGCGCCGCGGATCTTCATGGTCGATCAACGCCCTTCCGGAGCGTTGCCCTGTGCGGCCTCACCTTCGCCGTCGTCAGTGCGGCGCAGGGTGATACCGCACGCGCGGATTGCCGCAGCGTAAATATGGGACGGATTGTCGTGATCGAGGCCGGGATTGTTGTCGATGACGCGTGCCGCGGCATTGCTGATGCGGCGGATGGGATTGCGATACATGCAGGCAAAAATCTGCCCCCGCGTCTGTGCCGTCAGCTGTTCGGAGTTCATCGCAACGTTGAAGCTGCGCAAGATGGAAACCCCCCTCTGGACGGCAGCACGGGCTTCTTCCGGGGTCTGGGCCGGTGCTTCCTCCTGCTGGGCCTGTGCGGCCACAGAGCACGATGCCAGCGCCACGCCGAGCGCAAATTTCTGGAACAATTTCATCAGTCTGCCTTCCTCACATATTCCCGCTCGTAGACGTCGACGACAATCCGGGTCCCGCTTTCGATATGCGGGGGCACCATCACACGGACGCCATTTTCCAGCACCGCCGGCTTGTAGCTCGACGAGGCGGTCTGCCCTTTAACCACCGCGTCGGCTTCAACGATAGTGGCCTCCACCTGGTCCGGAAGCTGAACGGAAATCGGCTTTTCCTCCCACAGTTCGAGAGACACCATCATTCCGTCTTCCAGGAAAGCCCGTGCGTCACCGAGCAGATCCGCATCGAGGTGAATCTGCTCGTAAGTGTCCTGATCCATGAAAACCAACTGCTCCCCGTCCTCATAGAGGAACTGGAAATCCTTGGTATCAAGCCGGACCCGCTCGACCGTGTCCGCGCTGCGAAAGCGGACATTGGTCTTTCGGCCATCCTGCAGGTTCTTCATCTCGACCTGCATGTAGGCGCCGCCCTTGCCCGGCTGGGTGTGCTGGATCTTGGCGACCTTCCAGATGCCGCCTTCATATTCGAGGATATTGC
>CAYRCH010000115.1:0-7468 GCA_964422665.1 uncultured Sphingomonadaceae bacterium | reverse complement strand
TCCGAAGGGATTTTCCCAAGCATCCTCGGCCACGAGGGGGCGGGCATCGTGCGCGAGGTCGGCCCTGGGGTTACTTCGGTCAAACCGGACGACCATGTGATCCCGCTCTACACGCCCGAATGCCGCCAGTGTAAGTCCTGCCTTTCCGGCAAGACCAATCTGTGCACCGCCATTCGCGCCACGCAGGGCAAGGGGCTGATGCCCGACGGCACGAGCCGTTTCTCCTACAAGGGCGAGACGATCTACCACTATATGGGCTGTTCGACCTTCTCGAACTTCACCGTGCTTCCGGAAATCGCGGTGGCGAAGATCCGCGAGGACGCGCCGTTCCAGACCAGCTGTTATATCGGCTGCGGCGTGACGACCGGCGTGGGCGCGGTGGTCAACACGGCCAAGGTGGCGCCCGGCGACAATGTCGTGGTGTTCGGCCTCGGCGGGATCGGGCTCAATGTCATCCAGGGCGCGAAGATGGCCGGCGCCGACCGGATCGTGGGCGTCGACATCAATTCCGACAAGGAGGAGTGGGGCCGCAAGTTCGGTATGACCGACTTCATCAACCCCCGCGATACGGGCAACGTGGTCGAAGCGATCGTCAACATGCTCGACGGCGGGGCGGATTATTCCTTCGACTGCACCGGCAATACGGACGTGATGCGCCAGGCTCTCGAATGCTGCCACCGCGGCTGGGGCACCAGCATCATCATCGGCGTGGCCGAGGCCGGCAAGGAAATCGCCACCCGCCCGTTCCAGCTCGTTACCGGGCGCAACTGGCGCGGCACGGCATTCGGCGGGGCGAAGGGGCGCACCGACGTGCCGAAAATCGTCGACTGGTACATGAACGGCAAGATCGAGATCGACCCGATGATCACCCACGTGCTGAGCCTTGAGGAGATCAACAAGGGCTTCGACCTGATGCATGCGGGCGAAAGCATCCGCAGCGTGGTAGTTTACTAAGTACATCCGGCGGGCCCTGCCCGTCGCCACCGCGATTCCGGGAAGGCGCCCTTAGCGCCTCGAAGGAATTTGCGTTTCTGACTTTCACAAGTCCGAAAAGTTCGGCTATGTGATAAACCGAGTCCCGGCCCGAGGTCGGGCCACAGAGAGGAGAGCCCCTGAAATGCTCAATCACGTCTTTCTCGGCACCAACGACATCGAGAAGTCGCGCAGCTTCTACAACGCCACCATGGGCGCACTTGGCCTTGAGGGCCACGAGCTGCCGCATGGCACGGTCTACTCAAACGGCGAAGGCACGCTGATCGTGGCGAAGCCGGCCAATGGCGAAGCAGCCACCGTCTCGAACGGACACACGCTGGGCCTGAAGGCGAGCAGCTACGATTCCGTCGACGCATGGCACGCGGCCGGCCTCGCCAATGGCGGCACCTGCGAGGGCCCGCCGGGCTTCCGCGCGGCCTCGCCCGGCAACATGTACGGCGCCTATCTGCGCGACCCTGATGGCAACAAGATCTGCGTCTTCACGCCGAATGTAGGCGACAGGTAAGCCGGCGTGTCGATGTTCACCCATATCGTGGTGGGAACCAATGATCCCGAAGCGTCCGCATCCTTTTTCGATGCGACCTTCGGGGCGCTGGGCATTCCCGGCAATCGCATGGGTGAAAGCGCCTATTACGGCGACTATGAAAGCGGCTTCTTCAGCGTGGTGCGTCCGCGCAATGGCGAGGAAGCCACTTTCGCCAATGGCGGCACCATCGGCCTTTCCGCGAAGAACCAGCAGGAAGTCGATGCCTGGTACGCCGCAGGCCTCGCCAATGGCGGGACCTGCGACGGCCCTCCCGGCCGCCGCGACATGGGCGACAACAAGCTCTACGGCGCCTACCTGCGCGATCCCGTGGGCAACAAGATCTGCGCCTTTACTACCAATGTGATCGAGCCATGAGCCTCGAAACCATCAGCACCAACCGCAGCCATGGCGGGACGCAGGGCGTGTACAAGCACGCCTCTTCCTCCACCGGCACGGAAATGACCTTCGCGGTCTATGTGCCCGAGCATAAGCCGGGCACCAAGCTGCCGGTGCTGTGGTATCTTTCGGGCCTGACCTGCACCCATGCGAATGTCATGGAGAAGGGCGAATACCGCAAGGCCTGCGCCGAGCACGGCATCGTCTTCGTCGCGCCGGATACCAGCCCACGCGGTGACGACGTGCCGGACGACGAAGGCTACGATTTCGGCAAGGGCGCCGGCTTCTACGTCGATGCCGCGCAGGAGCCATGGGCGAAGAATTTCCGCATGCGCAGCTATATCGAGCGCGAGCTGCCGGAAGTGATCGCCGCGAGCTTCCCCGTCGATATGGGACGCCAGGGCATCACCGGCCACTCGATGGGCGGGCACGGCGCGCTGACCATCAGCCTCAGGAACCCGGGCCGGTTCCGTTCGACCAGCGCGTTCTCCCCCATCGTCAGCCCGCTGAACTGCCCCTGGGGTGAGAAGGCGCTGACCGGCTATCTCGGTGCCGATCGCGCACTGTGGCAGGAATACGATGCCTGCGCGCTGATCGAGGGAGGCGCGCGCCTTCCGGACCTGCTGGTGGACCAGGGCAGCGCCGACAATTTCCTGGAGGAGCAGCTCAAGACTCCGCTGCTGGAGCAAGCCTGCGCCGAGGCCGGGATTCCTGCGACCATCCGGATGCAGGACGGTTATGACCATTCTTACTTTTTCATCTCTACATTCATGGCCGACCACGTTGCGTGGCACGCCGCCAGATTGAACAAGGATGCCTGAGGGCATGAGCGACAAGAAAACCCGTATCGAAGAGATCGTCGCCGAACATATCGGCCGCGAAGGCCCCCTGCTGCCGATCCTGCACGAGGTGCAGGAAGAATTCGGCTGCGTCGATTCCGAGGCGGAAGCGCTGATCGCGCACGCTCTCAACCTGAGCCGCGCCGACGTGCACGGCGTGGTCAGCTTCTACCACGATTTCAAGCCCGAGGCCGATCCGCGCCCCGTGGTGCAGATTTGCCGTGCGGAATCCTGCAAGGCGCGCGGCGTCGAAAGCCTGATGGATGAAGCCAAGAGCGCCGCCGGCGAGCGGGTGAAGCTGACTACCGTATATTGCCTCGGCCTGTGCGCCACCGGCCCCAATGCCCGGGTGGGCGACCGGCTGCATTCGCGGCTCGACGCTGCGGGCCTTACCAAGATCATCGAGAACGCCTGATGCTTATCCGTATTTCCGACGATGCCCTGTCACGCGCGCTCGGCGCGGACGAACTGGCTGCCGCTTTTGAGCAGAAGGGCCACGAGGTGCAGCGCACATCGAGCTGGGGCATGCAGTGGCTCGAGCCGCTGGTGGAGATCGACGGCAACGGCTTCGGCCCGGCGACGATCGACGATGTCGATGCGATCCTGGACGGTTCTTCCGACAAGGCCATCGGGCGGATTGAAGACCACCCCTTCATCGCCCGCCAGCAGCGCCTGACTTTCGCCCGCGCCGGCAAGACGCGGCCGCTGAGCCTTGAGGACTACGAGGCGGCCGGCGGCTGGTCGGGCCTGCGCCGTGCGCGGCAGATCGGCAGCGAGAAGATCGTCGAGGAAGTGACCCAGTCCGGCCTGCGCGGCCGCGGCGGTGCGGGCTTCCCGGCCGGCATCAAGTGGCGCACCGTCATGCTGGCGCCGGGCGAAACCAAATATATCGTCTGCAATGCCGACGAAGGCGACAGCGGCACCTTTGCCGACCGCATGCTGATGGAAGGCGATCCCTTCGCCCTGATCGAGGGCATGGCGATCGCCGCCGAAGCGGTCGGCGCGCAGAAGGGCTATGTCTATCTGCGCAGCGAATATCCCGACGCGATCCGCAAGATGCAGGCCGCCGCGCGGATTGCCGCCGGGATCATCGCCCCGTTCGAAGTCGAAATCCGCGTCGGCGCCGGTGCCTATGTCTGCGGCGAGGAAACCTCGCTGCTCAACAGCCTCGAGGGCAAGCGCGGCGAAGTGCGCGCCAAGCCCCCGCTGCCGGCGCTCGAAGGCCTGTTCGGCAAGCCGACCGTGGTCAACAACGTCCTCACGCTCGCCGCGGTGCCGCATATCCTGATGGAAGGCGGGGCGAGCCAGTACGAGGCGCTGGGGATCGAGCGCTCGAAAGGCACCATGTCGATCCAGATCGCCGGCAATGTGAAGCATGGCGGCCTGTTCGAAACCGCGTTCGGCATTTCGCTGGGCGAACTGGTCAACGAGATCGGCGGCGGCACTCAAAGCGGCCGCCCGGTCAAGGCGGTACAGGTGGGCGGTCCGCTGGGCGCCTATATCCACCCCGACCAGTTCGACATCCGCTTCGATTACGAAGCCTATACTGCCGCCGACGCGCTGATCGGCCACGCCGGCATCACCGTGTTCGACGACAGCGCCGATATGGGCGCGATGGCGCGCTTCGCGATGGAATTCTGCGCGGCGGAAAGCTGCGGCAAATGCACGCCCTGCCGGATCGGCGCGGTGCGCGGTGTCGAGATCATCGACCGCATTCGCGCCGGTGGCCGCAAGCGCGACGTGATCGAGCTCGCCCCGCAGATGCACAATACGAAAAAGGATGCCGGGCGCGACCAGGGCGACGAAATCGCGCTGCTGGCCGACCTTTGCGAGACGATGAAGTTCGGTAGCCTCTGCGCGCTGGGCGGTTTCACCCCCTACCCCGTGATGAGCGCGCTCAAGCACTGGCCGGAAGACTTCACCGGCAAGGCCCGGGTTGCGGAGACGGCGGAGTGAGCGAGACGACGCAATTCCCCTCCCGCTTGCGGGAGGGGTCAGGGGTGGGAATAGCCACCGCTCGCGGACTGGCCCACCCCCGGCCCCTCCCGCAAGCGGGAGGGGAGAGGTGATCCTCGGCGTGGTCCTGGCGGGCGGCAAGTCCACGCGCTTCGGCAGCGACAAGGCGCTGGCCGAGCTCGGCGGGCGCACGCTGCTGGCGCGCGCGGTCGATGCGCTGTCGGGATGGTGCGAATATGTGGTGATCGCCGGGCGCGACCACGGCCCTGCCCCCTGCATTCCGGACTGGCCGCGCGCCGATATGGGACCGCTGGGGGGCATTGCCGCGGGGCTGCATCACGCGGTGGACGAAGGCTACGACACGGTCCTCACATGCGGGGTCGATTCCGTAAATCTCCCCGAAAATCTGCTGGAATTGCTCTCTCCCGCCCCCAGATATCTCGAAAGCCAGCCGGTGATCGGCCACTGGCCTGGGAGTGCTGCCGCGACGATCGAAACCATCCTTAAAGGGGATGGCAGGCATTCCATGCTGGCATTCGCCAATGCGATCGGCGCCGTGGGCGTGAAAACCGCCGCGAAACCTGCTAATATCAATAGTCCGGCCGATTTGGCCGGTATGGAGCAAGACAATGGGATTTGAACGCCAGAAGGATTTCGGGACGCCCGCAGTCCAGTCCGACGAGCAGGTCACGCTGACGATCGATGGCCGCGAAGTCACCGTGCCCGCAGGCACAAGCGTGATGCGCGCCGCGGCGGAAATCGGCGGCGACATCCCCAAGCTCTGCGCCACCGACAACATGAAGAGCTTCGGCTCCTGCCGCCTGTGCCTGGTCGAGATCGAAGGCGCGCGCGGCACGCCCGCCAGCTGCACCACCCCGGTCGGGCCTGGCATGGTGGTGCACACCCAGACGCCGCGGCTCGAAAAGCTGCGCAGGGGCGTGATGGAGCTCTACATCTCCGACCACCCGCTCGATTGCCTCACCTGCAGCGCCAACAATGATTGCGAGCTGCAGGACCAGGCCGCCAATGTCGGCCTGCGCGACGTGCGCTACGGCTATGAGGGCGCCAACCACATGGGTCAGGCGGACGATCTGTCGAACCCCTATTTCGCCTTCGAGCCCGACAAGTGCATCGTCTGCTCGCGCTGCGTGCGCGCCTGCGACGAAGTGCAGGGCACTTTCGCCCTCACCGTGGATGGCCGCGGCTTCGAATCGAAGATCAGCGCCGGGCAGAAGGAAGACGATTTCCTCTCATCCGAATGCGTCAGCTGCGGCGCCTGCGTGCAGGCCTGCCCGACCAGCGCGCTGATGGAAAAGAGCGTGATCGCGATCGGCAAGCCCGAGCGGTCGGTCGTCACCACCTGCGCCTATTGCGGCGTCGGCTGCACCTTCCGCGCCGAGATGCGCGGCGAGCAGCTCGTGCGCATGATCCCTTGGAAGGACGGCAAGGCCAATCGCGGGCACAGCTGCGTCAAGGGCCGCTTCGCCTATGGCTATGCGAACCATCAGGACCGCATCCTCAACCCGATGATCCGCGAGAGCATCGACCAGCCCTGGCGCGAAGTCAGCTGGGAAGAAGCGCTCAGCTATGCCGCGGAAAAGATCAACGCGATCAAGGCCAAGCACGGCGCCAGGGCGCTGGGCGGGATCACCTCGAGCCGCTGCACCAACGAGGAAACCTTCCTCGTGCAGAAGCTCGTTCGCGCGGGCTTCGGCGCCAACAATGTCGATACCTGTGCCCGCGTATGTCACTCGCCGACCGGTTACGGCCTGAAGACCACCTTCGGCACCAGCGCCGGCACGCAGGACTTCGATTCGGTGATGGATGCCGATGTCATGCTGGTGATCGGCGCCAATCCGACCGACGCGCACCCGGTATTCGCCAGCCGCATGAAGCGCCGGCTCCGGCAGGGCGCGAAGCTGATCGTGATCGACCCGCGGCGGATCGACCTCGTGCGCAGCCCGCATATCCAGGCCGAACATCACCTCGCGCTGCAGCCCGGCACCAATGTCGCGGTGCTGACCAGCCTCGCTCACGTGATTGTGACCGAAGGCCTCGCCAATGAAGCCTTCATTCGCGAGCGTTGCGACTGGGACGAATACCAGGATTGGGCCCGCTTCGTATCCGAAGAGCGCCACAGCCCTGAATTCCTCGAGGCAGTCACCCGCGTCCCCGCGCAGACGGTGCGCGAGGCTGCGCGGCTCTACGCCACCGGCGGCAATGGCGCGATCTATTACGGCCTCGGCGTGACCGAGCACAGCCAGGGTTCCTCGGCAGTGATTGCAATTGCGAACCTTGCCATGTGCACCGGCAATATCGGCCGCCCGGGCGTCGGCGTGAACCCGCTGCGCGGGCAGAACAACGTCCAGGGTTCGTGCGACATGGGCAGCTTCCCGCACGAACTTTCGGGCTATCGCCACATTTCCGACGACGAGACCCGCGCCCTGTTCGAGAAGGACTGGGGCGTCACGCTCGACAAGGAGCCGGGCCTGCGCATCAACAACATTTTCGACGCCGCTGACGATGGCACCATCAAGGAGCTATACGTCAAGGTCGAGGACATCATGCAGTCCGACCCCAATACGCAGCACGTTTCCGCCGGCCTCTCGGCAATGGAACTGGTCATCGTCCATGACCTGTTCCTCAACGAGACCGCCAATTACGCACATGTGTTCCTGCCGGGATCGACCTTCCTCGAGAAGGACGGCACCTTCACCAATGCCGAGCGCCGCATCCAGCCCGTGCGCAAGGTGATGGA
>CAYRCH010000114.1:0-7472 GCA_964422665.1 uncultured Sphingomonadaceae bacterium | reverse complement strand
CGCGGGCCCTTATTGTTCGGCCGGGCGCGGACTTCCAGCACCTCGACCTCCAGCCTCGCATCCTTCAGCCGCCGCGTAAACATCGGGTCGCGCGCCGCGGACCAGATCGCCAGCACGCCGCCGGGCTTCAGCGCGTCGCGGGCCCTGGCCAGGCCGGTTCGCGAATAGAGCCGGTTGTTGTCCGCCCGCACCAGCCCGTCCGGGCCATTGTCCACGTCGAGCAATATCGCGTCATAGCCTTCGCTCGTGCCGTCGGCGGCATCGTCGATCAGCGCCGCAACGTCGCATATCTCCAGCGTCAGGCGCGGATCCTCCAAGCTTTCGCCGGTCAGCTCCGCCATCGGCCCGCGTGCCCATTCGAGGATCTCGGGCACCAGCTCGGCCACGGTCACCCGCCCCTGCGGCCCGATCCTTGCGAGCGCCGCGCGCAGGGTGAAGCCCATGCCGTATCCGCCGATCAGCAGATGCGGGTCCGCCTTGCCAAGCCGGGCGAGCGTCAGCTCCGCCAGCTGTTCTTCGGAAAAGCGCATGCGCGTGCTCATCAGTTCGCCGCGGCCCAGCATGATGATGAAATCGCGCCCGTGGGAAACCAGCGCCAATTCCTCGCCGCCGGGCACCTGCGCCGTGCCGATCGTCTCGCGTTTCAGCATAGGGCTCCCTTACACGAAGTCTTGCGCTCGCCCACCCCGCGCGGCCCTCAGTCGCGGCGGCGTGTGTGCCGTCTGTTCCTGAACTCGGAATAGGAATCGAGCACCTCGCGCATGCGCGCGATCGCTTCCTCGCGCTTCTTTTCGTCCCGGATGCGGGCGAGATCGCTCTTCAGCCGGGTCGCGAGGTCGGCATAGGCGTTCTGCCAGTCGCGCCCGATGACCTGCTGCGCCTCGAGATTCCCGGTCGCGATGCGCTTGGCGGCCTGGCCGGCGGCGAGCCGGTAGCTCTCGCCGATCCGGGGCAGCCGCACCTGCAGCTCCGGCTCCAGCCGCTGCAGCTCGCGCCGCAACGCCTCGAGCGCGTCGGGCTCGCCATGGTCGAGGAACAGTCCGCCCGAGATCGGCCCGCGCTGCACGATCCAGTCGAGCAGTTCGCCCTGGTCCGCATGGGCCGAATAATGGTCGATCCGGCGGATCTGCGCGCGCACATTCACGTCCGAGCCCGAGATGCGCACCCGCTGCGCCCCTTCGAGGATCACCCGCCCCAGGCTTCCCTCGGCCTGGTAACCGACGAACAACACCGTCGAATCGCGCCGGTGCAGGTTGTGCAGCAGGTGGTGCCTGATGCGCCCCCCCTCGCACATGCCCGAAGCAGCGAGGATGACCGCGCCCGAGACCGAATTCAGCCGGATCGATTCCGAAACGTCGCCGGTGAAGTGGAACGCGGCGTTCTCGAACCCGCCGGTTCCGTCGATGTCCTCGAGGTCGCCGGCGTGGCGCGTGAAGACTTCGGTCACCCTGCTCGCAAGCGGCGAATCGACGAACACCCGCACCTGCGGGATCGCCCGGCTGCGATGCAGGATCGCGAGGTCGAGCAGCAGTTCCTGCGTCCGCTCGAGCGCGAACACCGGCACGATCAGATTGCCTCCGCGGGCGATCGCCGCCTGCACTTCGGCCTGGAGCAACCGGCGCCGCTCGTCGGGCGTGACCTTGTCGCGGACCCTGGCGCCATAGGTGCTCTCGCACACGACATAGTCGAAGCCGCCCGGTCCTTCGGGATCGGGATGGAACGCCTTGTGCTCGGGGCCGATATCGCCCGAGCACATCACCCTCACGCCAGCGGCCTCAAGCTCGACCGAGGCGGAACCGAGCACATGGCCGGCATTCCACAGCCTGGCGCGAAAGCCCTCGGCGGGCTCGAACCACTCCTCGAGCGGCACCGGCCGGCACAGCTGCCAGGCGGCGAGCGCGTCCTCCTCGGTGTAGAGCGGGGCGAACTGTTCGTCACCGGCGCGGTCCCTGCGGCGATTGCGCCGCTCCGCATCGGATTGCTGGATGCGTCCGGCGTCTGCAAGCATCGGCTCGAGCAGGTCGCGCGTCGCCGCAGTGCACCAGACCGGGCCTTCGAAGCCTTGGGCGACGAGCCTCGGCAGGAGGCCGCTGTGATCGATATGGGCATGCGTGAGCGTCACCGCGGCGATACGCCGGGGATCGAACGCGAACGGGCTGTTGTTGAGCGCCTCGAGCGAGCGCGAGCCCTGGAACAGCCCGCAATCGACCAGCATCGACCGGTCGCCGTGCCTGAATTCCATGCACGAACCGGTCACCGTGTGCGCCGCGCCGTGAAACGTGAGTGTCAGCCCCTGTGAAGCCATTAGGCAGCCTTTCAGTTCAGCCAGCCGCGCTGCCGGAGTTCCGCGGCGAGCAGGCCGGCAATGGGCAGCGAGCCGGCCGGGCCCGCTACGGTGTCCGTCGCGCGCAGCGAAGCGATGCCTGCGCTGCGGATTTCATCGAGGTCCTCCTGCGGGGCCAGGCAGTGCGTGGCCAGTGCCTCGATCCGGGCCGCTCCGGCGCCGCGGAGCAGCCGTGCGGATGCCTTCAGCGTCCCGCCGCTCGATACCAGGTCGTCGACCAGCACCACCGCGCGTCCCGCAGCCCGCTCGATCCCGTCGATCGCCAGGTCCACTTCGCAATCGCCCAGGCGACGCTTGCTGCCGAGCAGGAATTCCAGCCCTCGCGGGCGCGCGATCGCCTCAACCCATTGGCGCGACTCTTCATCGGGACCGATCAGCAGCGGATCGGCGTCCTCGTCGAGCGCGGCGGCAAGCACCGGCGCCGCCGAGACTGATACCGCTTCGATCCCCGGCATGACCTCGCCCAGCGAAGGGGTCCGGTGGAGGTGCGGGTCGAGCGTGAGCAGCGCATCGCAATGCTCCGCCAGCAGGCGGCCGATCACGCGCTGGCTGACCGCCTCGCCCGGATGGAACGCGATGTCCTGCCGCATGTAGGCGAGGTAGGGAACCACCAGCACCAGCCGCGAAGTGCCGCCGTCGCGCAGGGCCGAGGCGGCGAGCAGCAGCTCGACGATCTTCTCGTTGGGATGGTCGAGCGAGCGGTAGAGAATAGCGGTCGCGGGCGCCGCCGGCACGCGAACGAGGCTTTCGCCGTCGGGAAAGCAGCGCACCGCGACATCATGGCACGGCACGCCCAGCTCCTGCGCGAGCCGCGCGGCGGGCTCGGCGGAATCGGCGAAGGCGAACACGGCACAGCTCACGCGCCAATCTCGTAAGCGGAATGCTCGGCCACCAGGTCGCGGGCAAAGCCGAGCCCGGTCTCGGAATTGGCATAGATGCGATAGAGCACGTCTCCCGGCCGGACCCTCGCACCGACCTTGCGCAGCAGGTCGATGCCCGCGCCCTCGTCCATCGGCGCTCCGGCCAGCCGCGCGATGCGGGCGATGCGCTCGCAATCGATCTGGGTCACCGTTCCGGGTTCCGCCGCCTTGACGTCGAACCGGTAGATGCCGAGCTGCGGCGGGTAGGTGCGCGGGCCCTGCGCTTCGATCATGCGCTCCATCGCCTCGAGCGCGGCGCCCGAGGCAAGCAGTTCGAGCGCCCGCGCAAAACCCTTCCCGCCCTCGAGCGCCGGGTCGAACTCGATCATCCGCCCGGCCAGCATCACCGCCCGATCGCGCAGGTCCACCGGTGCGTCGTCCTCGTTGCGCAGCACCGCCATCACATCGCGCGCTTCGAGCAGCGGGCCGATCCCGCGCCCGATCGGCTGGGATCCGTCGGTGATCACCACGTCGGTCTCGATCCCGAGATGCCGGGCGACATATTCGAACAGCTTGCGCAGGCGGATCGCATCGCTCTGAGAGCGCACTTTCGCCGTCGGGCCGAGCGGAATGTCGATCACCAGATGGGTCGATCCTGCCGCCACCTTCTTCGACAGGATCGAGGCGACCATCTGTTCGAAAGTATCGAGCCGCAGCGGCCGCTCGACCGAAATCAGCACATCGTCGGCCGGCGAGAGATTGACCCGCCCGCCCCAGGCAAGGAACGCCCGTTGCTGCGCCACGATCGCGGCCATGCGCTCCCTGGTGAGGTCCACATTGGCAAGCACCGCCATCGTATCCGCCGTGCCGGCCGGGGAGGTGATCGCGCGCGACGAAGTCTTCGGGCAGATCAGCCCGTGTGCCGCTACGATCGGCACCACGATCATCGAGGTGCGATTGCCGGGAATGCCGCCGACACAGTGCTTGTCGACCACCAGCGGCTCTTTCCAGTCGATCCGGTTGCCGATCTCGATCATGGCCCGCGTCAACGACAGCGTTTCCTGCGTGCTCATGAACCCCGCGCAGGCAACGAGGAACGCCGCGATCTCCATCGGCGAGTAGAGATAGCCGGCCACGTCGCTGACGATCGCCGCGATCTCGCTCTCGTGCAGCGTGTCTCCCTGGATTTTGCGCTTGACGAATTCGAGGCTGGCCGGCGGCCGCGCCTGCTCGATCGAGACTTCGCTGCCTTCCGGACAGCCGAATCGGCGAAACGCCTGTTCGCCCAGCCCGATCTCGCCGGGGCCGACGATCGTCTCGTCGTCGACAAGCGCCAGGGTGGCAAGGATCTCGGCCTGTTTGCTCCATACGCGCAGCTTGCGCAGCGCCTGATACTGCTCGGCCGAATAGCCGTTCCCGTGCCGCAGCAGGAACGCGGTGTTCTCGGGATGGGTGTCGATCGGGATACGGCGAATTTTCAGCACGTCGCCTGTCTTCCGGATTGCATCCGCCCGTCGCGGACAAGATACGATGCTCGCGGACATTCGCGCCCGACGCAGGGCAGAATCGGGATAGGTACGGAGCCCACAGCCCCGGATGGCGCGTTGCGCCGGTTGGCGCAAGGGACTGTTGCCGAACCACCGGTCCGGTCATCCGCCGGGCGCCCTGCAAAGCGGGGTGGGCTGCTTGGCGGTGGCCGCCCTGTCCGCTTAGCCGCCCGAACCTGTCTGGGGATTGCGCCGCCTGGCCGCGTGATACAGTCATCCCGGACCCGTTCCGGGATCCAGCCTTTCCTCCCCCTGACCAGCCGGCCCCCGACACAAGCCTGTCCTGGGCCCGTCGAAGGGGCTGGGGTACCGGGACGGAGGAACGAAAAGGGCCGCGGAGATCGCTCCCCGCGGCCCGTTTTTTTACACTTCCTTAAAGGCTCAATCGTCCTTCAGGAACGCCGGCATGTGGTCCGGATTGCCGCCCTTGTCGCCGTCGTCGCCGCGGGATCCGCCGTCCTCGCGCTCCCTGCGCGGGCCACGGTCGCGATCGCCGCCGCCTTCGCGGCGCGGGCCGCGGTCACGGCCGCCACCTCCGCCCCTGGGGCCGCGCCGGTCGCCGCCGCGGCCGCCTTCGCGGTCGCCGCGGTCACGTCCGCCGCCTTCACGCTTCTCGCGGGGCGGGCGGGTGTCTTCCAGCTCCTCGCCGGTTTCCTGGTCGACCACCCGCATCGACAGACGGACCTTGCCGCGCTGGTCGATCTCGAGCACCTTGACCTTCACTTCCATGCCTTCGGAGACGACATCGGTCGGCTTCTCGACGCGCTCATTCTTCATCTCGGAGACGTGGACGAGACCGTCCTTGCCGCCCATGAAGTTCACGAAGGCGCCGAAGTCGACGATGTTGACCACCTTGCCATTGTAGATCTTGCCGATTTCCGGCTCTTCCACGATGCCCTGGATCCACTGGCGCGCGGCCTCGATCTGGTTGACGTCGGAGGAACTGATCTTGATCACGCCCTCATCGTCAATATCGACCTTGGCGCCGGTTTCGGCGACGATCTCGCGGATCACCTTGCCGCCCGTGCCGATCACGTCGCGGATCTTGGACTTGTCGATCTGCATCGTCTCGATGCGCGGGGCATGGGCGGAAAGCTCGGTGCGGGCGGAGCCCAGCGCCTTGGTCATTTCGCCCAGGATATGCGCGCGGCCGGCCTTCGCCTGCTCGAGCGCCTTGCCCATGATCTCCTTGGTGATCCCGGCGATCTTGATATCCATCTGCAGCGACGTGATACCCTTTTCGGTACCGGCCACCTTGAAGTCCATGTCGCCGAGGTGATCCTCGTCGCCCAGGATGTCACTCAGCACCGCGAAGTCGTCGCCTTCGAGGATCAGGCCCATCGCGATGCCCGATACCGGGCGCTCGATCGGAACGCCGGCATCCATCATCGCGAGGCACCCGCCGCATACTGTCGCCATCGAGGAGGAGCCGTTGCTCTCCGTAATGTCGCTGAGGATGCGGATCGTATAGGGGAAGTCGTCATGGGTCGGCAGCATCGGATGCAGCGCGCGCCATGCCAGCTTGCCGTGGCCGACTTCGCGGCGGCCCGGTGCGCCGAAGCGGCCCACTTCGCCGACCGAATAGGGCGGGAAGTTGTAGTGCAGCATGAAGCGCTGGTAGGAGAGACCCTCCAACCCGTCGATCATCTGCTCGCTTTCCTTGGTGCCCAGCGTGGTGGTGCAGATCGCCTGCGTCTCCCCGCGGGTGAATAGCGCCGAGCCATGCGTGCGCGGCAGGAAGCCGACCATCGCCTCGATCGGGCGGACCTGGTCGAGCTTGCGGCCGTCGATGCGGCTGCCGTCCTTGAGGATCGCGCCGCGCACGATGTCGGCTTCGACCTTCTTGACCATCTTGTTGGCGGTCATCTGGGTCTGGCCGTCGGCGTCGGCGTAATGCGCCTTCACCTTGTCGCGTGCGCCGTTGAGCGCGTCCGAACGGGCCGACTTGCTGGTCAGCTTGTAGGCCGCGGCGATGTCGTCGCCGACGAGCTTCTTGATCTCGGCCTTCATTTCGGAATTGTCCGAAACGTGGAGTTCCCAGGGATCCTTGGCGGCCTGTTCGGCCAGGTCGATGATCGCGCCGACGACCTTCTTGCACTCGTCATGCGCGAACATCACCGCGCCGAGCATTTCGTCTTCGGTCAGTTCCTTGGCTTCGGATTCGACCATCATCACGGCATCGTGCGTGGCGGCGACGACGAGGTCGAGCCGACCCTCTTCCAGGGCAGCGTCCTGCTTCGGGTTGAGTACGTATTCGCCATCGACAAAGCCGACGCGGCAACCGCCGATCGGGCCCATGAAGGGCACGCCGGAGATCGTTAGCGCGGCACTGGCGGCGACCATCGCGACGATGTCCGCCTCGGTCTCGCCATCATAGGACAGCACCTGGCAGATGACGTTGATCTCGTTGTAGAAGCCCTCAGGAAAAAGCGGCCGTATCGGCCGGTCGATCAGGCGGCTGGTAAGCGTTTCCTTCTCGGTCGCCCCGCGCTCGCGCTTGAAGAAGCCGCCCGGGATGCGCCCGGCGGCAGAGAACTTTTCCTGGTAGTGGACGGTGAGCGGGAAGAAATCCTGCCCTTCCTTGACGCTCTTGGCCGCGGTGACGGCACAGAGAACGACGGTTTCGCCATAAGTGGCGAGGACCGCGCCGTCAGCCTGACGGGCAATGCGGCCGGTTTCCAGAGTGAGGGTCTTTCCGCCCCACTCCAGCGATACGGTTTT
>CAYRCH010000113.1:6033-7502 GCA_964422665.1 uncultured Sphingomonadaceae bacterium | reverse complement strand
CTCGCTGAAAGAGGAGGCCGCGCCGCAATAGCCACTGCCGCCGCGTTGATCGCGCTGCTCACGGCGGCGTTTATCATGATTGCCCATCGCCGCACGCGCGGAGGCTGGCGCTGGCGCTGGGGCGACCGGGACTGAACGGCAACGCAGCCCCGGCCCGGTAGCCAGCGCAGGAACTCCCGCCACTTGTGTCCTGTTCTGGGTCGGCCCGCCCCCAGGACGCGCGCCCCCGTTGGCGGGGAGGCGCGGCAGGCATATTCTTCGGCCCATGTCGAAACAGCTCCGCGTCGCCGCAATCGCCACCGCGCTGGCACTGGCCGCCCTCTCCACCTCTGCGCCGCAGGCACAGGGTCAGGGCGCCTTTACCGTGCTCGAATCCGGGCAGTCGTTCTCGCGCCTCCAGGACGCGGTGAACGCGATAGGCGATGGTGCGGGGAGGATATCCATCGCACCCGGCACTTACCGCCAGTGCGCGGTGCAGGAGGGCGGCGAAATCGCTTATCTCGCGGTCGAGCCCGGCAGTGCTATTTTCGACGGGGTCGAGTGCGAAGGCAAGGCCGCGCTCGTCCTGCGCGGGCGCGGCGCGGATATCTCCGGCCTGGTGTTCCAGAATATGCGCGTTTCCGATTACAACGGCGCCGGCATCCGCCTCGAACGGGGCAACCTGACTGTCGCCCAGAGCTGGTTCCGCGACAGCGAGCAGGGCATCCTGACAGCCGACGGCACCGGTGCGCGGATCGTCATCGACCGTTCGACCTTCTCGCGCCTCGGCACCTGCGAAGGCTCCGGCGGCTGCGCCCATTCGATCTATACCGGCGAATATGGCCAGCTCAGGATCACCAACAGCCGCTTCGAAGAAGGCGCAGGCGGCCATTACGTGAAGAGCTGGGCGAGGCGGGTCGATATCGCCAGCACCAGCTTCGACGATGCCAACGGCCGCGGCACAAACTACATGATCGACCTTTCGGGCGGATCGACCGGGCAGATCAGCAACAACTGGTTCGTCCAGGGCCGCGACAAGGAGAATTACTCCGCCTTCATCACGGTCGCTCCCGAGGAGCATCGCAACAGCGCCAACGGATTGCGGGTCCTCGGCAATACAGCGCGCCTCGCGCCCGGCGTGTCGCGCAACACGACCTTCGTCGCCGACTGGTCAGGCGACCGGATAGAAATCGCCGACAACCGTCTCGGGGGCGGGATAGCGTCCTACGAGCGCCGCTGATCCTGCGATCGGGACATCGCCTATTGCGAACGTGGTTCCTCACCTCGTCATTCCCGCGAAAGCGGGAACCCAGTAAGCTCTTGCGGTGCACCGCGATTTCCAGCCCACGGTCTATCAGCTCGCCAACCGGCGCCACGGCGCGATCTATATTGGCGTAACCTCGCGTCTCCTCCAGCGCATCCGGCAGTACCCGTCAGTCAACCAAGGGCGAGCCGACTGGGTCCCCGCTTTCGCGGGGATGACGAAGGGG
>CAYRCH010000113.1:4328-5933 GCA_964422665.1 uncultured Sphingomonadaceae bacterium | reverse complement strand
GCGCCGATCCGGCGCAATTCGGCGAGCCCCGCCTCGACCAGCATCGAACCGATCCCGGCACGCTGGCGGAGCGGGATGACCGATATCGGGCCGAGCCCGTACCAGCCCTGGCTTCCGTCGGAGATCGTCAGCGGAGAGAAGGCCGCATGGCCGATTACGGCATCGTCCATGTTCACCGCCACCAGCGAAATCGTCAGCTCGCCGCGCTCCCGCAGCCGCTCGATCATGCCTGCCTCGTCGCCGGTGGCATAACGCTTTTCGGCAAAGGCGGTGGTGGTCAGGGCGGCTATGGCGGGCTCGTCGCCCGGACGCTCGGGGCGGACCGAAATGGTCATGTAAGGAGATGCCCGGCACGGTCGCGCTTGGTCGCCAGATAGCGGGCATTGTGCGGATTGGCCGGCAATTGATGCGGCACCCGCTCCGTCACTTTCACACCCGCTGCCTCCAGCGCGGCAACCTTGCCAGGATTGTTCGTCAACAGCCTTACCTCCCTGATGCCAAGCAATTCGAGCATGCGCGCGGCCACGGGAAAATCCCGGGCCTCTTCCGGCAGGCCCAGGCGGCGATTCGCCTCCAGAGTATCGAAGCCCTGGTCCTGCAGGCGATAGGCCTTCAGCTTGTTGACGAGACCGATACCGCGCCCTTCCTGCCGCAAATAGAGCAGAGCGCCCCAGCCCCCGCCTTTTGCTTCTTCCACCATGGCGGAAAGCGCCGCGTCGAGTTGCGGCCCGCAATCGCATTTGAGGCTGCCGAGGACATCGCCGGTCAGGCATTCGGAGTGTAATCGCACAAGCGGCACAGTATCCGAATTCTGGATTCCGACAAGCAGGGCAGCGTGCTCACGCACATCATTTACGCTACGGAATACTACTATTTCACAGTTTTCGTCCGCCGCTGTCGGAAGCTGTGCACGGGTAGCGATAACAAGCGCTTCGGTGTCGCTCCAATCGGCGAGGTCCCCCGGCAGGACGGGCTGCGGCTCGCCGGCCCGCTCTGCCCCGACCAGGAAAGCGGGGACCATTCCGGCCAGGCGGGCCAGCTGCAAAGCCGCGCGCGCTTCCTCCGCCCAGCCGAATTCCTCGGCGCGAAAGGGCCCCTTGAGCGGCTGGGTCAGGTCCAGCGAAGGATCCGCAACGCTGCGCGCCATTTCGAGGTCGAACGGTTCCACTCCGCGGATCAGTACCGGCGCTTCCGGATCGGCGGCCTCGCGCTGATTGACCAGCTTGAGCGTGGCCGCCCGGGCGGCCGAAATCAGCAGCAGGTCGGATGCGGCTTCGGATGCTGTGCCGCTTTCCACCTGCAGCAGGATCGGCGCAGAGCCAACGGCGATCGGCCATCCGTGGCGCAGCGCATCGATCGCCTGCGCCGCACGCCGTGCGGGCGAGGGGCTGCTCAAAGCGAAAATTCCGTCACCAGCGGCACGTGATCGCTGGGCCGGTCCCAGTCGCGGCAGGCCTCCAGCACATGGTGGCCCACGGCCTGCCGGGCCAGTTCGGGGCTGGCCCACATATGGTCGAGCCGCCGCCCGCGATCGTTCGTCTTCCAGTCCTTCGAACGATAGGACCACCAGCTGAAATAGCGCTCCGGATCGCGGATGAATTCGCG
>CAYRCH010000113.1:0-4228 GCA_964422665.1 uncultured Sphingomonadaceae bacterium | reverse complement strand
CTGCCCGGGCCCGAGCAGTTCGACCCCGACATGGCGCGCCTCGCCATTGTCCTGCCAGTCGTGACGCGAATAGTCGCGCAAGGGTATCCGGCTGACCGTGGCCACGCCATGATAGCCTTTCTGCCCGTGGACCGCGAAATGCTCGTATCCGAGGTCGGCAAAAGCCTTGAAGGGGAAGCCCTGCTCCTGCGTCTTGATTTCCTGCAGGCACAGCACATCCGGGACCGCCTCGCGGATCAGGCGCTCCACGATCGGCATGCGCAGGCGCACCGAATTTATGTTCCAGCTGGCAATCTTGACCATCAGGGCAATCGATAGGTGGCTTGGCGAGGAATAGGAAGGGGGCCCTCAGCGCAGAGTGAGCCAGGCGATGGCGGCGGCGCCCAGCACGATCCGGTACCATGCGAACGGCGTAAAGCCGTGGCGGCTGACATAGGCGACAAACAGGCGGATGACGGCAAGAGCAACGAGGAATGCCGCGACAAATCCGATGGCGATCTCACTCCAGCCGACCGTGCCGCTGCCCGAGAGGAGCGCCTCCGGCTCCGCAAGGATCTTGACCGTGGCCGCGCCGAGCATGGTCGGTACGGCGAGGAAGAAAGAGAACTCCGCGGCGGTCTTGCGCCCGACGCCCATTGCCAGCGCGCCCAGTATCGTCGCAGCCGAGCGGCTGGTGCCGGGAATCATGGCAAGGCACTGCGCGAAGCCGATCGCGATGGCGGTACGCCAGTGCAAGCCGGCAACCCCCACATCTTCGGCAGGCTTGATCGTCTTTTCGAGGAAGATGATGCCGATACCGCCGAGGATCAGTGCGATCGCCACCACCATCGGCGTCTCGAGCATGACGTCGATCAGGTCCTTGATCAGCAGGCCGATCACGGCCGCGGGCATGAACCCGAGCAGGATATTGCGGGTGAAGGCGACCGCTTCCGGCTCGCGCCGAAGCAATCCGATGCCCATGTCCCAGAACAGCTTTCGATACGCCACGACCACGGCCAGGATCGCCCCCAGCTGGATAACGATATTGAACTGCGCCCACTGCGCCGCGTCGTAGCCGAATACCTCCGTCGCCAGGATAAGGTGCCCTGTCGAAGATACGGGCAGGAACTCGGTCAAACCTTCGAGGATTCCGAGCAGGATCGCGGTGAGTGTCAGGCTCATGAGCGCCCGTTGATGGAGCAAGGGGCAGGCAAGTCAAGCGGCGCCCGCCTGCCCCTCGCGCTTTTCCAACAGCCGGCCCCGATTACCAGATCCGCACCCGCTCTTCCGGCGGAAGGTAGAGTTCGTGGCCCGGCTGGACGTCGAACGCATCGTACCATGCATCGATATTGCGGACGACGCCGTTGACCCGGAATTCCTCGGGCGCATGTGGATCGGTGATCAGCCGCTGGCGTCCGGTCTCTTCGCGCTGAGTCGAACGCCAGACCTGCGCCCAGGCCAGGAAAAAGCGCTGGTCGCCGGTCAGCCCGTCAATCACCGGGGCTTCCTGGCCGTCGAGCGACATCCGGTAGGCCCGGTAGGCGAGGCTGAGCCCGCCGACATCGCCGATATTCTCGCCCAGCGTAAAACGGCCGTTCACGCAGGTTTCACCCTCGTCATAGGGGCAGTAGGCATCGTACTGGGCGGCCAGCCTGTCGCCCAGCGCGGTAAAGGCGGCGAGATCTTCCTCCGCCCACCAGTTGCGCAGCATGCCCGTGCCATCGGACTTGGCTCCCTGGTCGTCGAAGCCGTGCCCGATCTCGTGCCCGATCACCGCGCCGATCGCCCCGTAATTGACCGCCGGGTCGGCATCGGGGCCGAAGAATGGCGGCTGGAGGATCGCCGCGGGAAAGACGATCTCGTTCATCACCGAGCTGTAATAGGCATTCACCGTCTGGGGGAACATGAACCATTCGCTCCGGTCGACCGGCTGGCCGAGGCGCGAGCGATCCTTGCGCCAATCCCACCGGGCGGCGGCAATGCGATTGCCCAGCGGATCGTCCTGGCTGATTTCGAGCCCTTCGTAGGTTTCGAACTTCGCAGGATAGCCGATCTTCGGAGTGAACGAGGCGAGCTTGGCCTCGGCTTCCTTCTTCGTTGCGTCGCTCATCCAGTCATTGCCCGAAAGGCTCTGCGCCATTGCCTTGCGAAGATTGGCCACGAGGTCGTCCATCGCCGCCTTGCTTTCGGGCGGGAAATGCCGGGCGACATAGAGCTGGCCGAGCTGCTCCCCGAGCTGGCCTTCCACGGCGTCGATGGCCCTTTTCCAGCGCGGACGCTGTTCTTCCTGGCCGCGCAGCAGCTTGCCGAAGAACTCGAAGCTGGCATTGTCGACCTCTGCAGGCAGGACCGCCGCGTGATTGGACAGGAAATGCGCCGCCATCACGGCCTTGAGCGTGGCCAGCGGCGTCTTGTCGACCAGCTTCATCATGGCCGGCAACCCCCCGCCCATACTGTCGAGCATTTGGCGGGAAAGGCGGTATTCGCGCACCTCGTCGTCGGTCGGAGGCAGCTGCGGAGCAAGAAAATTCTCCACTTGCTCAAGCCCCTGTGCCTCGAGCAGTGTGGCCGTCGGGAAGCCTGGCGCAAGCGCAATCAGTTCGTCGCGGGAAAGCTTGTTGTAAGTGATGTCACGATTTCGCAGTGCGGTCCGCGCCCATTCGAGCTCGGCAACCTTGTGCTCGAAAGCATAGACCGACTCCGCTGCAGCTTCGGCATCAGGATAGCCAGCCCGGCGTAGCAGAAAGGCGAGATAGTCCTTGTACTTCGCTCGTATGTCGCGATTACGGTCATTGTCGATCAGGTAATAGTCGCGGTCGGGAAGACCCATTCCGTCGAAGCCGACCGAGACCGCGTAATCAGTGGGCGACTTTGAATCGATGGTGATGGCGGCCGCCACAAGCCCGGGAATCCCCGGTTCCGCACCGACAGTCACCAGCGATGCAAGATCGGGGGCTGCAAATATCCGGTTCAAGTAGGGCACCGCCGGGCTCATTCCCCGCGCTTCGATTGCGCTGGTATCGAGAAACGCCTCGTAGGCGTCCACAATGCGCCGCTCGGTCGTGCCTTCAGGCGGATTCGACGCGACCAGTTCGTCCACCAGCGCTTTGACATCGGCAGTCGATTTCTCACCGAGAAGGGTGAAGGCGCCAAATCGTGAGAATTCCGCGGGTATCGGATTGGCATCGATCCACTTGCGGTTGACGTAAGCGAAGAAATCGTCGCCGGGCGCCACGGCCGGATCGAGCGTTGTCGGATCCACGCCCCAGCTGCCGAATTCCATCTGCGGAAGGGCGACTGCCTCCGTTTCCTGCGCTGAAGCCGGCAGGGCGAGCGCCAACGCGGCAAGCGATGCGCCGGCGGCAAATAGTGATCGGATCATTTTGGTCCCCATGCTGACAAATGTCCCGCCGCACCGTTTCACAGCGGCGCTTGATGCACCACGCATAGGCGAGGCAAGCGGCGAACGAATGCCGCCGGTCGGTTTCACTTGTTACTTGGTCGATCATTTGCCGCAGGAGCTGCGAATTCGCAACATCCGGCCTCACCAATTGCCCGTGCCGCGGCGTCAGCGGGGAAGTTCGCTTGCTCCCGTCAGCGCCATGTCGACCGAGCGGGCGCATTGCCGCCCCTCGCGGATCGCCCATACCACGAGGCTCTGCCCGCGGCGCATGTCGCCACAGGCGAAGATCATCTCTTGGGAAGTCGCGTAATCCTCCGTATTCGCCGCAACATTGCCGCGATCGGTCAGCTCGACGCCTGACTGCTCGATAAGTCCGACTTTGCGCGGGCCGAGGAATCCCATGGCCAGGAGGATAAGGTCGGCCTTCAGCACGAACTCGCTGCCGGGCACTTCCTTCACCTGGCCGTCCGACCAATCGGCGCGCACACATTTGAGGCCGGTCACCTTGCCGTCCTCGCCCACGACTTCCTTGGTTAGCACCGCCCAGTCGCGCTCCACGCCTTCCTGGTGGCTGGAGGAGGTCCGCAGCTTCATCGGCCAATCGGGCCAGGTCATCAGCTTGTCCGGAACCTCCGGAGGCTTGGGCATGATTTCGATCTGGGTCACGCTCTTGGCCCCTTGGCGGTTGGAGGTGCCGACGCAATCCGAACCGGTATCGCCGCCGCCGATCACGATCACATGCTTGTCCGTGGCGGTCAGCGTTCCGCGCGGGGCCGCACGCTGTTCATCGTCTCCAGCGACGCGCTTGTTCTGCTGGGTCAGGAATTCCATCGCCAGCCGCACGCC
>CAYRCH010000112.1:0-7589 GCA_964422665.1 uncultured Sphingomonadaceae bacterium | reverse complement strand
CATAGCAGCCGCCCTCGAAATTGAAGACCGCCTCATCCGACCAGCCATGCTCGTCATCGCCGATCAGCGTGCGGCTGGCGTCCGCCGAAAGCGTGGTCTTTCCGGTGCCCGAAAGGCCGAAGAACACCGCCGTTTTCCCGTCCGGCCCGATATTGGCCGAGCAATGCATCGGCATCACGCCGTCCTTGGGCAGCAGGTAATTGAGGATGCCGAACACGCTCTTCTTCATTTCGCCGGCATATTTGGTGCCGCCGATGAGGATCAGCTTCTCTGAGAAATTGACCGCGATCACCGTTTCGCTGCGACAGCCGTGACGCTCCGGATCGGCACGAAAACTGGGCAGGTCGATGATGGTGTATTCAGGCACGAAACCGGCCAATTCATCCTGGGTCGGACGAACCAGCAGCGTGCGGATGAACAGGTTGTGCCAGGCGAGTTCGTTGATCACGCGCACGTTGACCCTGTGCTCGGGCTGCGATCCACCAAACAGGTCCGCAACATAGAGCTTGTCCTTGTCCGCCAGGGCCGCGAGAAAATCAGCCTTCAGATTGGCAAAGCTTTCCGGTGTCATCGGAACATTGACCTTGCCCCAGTGAACCGAGTTCTCGGTTTCGCCGTCGCGGACGATGAACTTGTCCTTGGCGCTGCGTCCCGTGTGCTTGCCGGTTTCCACCACCAGCGGTCCGTCCTTGGCCAGCCGGCCTTCGCCATTGGCGAGCGCGTGCTCGACAAGGTCGTCTGTGCCCAGATTGGAATGGATTGTGGCATTGGTTTCGATGCCCTGACTCGCCAGCGAAATATTCACTTCTCTCTCCTGGTACGGCCGGATTTTGCCCCGGTCCTGCGCGGCGCCCTGCCGCATAGGGATGCAAGCGATTCCCGTCAAACTATCGGCATTCTACTGGCCGAGCACTAAATCGCAGGTAAGCGGAGTGCATCCGCCATGCGTTGTCTCGCGCGCCACATGCGGCTAGTCCCCGCCGGGCGAAAGGAACGCGCAATGAGCGGTCAGCCAGGCAACGAGATGGGTAGCGAAAGCCAGCGGACGATTGCGCTGGTAGATGACGATCGCAACATCCTCGCCACCCTTTCCATCGCCTTGCAGGCGGAAGGCTTTGCCACCCGCGTCTATTCCGACGGCGAAACGGCGCTCAAAGCCCTTACCGACAATCCGCCCGACCTCGCCGTGTTCGACATCAAGATGCCGCGCATGGACGGGATGGAATTGCTGCGCAGGGTACGCGAGCAGAGCGCGCTGCCGGTGATATTCCTGACCAGCAAGGATGATGAGGAAGACGAGGCGGAAGGCCTCGCCATCGGCGCCGACGACTATATCGCCAAACCTTTCAGCCAACGACTGCTGGTCGCGCGGATCCGCGCCATTCTCCGCAGGGCCGGCGCCGGCGATGGCCGGGAAGAAGGAGACGGAGGCGACACCGGCGATCACATCATATCGCGCGGACGGCTCGCCATGGACCCGGCCCGACACCATGTCACGTGGGACGGCCGGCCAGTATCCCTGACCGTCACCGAATTCCTCATTCTGGAAGCGCTCGCCCAGCGTCCCGGCGTCATCAAGAGCCGCAATCAGTTGATGGATGCGGCCTATCCCGACGATGTATTCGTCGACGACCGGACGGTCGACAGCCACATCAAGCGAATGCGCCGCAAGTTCCGCTCGGTCGATCCGGAGTTTCGCGCCATCGATACGCTGTACGGTGCGGGCTACAGCTTCACCGATGGCTGACCCGAAAACGCCGTCCTGGCCGGGCCCACGTTTCGAACGGCTCAACTGGCCGCTCCGCCTGTCGGTCACACTACGGATCCTGCTGGTAAATCTGTTGCCCTTGCTGATGCTCGGGGGCGGAATTTTCTACCTGGATTCATACCGCAAGCAGTTGCTTTCGGAACGCTACAAGCTCGCCCGCATCGAAGCGCAGATCACAGCCGAAGCCCTGGCCGGAGCCAGCCGCCAGCGGCAGGAAGCTCTCCTGATCCAGATCGGCAAAGAGCAGCGCATGCGCCTGAGGATGTTCGACGCCGAAGGAGTGTTGACCGCTGACAGTTTCGCTTTGGACACGCCGGCATTTGAGATCGACGGTTCCGGCGACGATTCTGTAGGAGAGCAATTCGCCCAGATTCTCGACCGCGCGGTCAACACGATCGTCGGCGCAGATCCCATACCCGATCATATCGAACCGGAATCGCCCACCGCGGAAAGCTGGCCGGAGCTCCAGCGCGCGCGCGAACAGGGGCTGACGCAGATCCAGCTGCGCGATACCCCCTATGGTACTCCGGTGATAAGCGCCGCAGCGCCCGTGGGCCTCAATGGAGCGACCTTGCTGACCACGCGGCATGCGGTCGACATTACCGAGTCCGTTCGTTCGGCACGCAGCACGCTCGGCGCATTCGTGGGGCTGGCGCTAGTGCTCTCGATCCTGTTGTCGCTGTTCCTCGCGCGCACCATCGTGGAACCGCTGCGCCAGCTGGTTCGCGCGGCCATACGGGTTCGGCTCGGACGCGACCGCGAGGTGGAAGTTCCGCGCCTGCCTGAGCGCGGCGACGAGATCGGCCTGCTGGCCCGCGCCGTATCCGACATGTCCTCCGCCCTTCGCGGCCGGATCGATGAAGTGGAGCGTTTCGCTGCCGATGTGGCCCATGAAATCAAGAACCCGCTAGCATCCCTGCGCAGCGCACTGGAATCGCTTGCCAAGGTCGAGGATCCCGCTCTGCGAAATCAGCTGGCCGAAATCGCCAATCACGATGTCCGCCGCATTGACCGGCTGGTGACCGAGATTTCGGATGCGAGCAGGATCGATGCGGAGATGAGCCGCGCAGTGTTCGAACGCGTCGACCTTGCCCGGATGGCCGCGCATATCCTCGATGCGCGGGAAAGCCGCGGTGAAAACAATGGCCGGCAAGTCCATCTGTCTCATCAGGGTGTGACTACTGTGCTCGGCGTTCCCTTGCGTCTCGAGCGTCTCGTCGAGAACCTGCTCGACAATGCCGTGTCGTTCTCGCCTCCGGGCGGGACAATCGAGGTAACCGTCATCGGCAGCCCAGCGCGGGTAACACTCACCGTCTGTGACGAAGGGCCGGGTATCCCCGAGGACCGGCGGGAGCGAATTTTCGACCGCTTCCATTCGGTGCGCCCGGAAGGCGAGGGATTCGGCGATCACAGCGGACTTGGCCTCGCTATCGCCCGCACGGTGGCGGAGGCTCACGAAGGCTCGTTGCGCGTCGTCGACCGCCCTGATCGCGCATCAGGAGCATGCCTGAAACTCGAACTGCCCGCAGCATGATGCTGCGCGCCAATTGTACCGCCGTGGCAATCGGCGGCCGGGCCATCCTGATCGAAGGGCCGTCGGGCAGCGGCAAATCGTCGCTCGCGCTGGCCCTCATCGACCGCGGGGCCATGCTGGTCGGGGACGACGGCGTCGCGCTCCGCATTGCGGACGGTCGCCTGCTGGCCGGACCGCCGCCAGCCACCCGAGGCAAGATCGAAATCCGCAATGTCGGAATTGCCGAAATGGAATGCATGTCGGCGCCGATTGCGTTGCTGATCCGGCTGGCCGATAACGCCCCCCGTTTCATCGAAGGTCCTGAATGGACCGAAATCGAAACGGTTGCTCTGCCGACCGTAAGTCTGTTTCCCCAAGCATCGGCATTGCCGCTTCGCGCGGAATGGGCACTGCGTCTTCACGGGCTCGACCTGTCTCCCGGCGGCGCTCTGGTGTAGCGCCCCCTTCCCTTTTCCGGCGTGCAAGCGCAGAGCAACATCCCATGGCCCGCGATTCTTCTGCCCGAAGCCAGCAGGTGCTGCTCGTTACCGGTATGCTCGGCGCCGGAAAGACCACTGCCCTGCACGAACTGGAAGATCTGGGCTGGGAAGTGATCGACAACTTTCCCATCCGCATGCTCGACCGGCTGGTGGGCGATTATCCGGCGGGATTTGGCGCCCATCCCCTCGCGATCGGTTTCGATTCCCGAACGCGGGGCTTCGTGCCGGCCGAGCTGATCGAACAGGTGAAGCAATTGACGGCGCGCAGCGATCTCACCGTCACCACATTGTTTCTGGATTGTACCAGCGCCGAACTGGAACGCCGATATGACGAAACCCGCCGCCGGCATCACCTGGCGCAGGACATGCCGGTGAGCGAAGGAATACTGGCCGAACGCGAATTGCTGGCGCCGCTGCGGCGCTGGGCGGACATGCTAGTCGAGACGACGCGCTTTTCCACGCGCCAGCTCCAGGAACATATTCGCGAGCAGTTTTCCGCGACGACACCGGACACGATGAGCGTGACCATCACCAGCTTCGGCTTCGCTCGCGGCATGCCGCCTGCCGCCGACCTGGTGTTCGACATGCGTTTCCTGGACAATCCGCATTGGCAGCCAGGCCTGCGCGAACTCACGGGGCAAGACGAGGCGGTCGGCGAGCACATCCAGGCGGATCCGGCCTTTCCCTCCGTCTTCGCCAAGATGCGCGATCTCATCCTTGAATTGTTGCCTCGTTATGCCGTGCACGGAAAGCGCTATGTTACGATCGCATTCGGCTGCACCGGCGGTCGTCACCGCTCGGTATTCACGGCAGAGACGATGGCGAAAGCCTTGCACGAGGCAGGCTTTTCCCCCACTGTTCGGCATCGCAATCTGGGATCGCGCGCCGCCGAACTGATAGAAGGGCCGCCACAGAAGTGATTATCCATAGCCAGACGGGCAAGGTCGCTGGCCGGTTCAAACTCCCCTTATGAAGAGCAATTCCAGACGATGATTGGCCTGATCCTGGTGACCCATGGTGGTCTGGCGGACGAGTTCGTCCATGCGATGGAACATGTCGTAGGCAAGCAAGAGGCTCTGGCGACCATTTGCATCGGTCCTCACGACGATATGGCTGTCCGGCGGGAGGAAATCGCCGACGCGATTCGCGAGGTGGATTCGGGCGAAGGCGCCATCATCCTGACCGACCTGTTTGGGGGTACGCCTTCCAATCTCGCCATCTCGCTTCTCGATACAGGTCGCGTCGAAGTGATCGCCGGGATCAACCTGCCGATGCTCATCCGCCTCGCCGGGGCACGAAAGTCCATGAATGTCACCGATGCCGTAACTGCGGCGCGCGATGCGGGGCGCAACTATATAACCATCGCTTCCGAATTCCTGGGGCAGAACGCCTGATGAGCGGCTCGGGGGGGGAGCTGCGGCGGGCAGTCGTCATCGTCAACCAGAAGGGCCTCCACGCACGGGCCAGCGCGAAGTTCGTCAATGCGGTGGCAGGGATGGACGGCTGCACTGTCAGGGTGTGCCGCGAGGAGCATTCTGCGCTGGGTGATTCCATTCTGGGATTGATGATGCTCGGCGCGGCGAAGGGGGACGTTATCGAAATCGTGGTGTCCGGAAAGGACGCGCAGGAACGCATGGAACTGCTGGCTGCGATGGTTGAGGACGGTTTCGGCGAAACCTGACCGGCGGAGATATTGTCGTGACTCGCACGATCACCGGATTTTCCAACCCGACGGTCAAATTCCTTCGCTCGCTGCGCGACAAGAAGCATCGCAGGCGGTCAGGGCAGTTCCTGGTCGAAGGCATGCGTCTGCTGATGGACGCCATGGAAACGGGCCGGCTCCCGCAAACGCTCGTAATGGCGCAGGGGCGAGAGCTTACCCCGGCGCTTGGTCAGCTTGCCGCAGCGGTGGAAGCCGGCGGCGGGGAAGTGATCGAAACCACGCCGGACATCCTGACCAAGATCACGGGCAAGGAAAACCCGCAGAGCGTGGCCGGGGCTTTTGCGGAATGGGATACCGGTCTTGCGCGGCTCGATCGCGGTTCGGTCCGGATCTGGCTGGTCGCCCAGGCGATGCGCGATCCGGGCAATCTCGGCACCATGCTGAGGACAGCCGACGCCGTCGGGGCCGGCGGACTGATCCTGGTCGACGATTGCACCGACCCTTTTTCCGCCGAAGCGGTGCGGGCGAGCATGGGAGCGATCTTCACCGTGCCGCTGGGCCAGGCGAGCTGGGCGGAATTCCTCGCCTGGCTGCGCGGTGGGCCAGGCCAGCTGGTGGCGGCATCCCTGCGAGACGCCGTGCCCTATCGCGGCGCGCCCTATGGCGACCCGTGCTTCATCCTCGTGGGAAATGAATCCCAGGGCCTGCCCGAAGCTTACGAGGCCGAGTGCGACCTTCGCGTGACCATGCCGATGAAGGGCCGCGCGGACAGCCTCAATGCCGCCATCGCCGGTGCGGTGCTGGCCTATGAGGTGCTGGCCTCGCCCACTCATTAATTATCGCCATTCAGAAAATACTCATCGTCTCATGTGTAGATTTCGTAACCATGAGGAAATTCGGCGCCCTGTTTCTGTGCGGATTGTTGTGCGCTTGCGCGGTCAAGCCGAGCGCGTCGCACCAGCTGGCGGAAAGCGAATGGGCGTTCGTCCGGATCGACGATGAACCTCCGGCGTCGAAGACCGCATCGCTGCGCTTCACCCAGGACGCACTGCTTGCCAGCGCGGGCTGCAACCGGATGGACGGCGACTGGCGCATCGAAAATGGCCGCCTGATTGCCGGACCGATGGAAATGACCGAAATCGGCTGTCTCGACGCCACGCTGTTCGACCAGGAGCGGGCGCTGGCGTCGCTGCTGGTCGCTGCCCCGCAGTTCGAGCTCCAGGAAGGCCGGCTCATCCTGCAATCAAGGGGCCACAGCGCCGAGCTGCGCCGGATCAATCCCCCGCAACAAAGCTTGTGATGCGCCACTTGCCGTTGCGGCTCGAGGCGATGATCCGGTAATCTACTACCGAGCGCAGGAACCGGGTTTCGACATAACCGGTCGCCTCGCCGAATTTCACCCGTTGGTAAGGCGCCCCGGCATCGTAGCTGTCAACCAGCTCCACCGCGTCCCAGTTCAGCTGCTCGACGGGAACAGCCACCGCATCGGGGCTCTCCCGCAGCGGCACGTCCTCGCCGGTCGCGATCATGCCCAGGAACGGGTCGACCTTCGTATCCTGCGCAAAAAACCACGGGATCGTCACAGCGGCCTGTCCGTTCGCCGCGCAGCCCAGCGCCATCAACTCGTCGAGCTTGCCCCATAGCGGGCTGTCGCTCTCTTCCAGCTGGCGGACCAGTTCGGCGCGCCCGGCTCCTCCGCCGAAATCAAGCTTCACATCGGGGGCCGCGAGGGCGCCCACCCCTTCCGCATCGCGGGCCTCGATCGCCAGGGCGAGCCGCTGGCGGAAATTGCTGGCACCGTCGAGCTCGAGGCATTCATCGCGCGGCGCGAAGGTCCCGAGCTCCTTTTCCGCCCCCGGCGACGGGGATCCCACGACCTGCTCCACGGCCTGCTCGATTCCTTCTGCCGGCGCGTCCGACTGGCCGCATGCGGCAAGGGCGAGCGCCAGGGAAGAGACCAGAGCCAGTCCTGCAATTTTCCTCACCCGCAGTTCTCCCTTTTCTGTTCTGCCAGCCCTATCGGTCAACCGCCGCGCCCGGAGCTCGTTCCTTCGACCGCCCATCGGCGGAGAAACGCCCGGCAGGGCGACAGCGCCATTGCCAATCCGGGCACTGCCATTATGCGGGCGTTCACGAACGAAGGCC
>CAYRCH010000111.1:4305-7651 GCA_964422665.1 uncultured Sphingomonadaceae bacterium | reverse complement strand
TTCTTGCGCCCCATCCACGGCCAGATCCAGCGCAGCCCCTGCTTGCGGTCGGTCCCACGATATTCGCCGAACAGGGTGATCACGACGCCTTGGTTGGGCTGGATCATGTAGAATCCGATCGCGACGAACAGCAGGGCGGCGATGAGGAACACCATGGCGCCGACGAAGATCACATTCTGCATCGTGCTCGGGTCGGCCGGTGGCTGGCCCGAAACCAGCCAGGCGAACAGTGCGGGAATGACGAGCAGCAGCACCAGCATGGGATAGCCGTTGAAGGTGTTGGCCGGCCCTTCGCGGCTGCGGATCATGGCCCCGTTGGATTGCGACATGACGAATCTCCTCGATATAATTATGATATCACTATTAATCTGATCTCCGACCTTGTCAATCTCGGGTGCGTGGCTGGCGATCTTCCCCGTTTGCAAGCAGAGCCGGCGCGTATAGTTTGCGGCGGCGCGAACGGATTCGCGCATTGCTGGCGCCGGTGCTGCCAGACCGTTTACGGCTCGGCCGGGTTTCGGGCCGGGCGCCTTTCACAAGGAGATTTCGATGAAGAAGCTGCTTTTCGTTTCGCTCGCTTCCGCCGGCATGCTGGCGCTCGGCGCCTGCGGCAGCGCCGACGACGCGTCGGTCGATGCCGAAGCGGATACCGTGGAAATGCCCGCTGCGGAGGCGATGGTGGACGGGGTCGAGGATCCGGTTGAGGACGACGCCGCCACCGAGGACGCGGCGGAGGCCACGGCTGCCTCCACCGAAGAGGCCGTCGATGCAGCCGAGGCTGCGAGCGAAGCGGCAGCCGATGCCGCCGCAGCGGCCGCTGAGGCTGCCGACGCTGCGGAAGCCGCCGAATAATGTATCCTGCCGGTTCTCGCAGGGCCGCGGCAGTAGCCTTCCTGGCGTTTGCCGCGGCGTCCTGCGGGCCGGCGGACAACGATCCCGGGCCGGGCGGTGTCACGGTGGGGGAGGCGCGGGCCCTGGACGAGGCGGCCGAGATGCTGGAGAAGCAGCGCCTGACCGACGAGGCCCTGAAGCAGGGCGACGCGGAAGCCAGCCCAACCGCCGCCCCGGCTCAGCCGGTTTCCTAGATGGGCCAGTGGGATGGCTGGGTCGGCCGCGAGGAGCGCGCCAGCGACATATGCAGCGTCGGCTTTGCCCGGCGCTTCCTCGGCACTTTCGACCTTTCCGATGACCTGGAGCAGGCGCTGCCCCAGTCGGTGCACTGGTGCCTGGCGGTTCCGGATGTCCCGGGCCGAATGCTCGGACGGGACGGCCATCCTGCACGTGACGGTTCCCTAGCCAGCTTCCTGCCGCCGATCCCGCTGGAACGCCGCATGTGGGCAGGCAGCGAAATGGAATTCCTGGCGCCGATCATGGTGGGGGCGGAGGTCGAGAGAATCTCGCGGATCGCAGCTATCGAGGAAAAGGAAGGACGCAGCGGGCCGCTGGTCTTCGTCACCATCCGGCACGAATGGCTCAGCGGCGGCCGGCCCGCCGTGCGCGAATTGCAGAACCTGGTTTACCGAGAGGCCTCAACCACAGCGCCTGTCAAGTCGCGCGTGTCGGAGGAAATCGGTGAATGGGAGCGCACGGTACAATTCGTGCCCGACCCGCCACTGATGTTTCGCTATTCGGCGCTGACCTTCAACAGCCACCGCATCCATTACGACGCCGACTATACGCGCGACGTCGAGCATTATCCCGGCCTTGTCGTGCACGGGCCGCTCACGGCATCCCGGCTACTGATGCTGGCTGCGGCCGAACTCGGTGAACAGGCGCTCGGCCGCTTTTCCTTCCGGGCGCTTGCCCCCGCTTTCGCCGGCGAAATCGTCACGCTCTGCCTCCGTCCGGCGCTCGCCGGGCTCGAGTTTGCGGCATTTGCGGAGAGTGCCGCTCATGGCAGGCGGCGAATCATGGAGGCGCAGGGCACGCCAGCCTGAGGCGAATTGCCGCCGCGCCGCGACAATGCTAGGTTTCATTTGAAACCATGGTTGCCGCACCTGCCCTCGATACGGACTATTCCCGCCTCCCGGATCTGGCGGACAACATCTTCACCGCGCCTCTGAGGCGTCCCGACCATGTCGGGGAAGACTGGCTCGAACCCGCGCAGCGCGAATACTCCTCCGCCGAAGACGCCATCTGGGACGAGCTTTTTGCTCGGCAGATGGATGTGCTCGGCGGCCGCGCCTGTTCCGCTTTCAGCGCCGGGCTCGAACGGCTGAACCTCGGCAATGGCGGGGTTCCGTCCTTTGAACGCCTCTCGCGCGAGCTGGACGCGATCACCGGCTGGAGCGTCGTGCCCGTGCCGATGCTGATCCCCGACCATGTGTTCTTCTGGCATCTCGCCAATCGGCGCTTCCCCGCCGGCAATTTCATCCGCAGCCGGGAACGCTTCGGCTATATCGAGGAGCCGGACGTATTTCACGACGTGTTCGGCCATGTTCCGCTCCTGACCGACCCCGTTTTCGCTGATTACATGCAGGAATACGGCCGCGCCGGATGGAAGGCCATGCGGCATAACCGGCTCAAGGCTTTGGGCGCGCTGTACTGGTATACGGTGGAATTTGGCCTGATGCTTGAGCAAGGCGAGCTACGCATTTACGGCGCCGGGATCCTGTCGGGGCCAAGCGAGGCGATATTCGCGCTGGAGGCCAAGTCGCCGAACCGGATCATGCTGAATGTCGACCGCGTCATGCGCACCGATTATGTGATCAGCGACCTGCAACCGACCTATTTCGTGATCGAGAGCTTCGAGGACCTGTACCACCAGACGGTGGAACGGAACTTCGATGCGCTATATCCCAGCCTTCCGCCCGGCTTCACCTTTGCCAACAGCGCGGTGATCGAAGTCGACAATGTCATTCACCGCGGAACGCAGGAATATCTCCTGCGCGGCGGCCGCGGAAGCGGGGCCGATCCGGTCTGAGAGCCCCTGAATGCATCAAAGGGCCAGCCCGGGTTTGTTCGGGATGGCCCTTCAATGAAATCAATCGTGCAGGAATTATTCGGCGGCGGCGTCGTCCGCTGCTTCGCCGGCTTCCTCCATGGCGTCTGCCTGATCTTCAGCAGCGTCGGTCATGGCATCTTCTTCGGCATCGGTGATCATGCCGGCATCTTCCATGGCTTCGGCCTGGTCATTGACTTCTTCCGCCATCTGTTCGCCGGCGTCTTCCGCGGCATTCTCCTGCGCGCCGTCGCATGCGGCGAGTGTCAGCCCAAGTCCGGCGACCGAAGCAAGCATGGCGGTTTTGAAAGTCTTCTTCATGCGGTTTCCCCTTCATGGAATTAGGGAGCCCGATCAGGGCTCCGTTGGGACTCAATCCCCTTCGGGCGAAACCGTTCCCGATCC
>CAYRCH010000111.1:0-4205 GCA_964422665.1 uncultured Sphingomonadaceae bacterium | reverse complement strand
AAAGAAAAACCCCCGTCCCGGGGGCATTGGGACGAGGGTTCATCTTGAGCGTTCGTCACGCTTGCAAGGCTGCCGGTACCGAAGCAGGGCAACAGGGGGAAACCCGCCTCAAGCCGCCTTGTATGATTAATATTATACAAACACTGCTTGACAGGGAATGAATGAACGACAGCAGCTTGTCGCAAAGTCCCCACGCATTCGGGCCAGAGCGTTTATCGCGGTCGACGGGATGAGCGGCGCGGATCGCGGAAGTTGAACGCGCTGTCTGGCACCGAGACACCGTAGCGCTGATTTGACAGCCGAACCGTGGTCCGCTTGTTCTGCGAGTCGAGCGCCACCCAGCTGACCAGCTCAAGACCGCCGGGGGCACCGGGCTTGCGGACGAAAATCAGCGTGATCACGCCATATTCCGGCCGATTCTTGTCGCGCACTTCAATGCTGACCACGTCGGGATTGGAAACCGGCATCAGCTTGCCATAGCGCTTGATGTCACGGTTCGGGTCCAGCAACGCTCCCAGTGGAGATTCCTTGATCGGCCAGCGTTCACGCTGCTGTGCATCGTAGTCGAGGAAGTAGAGCGAGTTCCCGTCCGCCACGATCAGCATGTTGACGCTGGGCTCGTATTCGAATCGGATCTTGCCCGGCCGCTTCAGGGTAAGCTCGCCGCTCACCGATTGGCCATTGCGATCAGTTTGCGTGAAGCTTGCCTTCATCGTGCTTATGGCGCGCAAGGCGCTGGCAGCCTGGTCGAGGCCGTTCGACTGCGCAAAAGCCGGCGCAGCAGGTGTGGTCAGCAGCATCGCCGGGGTGGCCGAGGCAATCGCGGCTGCCAAAACCAGACGAATGGGACGGTTAATCAAGTCTGTTCTCCGCGACATGGCATACCTTCTAGCAGGCAGGCCTAAACTTGCGCTGAACCCGTCCGGTTCCCGCCATTCAGCATCGCGGAGGAGCGATTACTTGATCTTGGCTTCCTTGAACTCGACATGCTTGCGAGCGACCGGGTCGTATTTGCGGAACGACATCTTCTCGGTCAGGTTGCGCGGGTTCTTCTTCGTCACATAGTAGAAGCCCGTGTCGGCGGTGGACACCAGCTTGATCTTGACGGTGGCGGGCTTTGCCATGGCTCGAAATCCTGAATTCTTGAGGAGCGGCGCCGCCGCCCGAAACAACAGGGGCGACGCGCGCGGCGCCGCCCTTCCGGGCGCGCCTCTGGGTGAAACCGGGCGAAAAGTCAAGCATTGCGAGGGCGAGGCGGGCGCCCGCGCTACCAGTCCACCTTGCCGCGATTGGCTTTCACCTGACCGCGTTCCTTCTTCGCCTGCAGACGCTTGGCCTTGCCCAGGCGGTTGACGCGCGACTTGGCGCGCTTTTTCGGCTCCTCGAAGGCCTTTTCGACCAGTTCGGCCAGGCGCTGGCGCGCCGCTTCCCGATTCGCTTCCTGCGTGCGCTGATTGCGCGCCGTCAGCACAATCTCACCCTTCGCGGTCATGCGGCTGCCGGCCAGCGCCTTCAGCCGGTGGAACACCGCGTGCGGCAATCCCAGCCGGAACATATCCACTCGCAATTGGACGGCTGTCGCCACCTTGTTGACGTTCTGCCCGCCCGGCCCGGTGGCGGCGAGGAAGCGCTCTTCGGCCTGCGCGATGGCGAGGCGGGCGGCCTCTTCGCCGGTCATGCCAGCGCGCCGGCGATCCGCTGCATGGCGTCGGCCAGCACCGCATCGTCGGCGGCGAAGCTGATGCGGAACCCGTCCCTGCCGCCGAACGCGCTGGCCGGGACAACCGCCACGCCGGCTTCGAGCAGGTGCAAGGCAAGCCGTTCATCGTCGCCGAAGCGCTGCATCAGCGGCTCGGCGTCGACGAAACAGTAGAATGCGCCGTCGGGCGAAGGGCAAGACAGGCCTTCGATTCCATTGATCGCAGCCACCACCATGTCGCGCCGATTGCGGAAGCGTTCGCGCCATTCCCCGAGGAAGTCCTGCGGCCCTTCGAAAGCGGCCACCGCGGCGGCCTGGCTGATCGAGCAGGGATTGCCCGAGCTGTGCGACTGGAGCCGCCCCATCGCTTCCACCAGGTTTTTCGGCCCGGTCGCCACGCCGATGCGAAATCCTGTCATGGCATGGCTCTTGGAAACACCCGAAACCGTCAGGATCCGGCCCGCCAGATCCGGGCAGAGCGCAGCGAGCGACTGATGGCCTTCGCCCGAATAATTGAGCGGCGCATAGATATCGTCCGACAGTACCATGACCTGCGGGTGGTGGCGCAGCACCTCGCCCAGCGAAAGCAGCATCTCGCGCGGATACACCGCCCCGGTGGGGTTGCCCGGGCTGTTGAGCATCAGCCAGCTCGTTCGCGGCCCGATCTCGGCCTCGAGATGAGCGGCGGTGAAGCGGAAATGGTCCTTCGCATATGTGGGCAGGGGGATGACGGTGCCGCCCGCGAAGCGGATGATTTCAGGATAGCTCACCCACCAGGGTGACGGGACGATCACTTGCTCGCCCTGGCTCACGGTCGCCAGCATGGCGTGGAAGATCGATTGCTTGCCGCCTGCGCTCACGATCACATTGTCCGCGCTGGCCGATATGCCGAGGTCGCGCGAGAAATGCAGCGCGGCTGCCTCGCGAAGCCGCTGCGTCCCGATGACGGGGGTGTATTTCGTATCGCCGAGATCGAGCGCTCTTTTCGCCGCCTCGATCACATGCGGCGGAGTGGGAAAATCGGGTTCGCCCACGGAGAGAGAGATGATGTCGCGGCCCTGCGCGCGCAGATCGGTCGCGCGGTCGGTAATCGCGGTCGTGCGCGAAGGGCGGATACGTTGAAGCGCCTGTGAGATCATGAGCCTGTCAAACTCGCTTGCCGGAGCCCTCTTAGGGCGTTTCCGATTAAGAATCCGCTTTCGAGATCGGCCAGCGTCAGGGGAGCTTCGCGCGCCTTGCCTTCCTCGATCAGGGCGCGGCGTAATATTCCCGGCAGCAGCCCATGCGCAAGCGGAGGCGTGAGCAAAACACCTCCCTCGCCTTGGACGAAGATATTGGCGATGCAGCTTTCGGTCACGAAGCCATCCTCGCGTACGAATATCGCGTCGCTTCCACCTGTTATCCGCGCACAGGCCAGTGCCTCTTCGTAGAATTGGCGGTCGGTGGTCTTGTGACGAAGGCGCCAATCTCCTGGATCGACAGGGATGGGCAGCGGCAGGCACTGCACCACCGCGCCGTCGTCCGGTGGGAGCGGGCCGCTCTCGATCGCGATTTCGCCGGATTTTGCCAATAGCAGGCGAAGCTTTGCCGGGTCTTCGAGCTGGAAACATAGCGCCTGAATACGGTTGCGAGTCTCGTGCCGGTCGAAGGAGAACCCGAGCGCCACCGCGCTTGCCTTCATTCGTTCCAGGTGGAGTTCCAGATGGGCGACGCCCGCTTCCGGATCGAAGCGCATGGTCTCGAGCAGGTCGAATCCGGGGGCGGCGCGCCGGGCGAAATCGGCCTTGATTATGCATTCGCGCCATTCGCTCATGCCATCGCTGTCGGCTACGATGGCGCCGCCCACGCCCAGCACTGCATGGCCGCGCTGGTTTTCGCCGGGGGTCAGGCGGATGGTCCGGATGGCGACGTTGAAAGCGGCATCGCCATTGGCGTCGATCCGGCCGATCGAGCCGCAATAGGGGCCCCTTGCATCCCGCTCGACTTCGTCGATAAGCTCCATCGCCCGGATCTTGGGCGCACCGGTGATCGAACCGCAGGGAAACAGGGCGCGGAGCATGTCGACTGCGCTCATACCGGGCAGCAATTGCGCGCGCACGCTCGAGACCATCTGATGGACGGTCGGATAGGTCTCGATCTCGAACAACCGGTCCACTTCGACCGATCCGGGCTCGGACACGCGGGAAAGGTCGTTGCGCATCAGGTCCACGATCATCAGGTTCTCCGCCTTGTCCTTCACGGACCCGGAAAGCTCGCTCTTCATCCGCGAATCTTCGGCATCGCTGCCCCCTCGCGGGCGCGTGCCCTTCATCGGCTTTACTTTGGCCGCCCGGCCCCTGAGGCTGAAGAACAGTTCGGGGCTGAAGCTCAGCAGCCAGTGCGAACCGTCGAACACCACACCGCCGTAACCGGCGCGCGCGGCAGGACGGATCGCGGCATAGATCGCCATCGGGTCACCGCGCGCCGGGCCTGCGAGCGGCAGGGTGAGATTGGCCTGGTAGATGTC
>CAYRCH010000110.1:0-7664 GCA_964422665.1 uncultured Sphingomonadaceae bacterium | reverse complement strand
GACCAACCGGGTGGTGGAACTGGGGAGCCAGGTCGAGATCTGAGGATCGGGCCTATCTTCTCCCCTCCCGCAAGCGGGAGGGGTCAGGGGTGGGCACGCGACCCGTGCGCGGGCCGCGCCTGCACCGTTTCCATTGCAGACCCACCCCCAGCCCCTCCCGCTTGCGGGAGGGGGACCGGAAAGAGCCTCACAAGATGAGAGGGATCGGCGTTCGACCCCTCTCAACTCCTCACCCCAAGTTCGCGGCTACCATCGCATACATCATCGGCAGCGAGAGCAGCACGTTGAGCCGGCTCGCGATCAGTGCGCGCGGGGCGGCGGCGGCCTTGGCCTCGTCGCTGGCTTCCACGATGCCGAGGATCTTCTTCTGCGCCGGCCAGATGATGAACCACACGTTGAAGGCCATGATGAGTGCGAGCCACATGCCCACGCCGATCAGGTCGACCGCGCCTTCGCCGGCAAAGGTGAGCGCCTGCGCGCCATAGCCATTGTGGAAAGCGATGCCGAGGCCGGTGAGCACGGTCAGCGCCGCGGCCCAGCGGAAGAAGAACAGCACCTTGGGCGCGATATGGCCGGTGATCGCGCCTTTCTGCTCGGCGGGAATGGCGGGCATGGTGGGCACCTGCACGAAATTCAGGTAATAGAGCAGACCGATCCACAACACGCCGAAGAACAGGTGCAGCCAGCGCATGACGGAGTTTCCGTCGACCGGCACGCTTGGGCCGAAGCCGAACATCACCACCAGCGCCGCCACAAGCCCGATGACGAGCACCAGGTGCAGGTTTCCGAATAGCTTTGCCATAATACTCCCCCTTGGCGCTTTTGCGCCTGTTATTGGACCCGTGCGGACTTGTAGGCGCAGCGGGGCGATTTCGACAAGAGAGGCCGGTCAAAAGCGCGCGGTTGCCTGCCGGTCAGGCGGGAGGAATTGTCTTTTCTTCCTCTTCGACTCCTTCGCCGCCGAGGCCGTGACGAAGCAGCATGGGTAACTGGCTGAAAGTGAACAGGAAGCTCAGCGGCAGGAACACCCACAGCTTCGCTGCCAGCCAGTCGCCGAAACTGAGCCAGTAGCGGAGCCCTTCATTGAGCGCGGCGAGGGCGAAGAAGAACAGGCCCCAGTTTCGCGAGAGCTTGAGCCAGCCTTCATCGTCGAGCCCCTCAAACGCAGCTTCCAGAAGCCACTGGAGCAGCGCCTTGCCGCGCCACCAGCCGACCAGCAGCACGCTGCCGAAGAAGATGTAGAGCACGGTCGGCTTGATCTGCACGTAGAAGGGGTCTGCCAGCAGCACGGTCAGCCCGCCGAAACCCACGATCAGGATCGTCGAAAGCCATAGCATCCGCGACACATGGCCGAGCCGCCATTTCGATATGACGAGCGCGATCATCGCGGCGACCATGAATGCGCCGGTGCTGCGGACCACGGCAAACACCGCTCCCAGCCCGTCATCCGCATCGCTGGGAGAATAATAACGATAGACGACGAAGAAGATCAGCAGCGGCCCGTAATCGATCGCGACATTGAGCCAGCCGGATTTGGGCTTCTTCGCCGCCGGGGCCTCGGCAGAGGGCGAGTCGGCATCAGCCATGCGCGCCTCCGCGAGGAGGCGAGACTTCTACACAAAGCGCGCAGATTGCGCCTGTGACCTTTGCTCTCTTATCGTTATTTTTCAATGCAATATACCTGATTGTGCCAAACCGCCCGTGACCTTTGCCGGCGGCCCGGAATAAGCGCTTGGGCGGCGAAATCAGGGCGAGGGAGGCGACGCCAGAGAGAATCATCTTCCCATTGTGGCGATTGAGACGCGTGTAGGAAAATGGTTTTGCATTCCGATGGCTGCCGTCAGGCGACGCCAGCGATGACCCGTGCCACAAGGTCGGGATCGAATGGCCTCAGATCGTCGATCTTCTCGCCGACGCCGATCGCATGGATGGGCAGGCCGTATTGTTCCGCCGCCGCGACCAGCACGCCGCCGCGCGCCGTGCCGTCGAGCTTGGTCATGACCAGGCCGGTCACGCCCGCCACCTCGCGAAACACGTCGATCTGGCCGAGCGCGTTCTGCCCGTTGGTGGCGTCGAGCACCAGCACCACGTCATGCGGCGCCTCGGGATTGAGCCGGCCGAGGACCTTCCTGATCTTGGCGAGCTCGTCCATCAGTTCGCGCTTGTTCTGCAGCCGCCCCGCGGTGTCTACGATCAGCGTGTCGACTCCCTGCTCGGTCGCCGCTTTCACGCCGTCGAACACGATGCTGGCCGGATCGCCGCGCTCCGGCCCGCGAATGAGCGGGACACCGATGCGCCTGGCCCAGATCGCCAGCTGCTCGATCGCCGCCGCGCGGAAAGTGTCGCCCGCGGCGAGCATCACGGAATAGTCCTGTTCCTTGAACAGATGGGCGAGCTTGGCGATTGTGGTGGTCTTGCCCGAACCGTTGACCCCGATGACGAGTATCACCTGCGGACGCGGGAAGGCGGTGATTTCCAGCGGCTTGGCGACCGGGCGAAGGATCTCGGCGATTTCCTCCGCCACCGCTTCCTTGAGTTCGCGCTCGGTCATGGTGAGGCCGAAGCGCTTCTCCGACAGCCTGGCGCGGATGCGCGCGGCGGCCGATGGCCCGAGATCGGAAAGGATCAGCGCATCCTCGACCTCGTCCAGCGTGGCATCGTCGAGCCGGGCGCTGGCCGCGACACTGGAGAGGTTTTCGGACAGGCGCGCCGAAGTCTTGCGGAATCCGCCAAACAGGCGCTCGGTCCAGCTCTGCTCGCTCATGCAAGGGCTCCCTGCCGGATTTCGGTCGGGACGATTTCGACCAGGCGCCCCGCCTGCGTGCCTTCAGGCAGCGTCACGCGCGCGAAATTCTCTGTGTATCCGGCCTCGTCGCGCTCCGAGAGTACGCGCTGCGGCGTGCCGAGGAGCGAACGCAGCCAGTCTGTGCGGACGGCACTCACATCGCCGCGCAATTCTTCTGCCCGGCGCTTGATAATCGCGCGGTCGACCTGCGGCATTCGCGCAGCAGGCGTCCCGGCGCGCGCCGAATAGGGAAAGATGTGTCCGTGAACCACTTCCAGCTCGCGGATGATAGAACGGTTCGCCGCGTGCATCCCTTCATCCTCGGTCGGGAAGCCCGCGATCAGGTCTGCGCCGATCGCGATGTCCGGGCGGAGAGCCTTGAGCCGGCCGACCAGCTTCGCCGCATCGCTGCGCGAATGGCGGCGCTTCATGCGCTTGAGGATCAGGTCGTCCCCGTGCTGCAGCGACAGATGGACGTGCGGCATCATGCGCGCTTCGCCGGCGAGGAGTTCGAACAGGTCCTCGTCCACTTCGGCTCCGTCGATGGAGGAGAGGCGGAGGCGCGGCAATTGCGGGAATTCGTCCAGTATCGCCCGGGCGAGCTTGCCCAGGCCGGGCGTTCCGGGGAGGTCCGCCCCCCACGAGGTCAGGTCCACTCCGGTCAGCACCACTTCCTGCGCGCCCTCGGCCAGATGCGTCTCCACTTCCCGGAGAGCCGCGGGCAGCGATAGCGAACGGCTCGCGCCGCGGCCTTGCGGGATCACGCAGAAGGTGCAGCGGTGGTCGCAGCCATTCTGCACCGCCACAAAGGCGCGCGTGCGCCGGGGCTGGAGGGGAGGGCTCTCAGCTCCGATGTTCCACGCCCTTGGATCGAGCTTCGCCTCATTGGCGATCAGCCCGTCCACTTCCGGCATGGCGGCGATTTTCGTCCGCTCGATATTGGCGGCGCATCCCGTGACGAGCAGCCGGGCCTGGGGCCGTTGCCGGCGCGCCCGGCGGATCGCCTGGCGCGTATGGCGCACGGCTTCTGCGGTCACCGCGCAGCTATTGATGACGACGAGGTCGCGCTCCCCGGAAAGCATCGCCTGCATGCGTTCGCTTTCGGCGATGTTCAGCCGGCACCCGAGTGTGATGATCTCGGCATTCATGCGAAATCGCTCCACTCGAAGGTTCCGCGAAAGCTTTCCGCCGCTGCGCCGCTCATGGTGAAGGAGCCGCGCCCGTCCCAGCCGATGACCAGTGTCCCGCCTTTGAGGCGCACTTCGACCGGCGAGGCGACCAGCCCGCGGCGGATCGCGGCAATGGCGGTTGCGCTCGCCCCGGTGCCGCAGGCGCGCGTTTCGCCCACTCCGCGTTCCCACACCCGCAGGTCGATGGCACCGTCATGCACTGCGGCGATGTTCACATTCACGCGCTGGGGAAACAGCGGATCGTGTTCGATCAGCGGCCCCAGCCGGGCGAGATCCACCGCCTCCCCGTCATCGACGAAGAAAACCACATGCGGATTGCCGACATTGACGGCGGCGGGATTTTGCAGCTCCTCCCAGCCGACCGGCATCGAAAGCGTATCCATCGCGTAAGCCAGCGGAATAGCGTCCCATTCGAGCCGGGGAGCCTCGAAGGTCACGGAAATATTCGCGCCTTCCGGCGATACTTTCAGGAGACCGCCCGAGGTTTCGATGGCCACGGGCTTGCCCAGCATCAGGCCTATCGCGCGAGTGGCATTGCCGCAGCTTTCCACCTCGCCCCCGTCGGCGTTGAATATCCGCATGGCGAGATCCGCGCGCTCGCTTCGCTCCAGCAGGATCAGCTGGTCGCACCCGATGCCGGTTCTCCGGTCGGCAATGGCGCGCGCGAATTGCTCCGTGACCGGCGGAAGCTCCGCCTCACGGGAGTCGAGGACGACGAAGTCGTTTCCCAGCCCATGCATCTTGATGAAAGCTACGCGCATGATCGACCTGCGCCTCTAGGCGCTGGCCCGGTCAACCGCAACGTGAAGCGAAAGGAAATTCAGCTCGCGCGCTTTTGCTGTTCCGCGCCGGCTTCGGGGAAGTCTTCCGCATCATCGGTGAGCCGCTCGTCCTCGAGAAACTCCACCTGGCCCTTGTCAAGCAGCAGCGATTCCTTGGCCAGTCGCTGCAGCGTGGCTGCCGCGCTTTCCGGGCGGCCGTAGAGGAAACCCTGGCCCTTCATGTCGCCCATGCCCTTGAGGAGGTCGTGAATCTCGAAACTCTCGATCCCCTCCGCGGTAATCGGCATTTCGAGGCCGTTGCTGAGCGAAATGATCGCCTCGACCACCTTGCTCATGGACTCGTCGCCCTTGAGGTCGCGAACGAAGCTGCGATCGATCTTGATGCGGTCGAACGGCAGCGACTGCAGCTGCGACAGGCTCGAATATCCCGTGCCGAAATCGTCGAGGCTGATATGGATGCCCATGTTCTTCAGGCTGGAAACGACGTTCCGTACCGCGCCGATATTCTCGTGCAGGCAGCTCTCGGTGATTTCGATCTCCAGCCGCTCGGGCGGGAAACCGGTCTGGGTGAGAAGGCGCACCAGTTTCTGGGCAAACCACGGATCGCGAAGCTGCAGCGGCGAGATGTTGATTGCCAGGGTGAGCACCGGATCCCATGCCTTGGCGTCTTCCAGCGCCTGGCGGATGACGCTTTCTGAGAGGTCGGATATGACGCCGATTTCCTCGGCGATCGGGATGAATATTTCGGGCCCGACCATGCCGAATTTGGGTGAATTCCACCGCGCCAGCATTTCGAAGCCGACCAGCTTGCCCGTGCTGAGGTCCACCTGCTGCTGGTAATAGGGCACGAACTCACCTTTGGGGATACCCTGGCGAATTCCGGTTTCCAGCTGATTGCGGAAACGCAGCTCGCTTTCCATCGACACTTCGTACCAGGCATATCGGTTCCGGCCCTGCTTTTTCGCATGGTACATGGCGATGTCGGCGCGGTGGAGAAGCGATTCCGCTTCGCTGCAATCTTCCTCCGCGAGCGTACCGGTACGCGCCATGCCCACCGAGACTGTGGTGTCGAGGCAAATCCCGTCGATTTCGATCGGGCGGCCCACCTGGTCGATCAGGCGGCTGGCGATCTGTTCGATCCGTTCGGGGCTTTGCGGGTCGAATGCCACTGCGCAGCAGAATTCATCCCCGCCGATCCGCGCCACCAGCGCATCCTCGGGCAGGCAATCGACGATGCGGCTGGCAACCTCCTTGAGCACGGCGTCACCCGTGCGGTGGCCGTTCAGATCATTGACCTGTTTGAAATTGTCGAGGTCGATCATCAGTTGGGCGACGGCGCCCCCGGATTCCTGGGCTTCGGCGATCAACCTTTCGGTCGCTTCTCCCAGGGAGCGGCGATTGAGGCAATTGGTCAGCGGGTCGATGGCGGCCAGTTCGCGCGCTTTCGCTTCCGCTTCGCGGCGCTCGGCGACCTCGCGCATAAGTTCGTTGTACCGGCGCCAGCCGAAGATAATGAGGGCGATGTTGAGCAGCAGCGCATTGGTCAAGGCGATGTCGGGGCCGGGGCCTTCGCCCAGCCAGTTGAGGATCACCTGTGGGATGACCGCGCCGCCATTGCCGATGAAGAGTATCACCGCGGCAATCGCCACGCCGAGGGTCACCAGATCGCGTTCCGCCCGCCCCATGCCCTGCCGGGCGGAGCTCATGGATTGTTCCTTGAGACGGTCGAGCCGTTGCACGCCCGTGTTCTCCCCGCAAAAAGCTGCCCTTTCGCTATGGTTCAATCTCTTGAAATATTGGTTAAGGTTGGGGATGGGGCGCAGCGGCGCTATTATTGGCAAGCTAAGTATCAGGGAAGTTTAATGAATGGCAAAGCGATATTGGCTGATGAAATCGGAACCGGAATCCTTTTCCTGGGACGACCTTGTCCGTGACGGGGAGACCGTGTGGGACGGAGTTCGCAATCACCGCGCCAAGAACAACCTGCAAGCGATGAAGAAGGGCGACCGCGCGTTCTTCTATCATTCTGTTACCGGCAAGGAAATTGTCGGGATCGCCGAGATCAGCGAGCCGGGGCTTGCCGACCCCACAGACAAGGAGGGGAAATGGGCCGCAGTGAAGGTCAAACCTGTTCGTGCACTCAAGAAACCGGTCACCCTTGCGCAAATAAAGGCCACGCCGGAACTGGCCGAAATGGAACTGGTCAAGCTTTCGAGATTGTCGGTGGCCGAAGTCCGGCCCGAAGAATGGGAGCGGATCGAGCAAATGGGGAAGGGCTGAATATCAGGACGGGCGTTTGCGCAGCGCGCTGATTGTGGTGCCGGCCGCCGTCAGCCGCTCAATATCGGTGACCAGGTGCAGCAGGCGCACGCCCACCCTCTCGACGGCCTCGCCCAGTGCCGGGGCAAACTCGCCCGTCTGCTCGATCCGTTTCGCCCAGCATCCATAGGCCTGCGCGAGCGCGGCAAAATCGGGGTTGGCCAGGTCGGTTGCGACCACTCGGCCGGGAAATGCGCGCTCCTGGTGCATGCGAATCGTCCCGTAGGATGAGTTGTCGACCACGATCACGAGCATGTCGCAGCCGTGCTGCACCGCCGTCGCCAGCTCCTGCCCGTTCATCAGGAAATCGCCGTCACCAGCCAGTGCAACCACCATACGCTCCGGATGGCGGCGTGAGGCGGCGATCGCCGCGGGCAGGCCGTATCCCATGGCCCCGGCCGTGGGGGCGAGCTGCGAAGGATAGCCATCGTAACGCCAATAGCGATGCCACCAGCCCGAATAATTCCCGGCGCCGTTGCACAATATGCTGTCCGAAGGCAGGAGCTCCCGCATTGCCGCCACGCATTGCGCGAGGTCGAGCATCGTTCCGTCCCCATCCGGGAGCGTGAATTCCTCCCATTCGGCATG
>CAYRCH010000109.1:0-7680 GCA_964422665.1 uncultured Sphingomonadaceae bacterium | reverse complement strand
GCGGTGCCCGATCTGGCCAAGGTTCCGCTGAAGGATCCCAAGAATTTCCATATTATCGGGCGCGCGATCGGCGGGGTCGACAGCCCGAAAATTGTCAAGGGAGAGCCGATCTTCGGCGTCGACACACAGCTGCCGGGCATGGTCTATGCGGCGTTCGAACGACCGCGTGTGTTCGGCTCGCGGCTCAAGTCGGCCAATCTCGAGGGTGCAAAGGCCGCGCCGGGTGTGATCGACGCCTTCGTGATCGAGGGCGGCGACAATCCGGCCACGCTGACCGACGGTGTCGCGATCATTTCGAAGAACTGGTGGATGGCAAACAAGGCCCGGGAAAAGCTCGAAATCGAGTGGGACACGGGCGAGTGGGCCTCGCATTCGAGCGAAGGTTATGCCGAAATGGCCCGCAAACACATGGCGGATGGCAAGCCGCAGGAAGAGATCGTGGCCACCGGCGATGTCGATGCCGCGCTGGCCTCGGCAGCCAAAGTGCTCGACGCCGAATATGCTTATCCCTTCCTCTCGCACGCGCCGATGGAGCCGCAGAACTGCACAGCCCTGATGCATGAAGACGGGACGATGGAAATGTGGGCCCCCTCGCAGACGCCGCAGGGCGGGCAGGGGGAAGTGGCGCAGCTTCTGGGCGTGTCGCCGGACAAGGTGATCGTCCACATCACACGCATGGGCGGCGGCTTCGGACGGCGCCTGACCAACGATTATATGAGCCAGGCCGCGGCGATCGCCCGCAAGATGCCGGGAACGCCGGTGCAGCTCATCTGGAGCCGCGAGGACGATGTCCGGACGGACTTTTACCGGCCGGCCGGCTGGCACCGCCTGCGCGCCGCCCTCGACGGGAACGGCAAGCTGGTCGGCTATGACGATCACTTCGTGACATTCGACTTGCCGGGCGCGGGTGCGTTCAATCCGGCGATGATGGGTCCCGACGAGTTCCCGGCCAGCTTCGTGCCAAATCTGCGCTACGCCCAGACGAAGATGCCGACGCGTGTTCCGATGGGCGCGCTTCGGGCTCCGCGCTCCAATGCGCTGGGTTTCGTGCACCAGAGTTTCCTCGACGAGGTTGCGCACGCCGCAGGCAAGGATCTGCCCACGCTGCTTCTCGAACTGGTCGAGGGGGCTGAGGCAGAGCCCGATATTCAGGGATTCGCCGGGCCGCAGCGGGGCTTCAATCCTGCGCGCCTCAGGGCGGTGGTGAACAAGGCGGTGGAGATGTCGCCCTGGGGCAGCACCAGCCTGCCGGCCGGCCACGGGCTCGGCTTCGGCTATTATTACAGCCACCAGGGCTATTTCGCTGAAGTTGTCGAGGCCAGCGTGTCGGATCGCGGGCAGGTGCAGGTGCACAATGTCTGGGTCGCAGGGGATGTCGGTGCCCATATCATCAATCCGCATGGCGCCCTGAACCAGGTCGAAGGCTCGATTATCGACGGCATCGGCCAGGCCACGTCCCTGGCGGTGAAGATCGAGGGCGGTGCGGCAGCACAGTCGAACTTCCATGATTATCCGCTTCCGCGCATGCCCATGCTGCCGCAGATCCATGTGGAGTTTGTGTTGACGGACAATCCCCCGACCGGTCTGGGCGAGCCGGCCTTGCCGCCGGTGGTGCCGGCGCTGGCGAACGCGGTTTTCGCCGCCACCGGCAAACGCGTGCGCAGCCTGCCGATCGACCGCTCGCTCTTCACCTGAGGCGCGGAACCACGCGACTTACTGAGGGTTCCTTTCCACAAATGACTTCAATGGAAAGGAACCTCTCAGTGACATCGGCCGAAGATATTTTTGCCCGTCTCAAGGAAGATCACGACCGGCACCGTGAGCTGATCGAAAAGCTCGAGCAGACTCATGGCGAAAGCGAGGAGCGTGCCGAACTTTTCGAGCAGCTTACGTTCGAACTGAAGGGCCACGCCGCCGCGGAAGAGCAGGCGCTCTATTCGACCATGATGCGCAAGCCGCCGACCACCGACGAAACCCGCCATTCCGTCGCGGAACATCACGAGATCGAAACGGCGCTCAACGACCTGGCGGCAACCGATATGTCGTCGGGCGCCTGGCTGACGAAGTTCAAGCAGCTCAAGCACGATTACCTTCACCATATCGATGAGGAGGAAGACGAGCATTTCCCCGATTTCGAAGACCATCTTACGGAGGACGACCGCGTCCATATGAGGCAGGTGTTCGAACGCCGCAAGCGAGCCGAGAAGGCCGATGCGAAGGTCACGCCGGAAAAGGAATCGGAAGCGAAGGAATAGGTTTGGACGTGACCTTCAGGGGGGCGGGTGAGCGCGGACGCTCCTGACGCGGACTTCGTCGAGGGCTTCGACGACGCATCTCATGGCCCGGGCGTGTGGAAATACGCCCGGGCTTCGCGCGTGCGGGTTATTGTCGACGCCGCGCCCTATTTCGAAATCATGCAGCAGGCCATGATCGGCGCGGAGCAGCGCATCCTCCTGATCGGCTGGGATTTCGATTCGCGCATCCATCTCGCATTTGGGCGGCGATGGTGGCAGCGGGGCTGGCGGCGCGATTGCCCATCGCGACTGGGAAGCTTCATCCCTTGGCTGGTGCGCCGCAATCGCAAGCTTGAGGTCAGGATCCTCAAATGGAGTGTGGGCGTTCTCAATTTCCTCACGCGCGGATCCATGCTGCTGGACGTGCTTCGCTGGGCACCGCACCGGCGGATCGATTTCAAGTTCGATACTGCCCACCCGATCGCCTGCAGTCACCATCAGAAGATCGCGGTCATCGACGCGAATCTTGCCGTTTGCGGCGGCATCGACATGACCAGCCGGCGCTGGGACACGCCCGAACATCCCGTCCATTCCGATCGGCGGCGGCAACCGCATGGGCACGATGATGGGCCGTGGCATGATGCCACCATGCTGCTGGAAGGCGAAGTTGCGGCCGTGCTCGACGCATTGGGGCGCGACCGATGGGTGCGGGCAGGCGGCAAGCCGCTTGCTGTTCTGCCGCCGCCCGAAACCAGCGCCTGGCCCGAGGGGCTGGAGGCACATTTCACCGATGTCGAAGTGGGCATCGCCCGCACTCGTCCGGAATATCGCGGGCGCCGCGAAGTCCGCGAGATAGAGGAGCTGTTCATCGCGCACATTGGCCGCGCGAAGCGGTTCATCTATGCCGAAAGCCAGTATTTCGCCTCCCGCGCAGTTGCCGAGGCGATCTGCCGCCGAATGTCGGAGGAGGATCCGCCCGAGATCCTGCTGGTCAATCCGCAGAGCGCGGAAGGGTGGCTGGAACCGCTCGCCATGGACACGGCGCGCGCCGAGCTCCTGAAGGCGATCGGGGAGGTGGACCGGCATGGCCGGTTTCATCTCTTCACGCCCTGGAACGGCGATACGCCGATTTATGTCCACGCCAAGATCATGATTGTGGATGATGAAGTGCTGCGCATCGGTTCCGCCAACCTCAACAATCGCTCAATGGGCCTGGACAGCGAGTGCGACCTGTTCATCGATTGCGCGCGCCCGGCGAACGAAGGGTGCGGAGAGGCGATCCGCAAATTGCGCCATTCGCTGCTGGCCGAGCATTGCGGGCTGGAGGAAGGGGAGGTGGCTGGTTTGCTGGAACGCAGCGGATCGATGGCTGGCATGATCTCCGCCTTGGGCGAGGGGCGCTCTCGCCGGCTCAGGCGCTTCGAACCGCCGAAGCTGGACGAGCTTGGCCAGGCCATCGGCCGCAGCGCGATTCTCGACCCCGAAAAGCCCGACGAGATTTTCGAGCCCTTTACCAAGCGGCGTGGTCTTTTCCGGCGCGGCAGCCTATTGCACCGCGCGAAGCAGAGGTTCGGCAGGAAACGGAAAGCAGAATGAGCGGCAAGGTCGATGTGCCCGATGAAGTGGCGGATGCAGTCCGCACCCTGATCCGCTGGGCGGGCGACGATCCGGAACGTGAGGGGCTGGTCGACACCCCGCGGCGGGTGGCACGTGCGTGGAAGGAATATTGTGCCGGTTATGCAGAAGATCCCGGCATTCATCTCGCGCGAGTGTTCGAGGAAGTGGGCGGCTACGACGAAATCGTGCTGCTGAAGGACATCCCGTTCCAGTCGCATTGCGAACATCACATGGCGCCGATCATCGGGAAGGCGGCGATTGCCTATCTGCCGACCGACAAGGTGGTCGGTATCTCGAAGCTCGCCCGCGTGCTGCAGGGTTATGCCCGCAGGTTGCAGGTGCAGGAACGGCTGACCGCGGAAGTGGCGGACTGTATCGAGAAATATTTGCAGCCGCGGGGCGTCGCCGTGGTCATTGAGGCCAGCCATAGCTGCATGACCGCACGCGGCGTGCGCACGCCCGGTGTCAATATGATCACCAGCCGGGTTTCGGGTATCTTCCGCAAGGACGAGAAGAGCCGCAAGGAAGTGCTCGGCCTGATGGGCTACTGACGAAAAAGGCCCGCCATGATGGCGGGCCTCTCGAAACCGAATGTCGGCGGGCGTCAGAGCTGGCCGAGCATGTGGTCTGCGCTGCTGACCCGGAAATCGCCGGGCGCCTCGACATTCAGCTGTTCGACCACGCCGTCGTTCACCACCATCGAGAAGCGCTGGCCGCGCTTGCCCATGCCGAAGCCCGATCCGTCCATGGTCAGGCCTACCGCCTTGGCGAACTCGCCATTGCCGTCCGCCAGCATGGTGATGTCGGACGAGCCCGAATCCTTGTTCCATGCGCTCATCACGAAAGCGTCGTTGACCGCGGTACAGGCAATCTCGTCGATGCCCTTTGCTTTCAGGTCGTTCGCTTTCTCGACAAATCCGGGCAGGTGCTTGGCCGAGCAGGTGGGCGTGAAGGCGCCTGGCACGGAGAACAGCGCCACCTTCTTGCCGGCGAAATAGTCGGCGCTCTGCACCGCCTCCGGACCCTGGTCGGTGGCTTTCACCAGTTTAACGTCGGGCAGTTTGTCTCCCACGGAAATCGTCATGTCTGGGCTTCCTTTCTTTCCCGTCCGAGGGGCCAGATAGGGTTCCCCGGGGGCAGGGGCAACCTGATTGACGTGCTGCGGTGGTGAATCGCGGGCTGCAAAACATGCTTAATCCTGCTTCACCATCGATGTTGAAGATCGGGTAAATGCTTGTGCCGGATATACGCATCGCCGGCGCGGACGCATCTTGCCACACCTCTCGGTTTTCCGGTGAATCACGGCAGATGCATCCCGGCTCCAAGCCGGAATGCCGCCCGTCGCATTTGGCTCCACATAGGCGACGGGCGGCAGCACATCTGTCGGGCGCCGGCGGTGAATCTCCGCCGGTCTTTGCGTTCAACCTCCGGAACATGTAATGGCGGCGCCTGATCCAGGTGCCGCTCCTTTCCGCGTGCGGCCGAAAGCAACATTCAGGAGAATTGCCAGTGGCAACAGCAGCCGCCGAACGCGACTATATCGTCAAGGATATCTCGCTTGCCGAATATGGGCGCGACGAAATCGCCATTGCCGAAACCGAAATGCCCGGCCTGATGGCGACGCGCGAGGAATACGGGGCGTCACAGCCGCTCAAGGGTGCGAAAATCACCGGGTCGCTCCACATGACGATCCAGACCGCGGTGCTGATCGAGACGCTCGTCGCTCTCGGCGCCGAAGTGCGCTGGGCCACCTGCAACATCTTTTCGACGCAGGACCATGCCGCGGCGGCAATCGCCGTGCAGGATATCCCGGTTTTCGCAGTGAAGGGCGAGAGCCTGGCCGAGTATTGGGACTATGTCGGCCGCATCTTCGACTGGGGCGATGATGAGACCTGCAACATGATCCTGGACGATGGCGGCGACGCGACGATGTTCGCCCTGTGGGGTGCACGCGTCGAGGCGGGCGAAGACCTGCCCGAGCCCGGCAATGCCGAGGAGGTCGAGTTCCAGCGCGCGTTGAAGGAGTTTCTCAAGAAGAAGCCCGGCTACCTGACGCAGACGGTCAGGAACATCAAAGGTGTGTCGGAAGAAACCACCACCGGCGTCCACCGGCTCTACAGCCTGGCCAAGAAGGGCAAGCTTCCGTTCCCCGCGATCAATGTGAATGACAGCGTGACCAAGTCGAAGTTCGACAATCTCTATGGTTGCCGCGAATCGCTGGTCGACGCGGTCCGTCGCGCGACCGACGTGATGCTTTCGGGCAAGGTCGCCTGCGTCGCCGGCTATGGCGATGTCGGTAAGGGTTCCGCCCAGTCGCTGCGCAATGGCGGCGCGCGCGTCCTGGTGACGGAGATCGACCCGATCTGCGCGCTGCAGGCGGCGATGGAAGGCTACGAAGTCGTGACGATGGAGGACGCGGTCCAGCGGGCCGATATCTTCGTCACCACCACCGGCAATGAGGATGTGATCACCGCCGAGCACATGAAGGCGATGAAGAACATGGCCATCGTGTGCAACATTGGTCACTTCGATTCCGAGATCCAGATCTCGGCGCTCGACAATTACGACTGGAAAGAGCTGAAGCCGGGAACCGACATCGTCACCTTCCCCGACGGCAAGCAGATCATCGTGCTGGCCAAGGGCCGGCTTGTGAATCTCGCCTGCGCCACCGGTCACCCGAGCTTCGTGATGAGCTGTTCCTTCACCAACCAGGTACTGGCGCAGATCGAACTCTTCACCAAGAGCGACGAGTACCAGAACGACGTCTATGTGCTGCCCAAGCACCTCGACGAGAAGGTCGCCGCCCTGCATCTCGACAAGCTTGGCGTGAAGCTCACCAAATTGAGCCAGAAGCAGGCGGACTATATCGGCGTGCCCAAGGAAGGTCCGTTCAAACCCGACCATTACCGCTATTGATCGCATTTGCGGCGGTGCAGCCGTTGCATCGTGTCGCTGCGCAGCATAGCTGACGCGGCATGGAAATGTCCGCGTCGGCATTGGTGTTGATCGGCCTGCTGCTGGCCGCATGGACCGGCGCGGCCGCGTGGGGGCTGGCGCATGCCTTTTCCCTCACTCGCGCCAGTCAGGCGCAGGGCCGCGCGGCCAAGCGCATGGCGCGCCTGCTCGACGAGTCTCCGGCGCTTCCGCTGATCGTCCGGGGAGACGGCAAGCTGGAGGGGCCGGAGCGCCTGGCGGCATGGCTGGGGCTCGACAGCGCGCCCCGCTATCTCAGCGAGCTGTCCGATGGCGAGAAGGGGCTGGACCCAGACCAGCTGAAGCAGTTGCAGGAGGCGGTGCGCCGGACCCAGAAGACCGCCGCGCCCTTCCGCATGATCGTGACGCCGCAGGGATCGGAACGCAGCCTTGCCATGCGCGGGAACCTGGCGGACGAATCGGTTGCAGCCGGCGGTGCGGCCGTCATCTGGTGGTTCGACTTTTCGGAGAGCCAGAGCGAGCTTGCACGAATGCGCGACGAATCGCTGCGCGCGCGCAGCGACTTCGCGGCGCTGGTCGGGCTCATCGAAGCGGCCCCGCTGCCAATGTGGTTTCGCGGACACGATGGCCGGCTGCGACTGGTGAACAGTGCCTATGTCGAAGCCGTGGGCGGGCAGGACGCCGACCAGGTGGTGAACGACCAGATCGAGCTGATCGAGCCGGTCGACGGCCTCAGCGCGGCCCAGATTGCCGAACAGGCGCGCACCCGCGACATGCCGATCGAGCGGATCGTTTCCGCGACGATTTCCGGCCAGCGCCGGGCCTTCCGTGTGTCCGACCTCCCGCTGAGCGAGGAAGGCGTCGCCGGATACGCCGTCGACATCGAGGAAATGGA
>CAYRCH010000108.1:4299-7997 GCA_964422665.1 uncultured Sphingomonadaceae bacterium | reverse complement strand
GATTTCGAGGGCGCCTATTCCGCTGATCCCGAAGAGGGCGCGGCCAATGTCGCCAGCCTCAAGGAAACCGGGGCGGTCGGCTGCAATTTCGAGGACCAGGTGATCGGCGGCGAAGGCGTGCATCCGCTGGAGCTGCAGGCGGAGCGCATCGCGGCGATCCGCGCGGCGGTGGGCGCGGATTTCTTCATCAATGCGCGCACCGACCTGTTCCTCAAGAACGAGGCGCATGACGATGCGCTGGTCGATGAAGTGATCGCGCGCGGTAAGGCCTTTGCCGAGGCGGGCGCGAGCGGGTTCTTCGTGCCGCGCCTCACCGATCCCGCGCAGGCCGAGCGCGTGGTGCGGGAGGTGCCGCTGCCGCTCAACCTGATCGCCATACCCGGGGCCCCGCCGAAGCAGGAATGGGCCAGCGCCGGGGTCGCGCGGATCAGCCACGGGCCCTTCCCGTTCCGGAGGCTGAGAGAGCAGCTCATCGCCAATGCGAGGGAGGCGCTGGGCTGAACGGGGCGCGGTCAAGCTTGTCTCCCCGCGTCCCGCTGGCTAGAGCGCGCGGCATTTGCAGGGGACCTGTCGAAGATGAGCGGCCGCAATTTCGCCGAAACCGAAGAACCGGGCACCGATGCGGTGCTGCGCGAAGTGCTGGCCGACGTGCTCGGCCTCGCGCCCGACCGGGTCGCCGCTTTCACTCCCGAAACCGGCCTGTTCGGCGAATTGCCGGAGCTGGATTCCATGGCGGTCGCCGGCCTGCTGACCGAACTGGAAGACCGCCTTGGCATCGTCATCGAAGACGACGAGGTCGATGGCGAAATGCTCGAGACCTATGGCGCGCTGCTCGAATTCGCCGAGAAGAAGTGCCGCGAGGGCTGAGAGCGCCGGAGCTTTCCCGCTGGCATCCGCCGGGCGGCGGCGAGGAATTGTGCCTCGCCTTCGATCGCGGCGAGGCGGCGCGGCTGATAGTGCTGCCGGCCTGGTTCGACGAGGCCAACAAGCTGCGGCATTTCACGGTGGAGGTCATGCGGCGGCTGCATGCGGCCGGATGGGCCGCCTTCCTGCCCGACCTGCCCGGCTGCAACGAAAGCATGGCCGGGCTGGCGCTGCAGGACCTCGATGCATGGCGCGGTGCCGCCAGTGAGGCAGCGCGCCAATGCGGCGCGACGCATTGCCTCACCATCCGCGCCGGCGCCGGTCTCGCGCCCGAAGGACTGGCGGGCTGGCGCTACGCCTCGATTGCCGCCACTGCTGCACTGAAGGCACTGCTTCGGGCTCGCGTGATTTCGAGTAAAGAGGCGAGAGTTGCTGAAACTACTGACGAATTGATTGACGTCGGGTGCGCGGAGGGGCTGGAGCTGGCCGGATACCGGCTCGGCCCCGCAATGATCCGGCAGATGGCCGAAGGCGCGCTTCCCGATGACGGCGGACTGACGGATATACCCCAGCGCGATGTGGGCGGCGGGGGGCTGTGGCTTCGCGCGGAGCCGGATTTCGACGCGGCGCAGGCGGAGCGGCTGGCCGGGATTATCGGGGCGCCGCGATGAGCCGGCGGCATTTCTCCATCCCCTGCGAGGGCGAGGTGCTGGCGGCGACGCTTGACGAGGGTGCGGGTCCGGCCGGACTGCTGGTGGTGACGGGCGGCAATGAGACGCGCGCAGGAGCATTCTCCGGCATGGCGGCGCTGGCGGCGCGGATCGCGGCGGCGGGCCACCCGGTGCTGCGCTTCGACCGGCGCGGCACGGGCGACAGCACGGGCGACAACGGCGGCTTTCGCGGGAGCGGGCCGGATATCGCGGCGGCGGTGGCGGCGTTCCGGGCGGAGGTGCCGGGGCTGCGGCGGATCGTGGGTTTCGGCAATTGCGACGCGGCGAGCGCGCTGATGCTGGCGGGCGGCGCGGGGTGCGATGCGCTGCTGCTCGCCAATCCGTGGACCTTCGACGAGGAGAGCGCGGAGCGCCACAGCGGGGCGGATCTGCGGCGGCGCTATCTCGGGAAATTGAGGGATCCCGGGGAGCTGGCGCGGCTCCTTGCGGGGAAGGTTTCGTTCACGAAGCTGGCCGGGGGGCTGCGGCAGGCTCTGGCACCGGGGGGTGCAGGCGGTACTGTGCTGGCGCGGGAGATGGCAGGGGCTCTTGGCGGTTATGCGGGCGAGGCGCGCTTCCTGCTGGCGGAGCGCGACCGCACGGCGCAGGCCTTCCGCGAGAACTGGCCGGGGGGAGACTGGCCGGTGGAGACATGCGCGGGAGCGAGCCATGCCTTTGTTGAGGCCGAGGCGCGGGAGTGGTTGTTCAACCAGACGCTCGCCGCGCTTCAACGCGTCTAAACGCGGTCTTATTCGTCATCCCCGCGAAAGCGGGGACCCAGTCGGCTCTAACTGTTACTGGGTTCCCGCTTTCGCGGGAATGACGAGGGGGGATGCGCGGATGACGAGGGGGAACATCCCGGCTGATCTCGTCATTGCGAGGCCCTGCAAGGGCCGCGGCAATCCAGCGGGGCGCATGCCGGCCCTGGATTGCTTCGTCGCCTGCGGCTCCTCGCAATGACGGCGAAGGGAACGGCCCCACAAATCCTTACCGCACGAACAGGCTCGCCAGCTCGACATGGGTGGACCAGCGGAACTGGCCGACCGGGCGCAGCTCCGCGAGGGTGTAGCCCGCATCGGCGAGCACGCGCGCGTCGCGGGCCCAGCTCGAGGGATTGCAACTGATATAGGCGATGCGGGGGACGGTGCTTTCCGCGAGCTGGCGCACCTGCTCGCGGGCGCCGGCGCGGGGCGGATCGAGCAGGACGGCCTCGAAACGGTTCAGCTCCTCGGGGCGCAGCGGATTGCGGAACAGGTCGCGGTGGAGCGCGGCAAGCGGCAGGCCGGCGGCCCCGGCGGCGGATTTGCAGGCGAGATGCAGTTCGCGCGCGGCCTCCACCGCCAGCAGTTTGCGCCCTTCCCCGGCCAGCGCGAAAGCGAAGGTGCCCAGCCCCGCGAACAGGTCAGCAGCGGATCTGACGTCATGCAGCCATTCGCAAGCGGCTGAAACCAGGGCCTTTTCGCCATCGGCCGTTGCCTGGAGGAAGGCGCCGGGCGGGAAGCTCACGGGCACGCCGCCGAGGGTGACGGTGACCGGCTCGGGCTCCCACATGGCCTCCGGGCCGTAGCCCTGGTCGAGGGTGAGGCGGGCGAGGCGGTTGTCCCGCGCGAAATCCAGCAGCGCCTCGGTGGCAGCGAGGCCCTCGAAGGCCAGGCCCCTGATGGCGAGGTCCACGCCCTGTTCGGCGAGCGCGAGCTCGATCTCAGCCGAGTAGCGATCCTTGCGGGTTTTCAGGAGGTTGGCGAGCGGATCTAGAATCGCGAAGAGCTCGGGGCGCAGCACGTGGCATTCGGCGAGGCCGACCACGCGGTGCGAGCCTTCCTCGCGGAAGCCGATCAGCGGGCGCCCGCCGCCATTGACCGCGCGCAGGGATGCGCGGCGGCGGGAGTATGGCGGAGAAAGATACGCTTCGCCAATGGCTTGCGGGGCAAGGCCCTGCCCCTCGGCGGCGTTGACCACCCGGTCGCGGACGAAGGTCGCCAGCGCCGCCTCGTCCAGGTGCTGGAGCTGGCAGCCGCCGCATTTGCCGAAATGGCGGCACGGAGGCGCGGCATGATGGGGGCCGTGACGGACTGACCCATCCGCTTCGACGATGTCGCCGGGGGCCGTCAGCGGGACATGGCG
>CAYRCH010000108.1:0-4199 GCA_964422665.1 uncultured Sphingomonadaceae bacterium | reverse complement strand
TGATCGGCACGCCTTCGGGGCGCATGTCCGGCGCGAGCAGCACCAGCGCGTCGGCGTCGAGCACGGCAGGACGGCGCGAGGCCAGAGCGGCAATGAGGCGCTGCTTCGCGGCTTCGCTGCGTCCGAGGCCTGGGCCGATGAGGATGGCGTCGATGCGCCGGTCAGCCAGTGCTTCGGCCAGGGGCGCGGTATCGGTGACGAGTTCGGGCGGAGCGCCGGGCGGCGGGGCTTCGGCGAACAGCTTCACATATCCGGCTCCGCCATGCATCGCCGCCCCAGCGACGAGCAGCGAGGCGCCGGGCATTTCCCCGCCGACCACCGCCAACAGGCCGCGCGAATATTTATGCGCATCGGCAGCCGGGGCGGAGAGATGCGGCCTGCGGATCGCCCGCGCCGCGCCCTCCACTTCCTCGACGCCGATCGGCACGAACCGCTTCGCGCCCATCGTGGCGCTGGCCGGAGTGAGGAAATGGGCGAATTTCCATGCGCCGAGCGCGATGGTCAGGTCGTTTGGGGGGAGCCCTTCGTTGAGAGGGGCGCCGCTGTCGCTCTCGATGCCGCTCGGCAGGTCCACCGCGATCCAATGGCGATGGGACCGCGCGAGATCGCGCAGCAGCAGGACGAGATCGCGCGAAAGCGGCCGCGCCAGCCCGCTGCCGAACAGGCAATCGACGAGCACGCCGCCGCGCGCCTCTCCGGCACTGGAGAGCCGCTCGCCCTTGTAGAGCCGCGAGGCATTGCGCGCGGCATCGGTAGCCGGTTCCATCAGCGCCAGCACCGCGACATCGCCGCCCCGCGCCCGGATGGCCTCGGCGATCACGTAACCGTCGCCCCCATTGTTGCCGGGCCCGCAGAGAACCGTGACTGGGCGGCGCGCAGCCACGCGCCAAACCCAGTCCGCGGCGCCCTTTCCGGCAGTCTGCATCAGGCTATCGACCGTTTCGCCGCCCGCGATCAGCGCCTGTTCCGCCGCGACCATCTGCGCGACGGTGAGGACCTGGTCACTCGCGCGCATCGGCGCCCTGGATCGTGGCAGGAACGAGATAGCGGTAGTCGGCCAGCGACACTTCGATCACTTCGCCCGCAACGGTCACCTGCGCCGCATCCGCGCCGTCAGCGGCAACCAGCCCGCGCCCGTCATCGACGATTTCGAAGCGGCGGAAGGAACCGTCCGGATGGTGGATCACGAGCAGCCGCTTGCCGTCTTCATCGCTGCGTTCGTACCAGCAGTCCTGCGTGTAATCGGCCTGGCCCTGCGCGCAGGCGATGGCGCTGCGGCCCGCCTCCTCGCGCGCTTCCTGGGCAGCGGCCTGCGGATCCTCGGCGACTTTGCAGGCGGCCAGTACGGCCAGCAGCGGAAACGCGAAAAACCTAGCCATTGCCGCGAGTTGCAGGCTTCAGCTGCGAAATGTCGCGAACCGCGCCGCGGGCGGCGCTGGTGGTCATCGCGGCATAGGCCTGCAGCGCGACCGAGACCTTGCGCGGGCGTTCCTTCGCCGGCTTCCATGCGGCATCGCCCTTCGCTTCCGTCGCCGCGCGGCGCTCGGCCAGCACGGCATCGGACACGGCCAGGTTGATCGTGCGGTTCGGGATGTCGATCTCGATCATGTCGCCATTCTCGACCAGACCGATCGCCCCGCCCTCGGCCGCTTCGGGCGAAACATGGCCGATGGAGAGGCCCGACGTGCCGCCCGAAAAGCGCCCGTCGGTTACCAATGCGCAGGCCGCGCCCAGTCCCTTCGATTTGAGGTAGCTGGTCGGATAGAGCATTTCCTGCATGCCGGGACCGCCCTTGGGCCCTTCGTAGCGGATCACCACCACGTCGCCTTCGGAGACCTGCCCGGTCAGGATAGCAGCGACCGCGTCATCCTGGCTTTCGACCACCTTGGCCGGGCCGCTGAACTTCAGGATGCTCTCGTCCACCCCAGCGGTCTTCACGATGCAGCCGTCCTCGGCGATATTGCCGTAGAGCACTGCCAGCCCGCCATCCTTGCTGAAGGCATGCTCGGCGCTGCGGATCACCCCGTTTTGCCGGTCCGTATCGAGTTCATCCCAGCGGCGGCTCTGGCTGAAGGCGGTCTGGGTCGGCACGCCGCCCGGCGCCGCCTTGTAGAATTCCTGCACCATCGGATTGTTGGTCAGGCGGATGTCCCAGTCGGCCAGCGCATCGCCCATGGTCGGGCTGTGCACGGTAGGAAGCGCAGTGTGGAGCAGGCCGGCGCGATCGAGTTCGCCGAGGATCGCCATGATCCCGCCCGCGCGGTGGACGTCTTCCATGTGCACGTCGGCCTTGGCAGGCGCGACCTTGGAGAGGCACGGCACCTTGCGGCTCAGCCGGTCGATATCCTTCATGGTGAAATCGACGCCCGCCTCCTGCGCCGCGGCCAGCAGGTGCAGCACGGTGTTGGTCGATCCGCCCATGGCGATATCGAGGCTCATCGCGTTCTCGAACGCCTCGTAGCCGGCGATCTTGCGCGGCAGGACGCTTTCGTCGTCCTCTTCGTAATAACGCTTGGCCAGCGTGACCACGAGCCGCCCGGCCCGCTCGAACAGCTGCTTGCGGTCCGAATGCGTGGCAAGCTGCGACCCGTTTCCGGGCAGCGACAGGCCCAGCGCCTCAGTCAGGCAGTTCATCGAATTGGCGGTGAACATGCCCGAGCAGCTGCCGCATGTCGGGCAAGCGGAGCGCTCGATATCGGCAACTTCTTCGTCGGTGTAGCTCTCGTCGGCAGCGGCCACCATCGCATCGACGAGGTCTAGCGCGACTTCCTTGCCTTTGAGCACGACCTTGCCCGCCTCCATCGGCCCGCCGGAGACGAACACGACCGGAATATTGATCCGCATCGCCGCCATCAGCATGCCGGGCGTGATCTTATCGCAATTGGAAATGCACACCATCGCATCGGCGCAGTGGGCGTTGACCATGTATTCGACGCTGTCGGCAATAAGGTCGCGGCTCGGCAGGCTGTAGAGCATGCCGTCATGCCCCATGGCGATCCCGTCATCGACGGCGATGGTATTGAATTCCTTGGCCACGCCGCCCGCCGCCTCGACCTCGCGGGCGACGAGCTGGCCGATATCCTTCAGGTGGACATGGCCAGGCACGAACTGGGTGAAGCTGTTGGCGATGGCGATGATCGGTTTGCCGAAATCGCTGTCCTTCATGCCTGTGGCGCGCCACAGGGCGCGAGCGCCGGCCATGTTGCGGCCATGGGTGGAGGTACGGGAACGGTAGGCAGGCATGGGTCTCTCTTCCGGGCGCCATCATAGCGGCAAATTCGCCTTCCCCCTAACGCAGGCGGGGGGCGGAACTAAACAAGAAATGCTGTGGCGGCCCGAAAGGGCGCTGTTTCGGACTGCGCGGGAAGGCAAAAACCCTGTCCCTTAGTCGAGCGCAAGCACGACCCTGCTGCACAGGATCGCGAGCCGTTCGGCCCATTCGGTCTGGCCGGCTTCGCCCGCGATCAGGTCCTGCCTGATCTCGATATAGACGTATGGCCGATGCGCGCTTTCGACATGGCGCTTGATCGCCGCATTGTAGACCTTGCCCGAATAGGGAAGCTGGTCGCCGACGTGGAAACCTTCCGCTTCGAGCAGCGGAATGGCGAGCCGCGCACCTCGGTCGTCATTGTCGTAGAGCAGCCCGCAATGCCAGGGACGCTCGCCATCGGGATCGCTGGCAAGCTGCGGCGTGAAACTGTGCAGGATCAGCGCAAGCGCGGGCGGCGTCTCCGCCAGCACCCGGTCGAGCGCGGCATTGAACGGGCGATGGAAGCGTGCAAGCCGCGCCTCGCGGTCGATGCCGAGATTCCCGGGGATGGTGCGTCCGTCGCTCGCTTCGGGAATTGCCGCGGGATCGTATTCCTCGCGGTTGGTGTCGCAGACGAGGCGGCTGACATTGCCGAGGAAGGCGGCGGTGCTCTCATTCTCGGCCATGCGTTCGGCTATACGCGCAACCCCTACGTCAACCGCGATATGCTCGTGCATCAGGGCCGGATCGATGCCGAGTTCGATGTCGTGGGGCACGCGGTTGGAGGCATGATCGGCGATCACCAGGATCCCGCCCGCCCGCGGCGTTCCAACAATGCGATAGGCCTCGCTCACCGCAATTTCCCCTGCAATTGCCACCACTCGGGATGCTCCGACGCGAGTGCAATCGCGGCTTCCTCCCGCGCGCGGATGGTGCGGTAGAGCGCGAA
>CAYRCH010000107.1:0-8107 GCA_964422665.1 uncultured Sphingomonadaceae bacterium | reverse complement strand
CCCTTGATTAGGGCGTGGCGCAAAGTCAAAATACCACTCTACGAAAAGGGTAAATCAATGAGCGATACTGCCGACCGCGTGAAGAAGATCGTCGTCGAGCACCTGGGTGTTGAAGCCGACAAGGTGACAGAGGATGCCAGCTTCCTCGACGATCTGGGGGCCGACAGCCTCGACATTGTCGAACTGGTGATGGCTTTCGAAGAAGAATTCGGAGTCGAGATCCCTGACGATGCGGCCGAGAAGATCACCACTGTCGGTGACGCTACCAAATATATCGAAGAGCATAAGGGCTAGCCCATTCTGCTGCACTCGCCTGCCGGCCCAATCGTTCGGGCAATCGGCGGGGCATCGACAGGCTCGTCCCTGGACCAGGGCCGGGCCTGTTGCATTTTACGGAGAGAATCATGCGTCGTGTGGTCGTAACGGGGCTGGGCCTCGTGACCCCGCTGGGAGCGGATGTCGAAACGAGCTGGAAGAACATCCTCGCGGGCCGAAGCGGCGCGGGGCCAATCACAAAGTTCGATGCGTCCGACCAGAAGTGCCAGATTGCCTGCGAGGTGAAGCCGGCAGACCACGAATATGGCTTCGATCCCGACAAGAGGGTGGATCACAAGGTTCAGCGGCAGGTCGACGATTTCATCATTTACGGCATCGATGCCGCCGGGCAGGCGCTGGAAGATGCCGGCCTGACGGAAATGGACGACGCGATGAAGCTTCGCGCGGGCTGTTCTATCGGCTCGGGCATTGGGGGTCTGCCCGGGATAGAAAGCGAATCGCTGGTGCTGGCCGAGAAAGGGCCGGGGCGAGTGTCGCCGCACTTCGTCCACGGGCGCCTGATCAACCTTATTTCAGGGCAGGTTTCCATCAAGTACGGCCTGATGGGGCCCAATCACGCCGTTGTTACGGCCTGTTCCACCGGGGCTCATTCCATCGGTGATGCGGCCCGGATGATCCGCGACGACGATGCCGACATCATGGTCGCGGGCGGGGCCGAAGCGACCGTGTGCCCGATCGGCATCGCCGGCTTTGCGCAGGCGCGCGCGCTGAACACCAGTTTCAACGATCGGCCCGAGCAGGCCAGCCGCCCATATGACAAGGGTCGCGAAGGTTTCGTGATGGGCGAGGGCGCGGGCGTCGTGGTGCTTGAAGAATATGAGCACGCCAAGGCGCGCGGCGCGAAGATCTATGCCGAAGTGGTTGGTTACGGCCTTTCGGGCGATGCCTATCACGTGACCGCGCCGCATCCCGAAGGATACGGGGCATATCGTTCGATGGAAATGGCGCTGAAAAAGGCCGGAATGACGCCTTCGGACATCGATTACATCAATGCCCATGGCACTTCCACCATGGCCGACACGATCGAGCTGGGCGCCGTGAAACGGTTGTTCGGCGATGCCATCGGCTCCGTTTCGATGAGCAGTACCAAGTCCGCCATCGGTCATTTGCTGGGCGGTGCCGGGGCGGTGGAATCGATCTTCTGTATCCTTGCCATCCGCGATCAGATCGTGCCGCCGACGCTCAATCTCGACAATCCAGATGAGGGTACCGAGGGCGTCGACCTGGTGCCCCACAAGGCGCGGGAACGGACGGTGCGTGCGGTGCTCAACAACAGCTTCGGCTTTGGCGGCACCAATGCCAGCCTTGTGATGAAGAAGGTCGATTGAGGCACACATAATGGTTCGCTCGATCAGGCTGCTGGCAATCGGCCTCCTGCTGGTCGGCGCAGCGGTCGGCGGATGGTTTGCCTATGGCTGGTACGGCGCGGGTACGGTCGAGGAGGATACCTCGTTCATCGTACCCTCCGGCGCTTCGCTGACCTCCGTGGCGCGGCAGCTGGAAGCGGAGGGACACATTACTTCCGCCAGCGCGTTCCTGTTTCGCGCAAAGATTCTGGGTAGCTCCGATCCGATCCAGGCCGGCGAGTTCATGCTGCCGGCCGGCGCAAGCTCGGCGACGATCCTCGGTACGCTCCAGCACGGACAGGTGATAAGGCGCTTCGTCACCATCCCCGAAGGCATGCCCTCGATTCTCGTCCACGAGCGGCTGATGGCCGAAGAGCTGCTGACGGGGCCGATCCCGGTTCCGGAAGAAGGCTCTGTCCTCCCGGAAAGTTATGATTTCGAGCGCGGGGAAAGCCGGGCCGCCGTGCTTGCGCGGATGCAGCGGGCAATGGACAGCACGATCGCCGAGCTATGGCCGAAGAGGTCTCCGGGTATCGCTGTTTCCACGCCGGAAGAAGCCGTGGTGCTCGCCTCGATCGTTGAAAAGGAAACAGGCGTTTCACGCGAACGACGCATGGTGGCCGGGCTCTATTCGAACCGGTTGAAGCAGGGCATGCTGCTGCAAGCCGATCCGACTATCATTTACCCGATTACCAAGGGCAAGCCGCTGGGCCGGCGTATCCGCCAGTCTGAAATCGCTGCGGTCAATGACTACAACACCTATTCGATGGTCGGTTTGCCCAAGGGCCCGATCACCAATCCGGGTCGCGCGTCGATCGAGGCTGTGCTCAATCCCGCCGCCACCAGCGCGCTGTACATGGTTGCGGACGGAACTGGCGGACATGCATTTGCCGACACGCTCGAGGAGCATAATCGCAATGTTGAAAAATGGTTCGCGATCCGGCGCGAGCGCGGGGAGATGTGAGCACCCAGCCGGGTAAATCGGGCGGGGCACCGCTGCTGATCACGGCGGAGCTTCCGCCTGACATTCTTGCCTGGGCGGACGACCTGCGAAGGCTGCACTATCCGCCTGCACGCAACCGGCTCCGCGCCCATGTGACGCTTTTCCATGGGCTCCCACCTTCTGCGGAAGGCGAAGTCCGGCGCTTACTTGGCGAACTCGCGAAGCGCCCTCCCGTCGATGCGGGGATTTCGGGTATCTGGAACATGGGCAAGGGCACGGCATTCGATGTCGACAGCCCCGACATGGAAGAGCTTCACGCCCTGATGCACGAGAGGTTCGCCGGCATCATGAGCGCCCAGGATGACCGGAAGCTGCGACTTCACATAACTGTGCAGAACAAGGTCACCTATGAGGCGGCTCGGCAATTGCAGCGGGAGCTGAAGAAGGGTTTCACGCCGCGGAGCTTCCGCTTCCGGGGTTTCGGGCTCTATGCCTGGGAAGAGGGGCTATGGCGGCCGATCGCGGAGTATCCGTTCCGGCATTAGCGATCAGCTCGCCCCGGCGCCCTCCTTGCGCCGGACGATCGCCCCCAAGCCTTTGGTCAATTGCAGCAATCCGTGTAGCCGTGCTTCCGGATTGCTCCACGCCCGGTTGATCTGCAGCTTCATGTCCGGCCGGAGCCGGGCCACTTCCTTCCGCTTCTCGACATAGGCGATCAGGCCCGCCGGGTCGGGGAAGCTGTCATTGTGGAAGGTCACCAGCGTGCCGCGAGCTCCGACCTCGATGCGCGAAATGCACGCTTCGATGGCCTGGTGCTTGATCTCGATCAGCTTGACGAGATTGGCAGTGGCTTCGGGCAAGGGGCCAAAGCGGTCGATCATTTCCGCGGCGAGCCCTTCGATTTCAGCCTTGTCGGCGGCGTCGTTGAGACGGCGATAGAGCGCCATCCGTACTGCGAGATCGGGCACATACTCTTCCGGGATCATGATCGGCGCGTCGACGGTGATCTGCGGGGAAAGGCCGGAACGATCCTCGGCGAGTCCGATTTCGCCGGCCTTGGCCGCGACGATCGCGTCCTCCAGCATCGACTGGTAGAGTTCGAAGCCGACTTCCCTGATATGGCCGCTCTGCTCGTCGCCCAGCAGATTGCCCGCGCCGCGAATGTCGAGATCATGGCTGGCAAGCTGGAACCCGGCGCCGAGGCTGTCGAGATCGCCGAGCACCTTGAGTCGCTTCTCCGCGACTTCGCTGAGCTGCGTATTTTTCGCAGTGGTCAGATAGGCGTAAGCCCGCAGCTTGGACCGGCCCACGCGGCCGCGCAACTGGTAGAGCTGGGCCAGGCCAAAGCGATCGGCCCGGTGGATGACGATCGTATTGGCGCTGGGAATATCGAGCCCGCTTTCGACGATGGTTGTCGAAAGCAGGACATCGTATTTCTTCTCGTAGAAGGCGCTCATCCGCTCTTCCACCTCGCCTGGCGCCATCTGGCCATGCGCGGCGACGACTTTCACTTCCGGCACATATTCATGCAGCCAGTCCTGCACTTCGGCCATGTCGGCAATGCGCGGCACGACTATGAAGCTCTGCCCGCCGCGATGATGTTCGCGCAGCAGCGCTTCGCGCACGACCATGTCGTCCCATTCCATCACATAAGTCCGCACGGCGAGCCGATCGACCGGTGGTGTCTGGATTGTCGAAAGCTCGCGCAGACCGGACATGGCCATCTGGAGGGTTCGAGGGATCGGAGTGGCGGTCAGTGTCAGGACATGCACGTTGGTACGGAGCTGCTTAAGCTTCTCCTTGTGGGTGACGCCGAAGCGCTGCTCTTCGTCCACGATCACCAGGCCGAGCCGTTTGAAGCTGGTGGATTTGGACAGGATTGCATGGGTGCCGATAACGATGTCCATTGTGCCATCGGCCAGCGCAGCGCGGGTCTCAGTCATTTCCTTGGTCGGAACGAGCCGTGACAGCCGCCCGACCTTGAGCGGAAAACCGGCGAAACGCTCGGCGAAACTCTGGTAGTGCTGGCGCGCCAGCAGGGTCGTGGGTGCGACAACGGCCACCTGCTGCCCGCTCATCGCCGCAACGAAAGCTGCGCGCAGCGCCACCTCGGTCTTCCCGAACCCGACATCGCCGCACACCAGCCGGTCCATCGGGGTTCCCTCGGAAAGATCCTTGAGGACCTCGTCTATCGCCCGGTCCTGATCGTCGGTTTCTTCCCAGGGGAAGCGGTCGACGAACTGGTTGTAGCTGGCCTCATCCGTCTCCAGCACCGGCGCCTTCTTCAGCGCCCGCTCGGCGGCGGTCTTGATCAGCTCGTTGGCGATTTCGCGGATGCGCTCGCGCAGCCGCGACCGGCGCTTCTGCCAGCTCTCGCCTCCCAGCCGGTCCAGCATCGCGCCGTCTTCCGACGAGCCATAGCGGCTGAGCACATCGATGTTCTCGACCGGAATATAGAGCTTGTCGCCTCCCGCGTATTCGAGGCGGACGCAGTCATGCTTGCTCTTGCCGACCGTGATCGGCTCCAGTCCGACATATTTGCCGATGCCGTGATCGGTATGGACCACCAGATCGCCGCAGTTGAGCGCCTGCAATTCGGCGAGGAATGCCTGCGAATCCTTCTTGCGCTTGCGCCGCCGGACAAGCCGGTCGCCGAGCAGATCCTGCTCCGTGAACAGGTCGAGATCCTCGCTGGCGAAGCCCGTGTCGAGCGGCAGGACCATCGCCACTGGCGTGCCCTTCGCGGAAAGGCCCAGCGCCTCCTGCCAGCTGTCGGCGAATTTCGGCACGACACCGGCTTCGCCGATGATCGATGCGATCCGGCTGCGCGAACCGGCGGAATATGCAGCGAATAGCGGGCGCCGCTTCTGCTTTCCGGCTTCGGCCAGGTGCCGAGCAGCAGCCTCATAGACATTTGCGGCCTGAGCGCGTTCCGGAGTGAAGTCGCGTGCGGAGCGAAAGCCGAAGTCGATCGACCGCTCGGTTTCCGGTTCGGCGAAAATCGTCGCCCGATGTACCGGGCGCTCCTGCAGGGCACGCGAAAATTCTTCCCGGTCGAGATAGAGCGCGTCGGTCGCCAGCGGGCGATAGCTGCCTGCGCCCTGGCCGGCTGTTTCCGTCCGCTGCCGGTGATAATCCGCGATATCGTCGAGACGCTCTTCGCCCGCCTGTAGCGCGCTCGCGTCAATCACGATTACGTCGTCGGCCGAAAGATGCTCGAACAGCGTATCAAGACGTTCTTCGAACAAGGGAAGCCAGTGCTCCATCCCGGCGAGGCGCCGTCCGTCGCTGATCGCCTGGTAGAGAGGATCTCCCGTCGCAGTCGCGCCGAACATTTCGCGGTATCGGGTCCGGAACCGCTTGATGGTTTCCTCATCCAGCAGCGCTTCGCTGGCAGGGAGCAGCAGATGCGTGTCGACGGTGCCGGTCGTACGCTGCGTGGTCGGGTCGAAGATCCGCAGGCTCTCGAGTTCGTCTCCGAAGAAATCGAGCCGCAGACCTCCGTCCAGTCCGGATGGATGAATGTCGAAAATCGAGCCACGGACTGCGAATTCGCCGGCATCGATCACCGTGTCCGTGCGGCTGTATCCCTGCCGCTGGAGCAGGGCGATCAGGCTTTCCCTGCCGATCTCTGTCCCCGGCTTGAGTTCGCGCACCGACTCGCGGATCCGGAATGGGGTGAGGACGCGCTGGAGCACTGCGTTGACGGTCGTCACCAGCAGTTGCGCGCCCTGGCGCCCGGCCTGCAGGCGGTGAAGCGCGGCCAGGCGCCTTGCGCTGACGCTCATCGCCGGGCTGGCGCGGTCGTAGGGGAGGCTGTCCCATGCCGGGAACTCGATCACTTCCAGTTCCGGGGCGAAGAACTGGGCCGCGTCGGCCACCGCGCGCATGGCTGCCTCGTCCGGGGCGATGAACACCGCCCTCCCGCGGGATGCGCGTGCGAGGTCCGCCATCACAAGCGGCTGGGCGCCCCGGGCAATGGAAGACAGGGTCAGCGGCTGCCGGGCGGAAAGGATGCGGGAAAGGTCGGGCATGGTCTGGGCGGTCGAAAAAGGGGGCTCGTTAATCGGCAGGGCGCACGAAATCGGCACGGCACAGCGCATCCATCAGCGGGCCGGCGAGATAGTGCGGCGGCAGTGCAATGCCTGTCGCCCAGGCCAGCACATCGGCGTCCTGTTCTTCCAGCAGGGCTTCGAACCAGGCGATCTCGGCTTCCTGCCATTCGCGATGGAAGCGATCGAAAAACCCGCCGATGAGATAGTCTGCCTCGCGCGTGCCCCTATGCCAGGCGCGAAAACGCGCCCTGGCAATGCGGCCTTCGAGAGTAAGCGGTTGCGGCATGGGCGGCGGGTAGGCCACTCGTTTTCTGCGCGCAAGCAGCTATAGCCGTGACATGCGGCCCGAATGCCTCAATCCGCTCTTCGCCGAAGCCGGCACGCTCGAGGGCGTGGGGCCGAAGATCGCGAAGCCGCTCGGGAAGCTCGGGCTCACCCGGATCAAGGATATCGCCTACCATCTGCCCGAGCGCTTCGTGCAGCGGCGCGCGGTGGCGGATCTCGACGAGGCGGGCGAGGGCGAACAGATCGTCGTCGCGCTGACTCCGATCGAACACCGTGCGGCGCGCAACCAGCGCGGCCCCTATCGTGTGCTGGCGCAGGACGTGAAGGGCAACGTGCTGGCGCTGACCTATTTCGGCCGGGCGAGCTATACGGCTAAGAAGCAGCTGCCGGTGGGCGAGAAGCGCTGGATTGCCGGCCGGCTCGACCGCTACGGCGACATGCTCCAGATCGTTCATCCCGACCACGTTGCCGAAAGCAGCGACGGGCTGAGGGGGCATCTGGTCGAGCCGGTCTATGGCCTGGCCGAGGGTCTGACCCAGCCGAAGGTGGCAGGGCTGGCGGCGCAGGCACTGGAGCGCGCGCCCGAGCTGCCCGAATGGATCGAGCCCGGTGTGCTGGAAAAGCACAAATGGCCGGCGTGGCGCGATGCGCTCGCTCTGGCGCACAGGCGCCCGCACGAGGCCGCGCGTGACCGGCTCGCTTACGACGAACTTCTCGCGAACGGCCTTGCCCTGCTCCTGGTTCGCGAGGCCAATCGCCGCCGCAAGGGCCAGCCCCTGCGGGGGAATGGACGATTGCGCGGCAAGCTCGCACTGCCGTTCCCGCTGACCGGGGCGCAGAAGCGCAGCATCGCCGAGATCGAGGGCGACCTCACCCAGGAAGCGCCGATGCTGCGGCTGCTGCAGGGCGATGTCGGCTCGGGCAAGACGGTGGTCGCGCTTGAGGCGATGCTGATGGCGGTCGAGGCCAGCGCGCAGGCGGCGATGCTCGCACCGACCGAGATACTCGCTCGCCAGCATTTCGAGACATTGCGCAGCATGGCCAAGCCAACCGGTGTCGAGATCGCGCTCCTCACCGGGCGCGACAAGGGCAGGACGCGGGAATCGATCCTGATGGGTCTCCTCGACGGGTCGATCGACATC
>CAYRCH010000106.1:6950-8225 GCA_964422665.1 uncultured Sphingomonadaceae bacterium | reverse complement strand
AGGCCCGGCTCGCTCGGCGCGGGCGGGATATGCACCTGCCGAAGCGGCCCGGAAAGCTCCGCCGTCTCGCCATAGGCATGGCCGGCATTGAGCGCGGCGATATTGGCTCCGGCGATCTCCGGCTTGTTTTTGAACTTGGCTTTCAGCCAGTCCTGCAGCGGTTCGCGCGGACGGTCGAACATCCACAGCGCGAGGCCGAGCGTCCACATGTTCTTGCAGCGCAGCGCATCCTTGTTGCCGAGGCCGAATTCCCTGACCGCCTCGATCGTCAGCGCGGAAATATCGAAGGCGAGCACGTCCCATTTGGCGAGGCTGCCATCCTCGATCGGATTGGTCTCGTACTTGGCCTTGTCGAGGTTGCGCTTGGTGAATTCGCCGGTGTCGGCAATGATCAGCCCGCCGGGCTTGAGCGCTTCAAGATTGACCTTCAGCGCCGCCGGATTCATCGCCACCAGCACATCGGGCGCATCGCCGGCCGTGTTGATCTGCCGGCTGCCGAAATTGATCTGGAAGGCGGAAACGCCGAACAGCGTGCCCTGCGGCGCGCGGATCTCCGCCGGGAAGTCGGGAAAAGTGGCCAGGTCGTTGCCCGCAAGCGCCGTCGAGAGGGTGAACTGCCCGCCGGTAAGCTGCATCCCGTCGCCGCTGTCGCCGGCGAAGCGGACGACTACGGAATCGGGGGCTGGGCTGTCGGCCGCGCGCTCGGCCAGCTGGGTTGCCATGTCAAAGGTCCTTCCGCGGCGCGTATCGCGCGCGCCTCTCGCTCATGAGGGGCGAGTTAGGTGCGCCCCGCCGTGCAGGCAATCAAGTTTTTCTGTCGCCTGCAATATTCGCATAGTGGCATTGGCCGGCTGAATGGCTAATGCGGGCGGCGAGGATCGATATGAACGGCAACGACAATTCCATGCGCCCCGACGTCAGGGCACTGCTCGACATGATGGCGGCGATGCAGCAGCCCAAGCTCCATGAGCTGCCGCTGGAGGAGGCGCGCTCGCCCGCGCTGGTGGCGCTGGTGGATGCCCCGCCGCGCGACCTGCCGGTGATCCGCGATCTCTCCTGTCCCGGGCCTGCGGGCGACATTCCGCTGCGATATTACGACGCGCGGGATAGCCGCGAGGCGGGCCCGGCGATCCTGTTCCTGCATGGCGGCGGTTTCGTGATCGGGAACATCGACACCTATCACAGCCTCTGCACCGAGATCGCGGCGCGCACCGGCCTTCCTGTGGTCTCGGTGGATTACCGGCTGGCGCCCGAGCACCCCTTCCCCGCCGCGCC
>CAYRCH010000106.1:0-6850 GCA_964422665.1 uncultured Sphingomonadaceae bacterium | reverse complement strand
GAGATCATGGGCTGGTTCACGCGCTGCTACGCGCCCGATCCGGCGAGCCCGCGCAATTATCCGCTGCTGCGCGAGGATCATTCGCAGACCCCGCCTACCGTCCTCCTGACTGCGGGGCTGGACCCGCTGCGCGATTCCGGCCGCGAATATGGCGCGGCGCTGGCGAATGCGGGCGTGGACCTGACCTTGATCGAAGCGCGCGGAATGATCCATGGCTTCCTGCAAATGCGCAAGGCGCTCCCCAGCACGTCGCGCGACATGGATGCACTCTTCGCCGCAATGGCTGCGACGCTGGAGCGCAGCCGATGAGCCTCGACCGCGCGCTCTACCGCCCTTGCGTGGGCGCCATGATGGTCAACGCGGCAGGCCGCGCCTTTGTCGGCAAGCGAATCGACAACAAGGAAGGCGACTGGTGGCAGATGCCGCAGGGCGGGGTCGATGACGGCGAGGACCTGCACGGCGCGCTGCTGCGCGAACTGGGCGAGGAAACCGGCGTGCGCGCCGGTAATGTGCAGCTGGTTGCCGATCTCGGCCGCGAATTGTTCTACGACCTGCCCGACGCGCTCAAAGGCAAGCTATGGGGCGGGAAGTTCATCGGCCAGCGGCAGAGCTGGTACCTCGTCCGTTTCACCGGCAGCGACAGCGACATCGATCTGGGGGCGCATGAGCCGCCCGAATTCTGCGAGTGGAAATGGGTCGATCCCGAACTGCTTCCCGACCTGATCGTGCCGTTCAAGCGGACGGTCTACCGCACGATTGTCGAGACCTTTCGGGGCAAGTTCTGAACCCGCTCAGTTCTGCGTGACCACCGCCTCGGGAGTCACAGCCTCGGCCGTCAGGACCCCGTTGCGCATGCCATCGGCAATCGTCGCAGCCAGTTGGCGGGTTTCCTCGCAGCTCTCTCCGCACAGGGATTCGAGCTTGGTCAGGTTGGCCCGCGCCTTCTCCACCGCGCCCTTTTCCATCAGCGCCGCGCCCTCGCCCGAAATCGCGGCGAAATTGCCGGGTTCGCGCGCCTGCGCTTCGCGGTAGTAATGGATCGCCTTGCCCTGGAGCCCTTCGAGACGCGCAGCCTCGGCCAGCTGGAGATAGACCGCCGTATAGCCGGGATCCACCGCCAGGGCGGCCTCGAACTGGTCAATCGCACCCTGCGGGTCGCCGGCCGCCAGCCGGCTCTTGCCTTCCGCCATCAGGGCGGCGGCCACCGGATCGGGCTCGTAATTCGCGCCGTAGCTCACGCTCGACGACACCGCCAGAAGCAGGGCGAGCGCTACGGCTGCGGGTGAATAACGCATCACAAACTCCTTGGTCGCGGGCAGCATCTGGTTGCCTGGAACTGCCATCATCCGCAAAAGCTAACACGGCTTTCCTGCACAAGCGATGAAAAATCCGTCGGTTCCATCCGCCCATGGCGAGAGACGGATTCCCTTCCCGCGGGGAGAGCCGGCCGGCAATTGCGGCATCTGCACCTGCCAACCCGGATGCCGTTCGATGAAGGCGGCCATCCTGTCCGTGCCCTCCTCGTCAAGCAGCGAGCAGGTGACGAAGGTGATGCGCCCGCCCGGCTTCGTCAGCTGCGCCGCGATATCCAGCAGCCGGTCCTGCGCGGCTACGAAACGCGCGAGCTGGGCCTCGCTCAGCCGCCAACGCGCCTCGGGATTGCGCCGCCAGGTCCCGGTGCCCGAACATGGCGCATCGACCAGCACCGCATCGGCCTCTTCCCGCCAGCCCTCGAGCATTTCCAGTTCGCGCCCCGGATTGAGCAGCAGCGTCTCGATGATCGAGGTCCCCGCCCGCTCCGCACGCGGCCCCAGTTTCGACAGGCGGCCGCGATCCGTGTCGGAAGCGACGATCCGGCCTTGATTGTTCATGGCCGCCGCCAGCGACAGCGTCTTGCCTCCGGCCCCGGCGCACAGGTCGATAATCGTTTCCCCGGGCCGCGCGGCGACAGCCTCGCAGGCCAGCTGGCTCCCGCCATCCTGCACTTCGATGAGCCCGGAGCGGTATTCGTCCCATTGCTCGACAGGAGTCCCGGCCGGAAGCCGCAAGCCATTGGGCGCTGGGATCGGCTCGGCAGACTCGGGCAGGCGAACCGAATCGCGTGACGCCTTCAGGCGATTGACCCGCAAGTCGAGCGGGGCACGGGTGAGAAGCTGCGCTGCCTCTTCGAGGGCCACGCCCGATGCGAGGAGCCGCTGTTCCAACCATGCCGGAGCAATCCCGCCATCCGCCACCGGCTCGGCGGGTCTCACGGGCTCCGGCCCATATTGCGAACCGTCGAACAACCCCGCGAGGCTTGCATCGCGCTCAGCCAGGCGCAGCATCGCCGCACGGCCCGATTGCGGCATCGGTCCGCAGGCCCTGATTGCATCATAGACGAGTTCGCGGATCGCACGCCGGTCCTTCGATCCCGCGAACCGGTGCGCCCTGAACCAGTCCGACAGGATGCGATCGGCCGGCGGGCCATTGTCCCGCGCGGCGGCGATGATGCCATCGAGCAATTCGATTCCCGACTGGACCCGCGCTGCGGGAGTCATTCTTGCATTCCTTGGCTCGGATCACCGCGTCGGATAGTTCGGCGCCTCACGGGTGATCGACACATCGTGCACATGGCTTTCCGAAAGCCCCGCATTGGTGATGCGGACGAACTGCGCCTTGCTGCTGAGATCCTTGATCGAGGCCGATCCGGTATATCCCATCGCCGCCTTGATACCGCCGACGAGCTGGTGAACCACGTCGCGCGCCGGGCCCTTGTAGGGCACCTGGCCCTCGATTCCCTCGGGAACCAGCTTCATCTGGTCCTTGATGTCCTGCTGGAAATAGCGGTCGGCGCTGCCGCGAGCCATCGCCCCCACGCTGCCCATTCCGCGGTAGGCCTTATAGCTGCGCCCCTGGTAGAGGAAGGTCTCGCCGGGCGCCTCTTCGGTGCCGGCCAGCAGCGAGCCGATCATCACGCTCGACGCCCCGGCGGCCAGCGCCTTCGCCGCATCGCCGCTGGTCCGCAGGCCCCCGTCGCCGATGATCGGAACGTCGCCCGCGGCTCTCGCCGCATCCATGATTGCGGTGAGCTGCGGCACGCCAACGCCGGCAACGATCCGCGTCGTGCAGATGGAACCCGGCCCTATGCCCACTTTGACGCCGTCCGCTCCGGCGCCAATCAGCGCCTTGGTCGCCTCGGCCGTGGCGACATTGCCGGCGATGACCTGCACCGCGTTCGACAGTCGCTTTACGCGCTCGACCGCCTTGGAAACCTCGTGGTTGTGACCATGTGCCGTGTCGATCACGATCACGTCGCATTCCGCATCGACCAGCGCTTCGGTCCGCTCGAACCCCTTGTCTCCCACCGTCGTCGCCGCCGCCACCCGCAGGCGCCCGCCGGCATCCTTGGTGGCATCGGGATTGAGCACCGCCTTCTCGATATCTTTCACCGTGATCAGGCCGACACAATGGTACGCATCATCGACCACCAGCAGCTTCTCGATCCGCCGCTGATGCAGGATCTTGCGCGCTTCGGCCTGCGTGACCCCTTCTCTCACCGTTGCCAGGTTCTCATGAGTCATGAGCTCCTTGACTGGCTGGCGGGAGTTGTCCGCGAAACGAACATCCCGGTTGGTCAGGATCCCGCATAGCTTGCCGGCCTCGTCCACCACGGGAATGCCGCTGATGCGGTGCTTGATCATCAGTTCCTGCGCCGCGCCCAGCGTCGCATCGGGCTCGATCGTGATCGGGTTGACCACCATCCCGCTTTCGAACCGCTTGACCCGGCGCACAGCATCGCATTGTTCCTCAATCGAAAGATTGCGGTGGAGCACGCCGATCCCGCCCATCTGGGCCATGACGATGGCCATTTCGGCCTCGGTCACCGTGTCCATCGCGGCAGAGAGGAGCGGAATATTGAGGCCTATTTCGCGTGTCAGCCGCGTGCGCGTATCGGCTTGCGAGGGCAGGATGTCGCTTTCGGCCGGACGCAATAGAACGTCGTCGAAGGTAAGGCCGGTTTCGATATCCATGGTTGCCACTTTTCTCAGCTGCGCGGGGCGATTCGTGGCGGCCCATGTAAACGCGGTTTGCTGCAGGCGCTAGGGGGCGCCCGTCATGCGGCGGGAGAGACACTTGCCCCGCGAAGGGCGTGAACGAAATGTCGTGGTGCGTGATTTGACCGGAACACACGCAAAAGCAGGGCGTTCGGAGTTCAACGGAGGATGTCCCGATGGCGCTCGAAGACGAACTGTTCCAGATCGAGCAAGGCTTCTGGCTCTCCGGGAGAGACCACTTTCTCGAGCATCTCGATGAGAATTGTCTGCTGGCCTTCCCGCAGGCGGGCGAAATGCACGGAGTCCATGCGCGCGAAGAAGTCGCCGCGACCGCAACAACGTCTAACCGCTGGCGCGACCTGCGGATTTCGGACCGACACCTGCTTCGTCCCACCGACGATTTTACTGTACTCAGCTACAGGGTCGATGTCTTGCGAGCGGACGGCCATCCCTATGCGGCATTGATCAGTTCGGCATATATACGCCGCGGCGATGGCTGGAAACTCGCATTTCACCAGCATTCGCCCGTCTGATCGACGGGCGGCAACCAAACTGTCCAACTAACCCGCCGACCAGCCGCCATCGATGGTGTAGTTCGCCCCGTTGATGTTCTGCGCCTCGTCGCGGCACAGAAATAGGGCGAGCGCACCGATTTCCGCGGGCTGGACGAATTTTCGGGACGGCTGCTTTTCAAGCAACACCTTCTCGATCACCTCTTCGCGAGTCATGTTCCGCGCCGCCATCGTATCCGGGATCTGGTTCTCGACCAGCGGCGTCCAGACATAGCCCGGGCTGATGCAGTTGGCCGTTATGCCATGTTCCGCAAGCTCCAGCGCCAGCACCTTGGTCAGCCCCGCGATGCCGTGCTTGGCCGCGACATAGGCGGTCTTGAACGGGCTGGCGGCCAGCGAATGAGCGCTCGCGGTGGAGATGATCCGGCCCCAACCCTGCTTCTTCATGTGCGGCACGGCAAGGCGCGCCGTATGGAACGCTGCCGACAAGTTGAGAGCAATGATCGCGTCCCACTTCTCCGGAGGAAAGTCCTCCACCGGCGCAACATGCTGCATCCCCGCATTATTGACCAGTATGTCAACCGGTCCGGCCTGCTCCATCAGTTCGGTGACGCCTTCCCCGCTAGTGAGGTCAGCGCCCGAATAGCCGGCGTCCAGCTCTTCGCAGAGCGCGGCGATTTCGCTTTCGTCCCCGAACCCGTTGAGAGTGACCCTGGCCCCTTCGGCCGCAAGCGCGCGCGCTATGGCCAGGCCGATGCCTGAGGTCGAGCCCGTGACCAGGGCGTGCTTGCCTTCGAGGAACATTCTCGACTCCATGCGTTTGGAATGTCAGGATTCAAGCGTGGCCCGCCCGCCGGGTCCAGTCATTTTTCATCGGATACGGCATAAGGGGGGCACAATGCGGCTCAGGCAGTTCAGACCCGGCAGCATCAATGTACGCCGGGGTGGCGGCGGGGGAATGCCCGGCGGACGCGGCGGAATCGGCTGCGGTGCACTCGTGATTGCACTTGCCGCCGCCTATTTCCTCGGCGCCGATCCGGGGCAGATGCTCGGCACGATCGAGCAGATGCAGAATACCGGCCCGGCCCCCGCCACTCAGCAGGCAGGCGGCGAATCCGATGTGCAGATCTGCAGCGACAACCAGTACGCAATGGAAAGCTGCAACGCTTTGGCTTCGCTGGATGAAACCTGGGCACCGGTTTTCGCGCGCGAGAACATTCGCTTCAACCAGCCGACACTGGTCTTCTACAGCGGGGGAGTCCGCTCCGGCTGCGGGGCCGCCTCAAGCGCGGCCGGACCGTTCTACTGCCCTTCCGACGAAGGGATCTACATCGACACCGGTTTCTACGACACGATGCACCAGCAGATGGGTGCGCCGGGGGATTTCGCACGCTACTACGTGATGGCGCATGAATATGGCCATCATATCCAGAACCTGGTCGGCCTGGCCGGCCAGGTGCGCAGCCTGCAGGCGAGCAATCCCTCGGCCGCCAACGATTTGCAGGTGCGGATGGAGCTGCAGGCGGATTGCTATGCCGGCGTGTGGGCGGCGAAAAATCGTGAGCTGATCGAACCCGGCGATCTTGAGGAGGGGCTGAGAGCCGCGGGCGCCATCGGCGACGACACGTTGCAACGAAACGCCGGAATGAGCGTTAACCCAGAAAGTTTCACTCATGGCAGCAGTGCGGAGCGGATCAGGTGGCTACACACGGGGCTGGAGACAGGCGATGACAATCAGTGTGACACTTTCGCGGACTTGCGGCGCTAGCGCGCTGGCGGCGCTGGTGCTCGCTGCACTGCCAACTCTGGCGCAGGCGCGTGACGACGCACCCGTCACGGACGACGGGGTGGACGCGATGGAAGTCGCCAGTACTCCCATCACCGACCTCAATCTCAACAGCGACGACATTCCCGAAATATTGCTGAGCGCGCAGGCCGATCCCTACGCCCGGCTCAACGGGTGCAGCAGCATCATGCTGGAAGTGAGCAGCCTCGACCGGGTGCTGGGCAAGGATTACGACATCGCCGACTGGAAGAAGCGCGAGCTCCATGCGGGGCGCATTGCGCAATCCGTGCTGGGAAGCTTCATCCCCTTCCGCGGGGTGATCCGCGAAGTGTCCGGCGCCAACGATCACGAACGCAAGCTGCGCGACGCGATCAGCGCCGGATATATGCGCCGGGCCTATCTCAAAGGACTGGGCGAAGCGACCGGCTGCCATTACCCGGCGCGCCCGGCGACCGAGGAAATCCGGGCGCTGGCCGAGGCAGAACACGCCGAGGAAAAGGGCGGCTAAGAACAACGGG
>CAYRCH010000105.1:5909-8310 GCA_964422665.1 uncultured Sphingomonadaceae bacterium | reverse complement strand
GGCGCTCGGCCCCTCGACCAACCCGCGATGAACCTCCGCGAACCTTCGGGTTCAGGGCGAGTTCAATGCCACCCCATCATGGTAAGCCTCTGAAAAAATTCGGAGATGATTGCCATGAACATTCCCCCCATCCGCGCCGCGGCGCTGGCGGTGGCGGCTTCGGCCGCGCTCGCCGGCTGTTCGACCTATGGCGGCTACGGCTATGACGGCCACCCCTATCGAAGCTCCTCCTACTACGGCGGCAGCGCCTATTTCGGGTGGTATGACGGCTATTACTATCCGGGCACGGGCTATTACATTTACGACCGGCGTGGCCATCGCCATTCGTGGAATGCGAAACACCGCCGCTATTGGGAAGCGCGGCGCGAATATCGCCGCGACCGGCGCGAAAACTGGTCGGGCTATCACCGCGACCGGCGGGACGACGACTGGCGCGGCCGCGACCGGCGCTGAGCGGAGTCCGCGCCTTCCCCTGATCCGCGGCAGGCCCTAATGGCGGGGCATGAGCCTGGTGCTGTTCAACAAGCCGTTCGGCGTGCTGTCGCAGTTTACCGACAAGGGCACTGCCGGGTCGCAACGGGAGACGCTTTCGGACTACATTTCCCGCCCCGGCATCTATCCCGCCGGCCGGCTCGACCGCGACAGCGAGGGGCTGCTGCTGCTGACCAATGACGGGAAGCTGCAGGCGCGCATTGCCGATCCGCGCTTCAAGCTGCCCAAGACCTACCTGGTGCAGGTCGAGGGCGAGCCGGCCGAGGAAAGCCTGGAGAAGCTGCGGCGGGGCATCGAATTGAAGGACGGGCGTACCCGCCCGGCGCAGGTGCGGCGGATCGAGCCGCCGGAGATCTGGCCGCGCGACCCGCCGATCCGGTATCGCAAGAACGTGCCCGATAGCTGGCTGGAGCTGACCATCACCGAGGGCCGCAACCGCCAGGTACGGCGGATGACGGCCGCTATCGGACACCCGACACTGCGGCTGGTGCGCTGGCGCATCGGCGATTGGACGCTGGACGGGCTGGCCCCGGGCGAATGGCGCGAGGCGGCGGCGCGGCCCTAAGCGGCATCATGCCGCGCGCATCACTCCCCCGGCCGGGGACGGAACAGGATCGGGCCGTAAACGATGGCGAACAGCAGCATCGCCCCGGCCCAGGCCGCGCCTGCCGCCTCTATCCCCATGCGGTAGTCGAGCCAGCCCATCGGGGCGGCCAGCCGCAGCAGCGCGCCCAGCGTGACCAGCACATAGATCGCCACCGTGGCGCCGCCGGCTTGGATCTCGCGCCCGGTGTGGCCCAACGTCGCGCGGGTCATGACGGCGAGGATCATCGTCGCCATGGCGCCCGCGGTCAGCGCGTGGATCGCGGCGGTGCGGGGAATGGCGGGATCGACGATGCTCCAGCCGAGCAGGAGCAGGCCCGCCGGGATCCACAGATAGCCGACATGCAGCACCACCACGATCGGATCGCGCAGCGTCTTCCAGCCGCGCCAGCGCAGCAGCCGGACAAACTGGACGAGGCCCGCGAGCGCAAGACCTATTCCGACCGGGTTGGTGGAAGGGGCCAACACCCACCCGAGCAGCGCCGCGGCGGTGACGGCAATGGCGAGCTGGTCGAACCGTCCGGGCTGGTCCGGCAGCCCCTGCGAAATGCCGGCCTTCGCCATCCAGTTGCGTGTGAATGATGGGACGATCCGCCCGCCGATCAGGGTGATCATCATCACCACCAGCGCGATCCCTGTGCGGTAGCCCACCTCCGGGTCCGGGATCAGGAGGGCGGCGCCGGCATAGTCCGCCGCGTTCGCAAGACCCAGGAGCAGCACCAGGCCGACGACCGGCAGGTTGCGGTTCTTCGCCGCCAGCACTTCGCGCCCGGCGACGAAGGCAAAAACGAAGTAGAAGCCCACATCGAGCGCGGCCGCCACCGCCAGTCCGAACACATCCGACCAGAAGACCGCGATTCTTGCCGCCAGCCATAATCCCGCCAGCGCGGCCAGCGGCCCCCCGGCAATCGGCAGGCGCCCGGTCCAGTTGGGAATCGCCGTCAGCAGAAAACCGGCCACGATCGCGCCGACGAAGCCGAACAGCATTTCATGGCGGTGCCACGCCAGCGCATCGAATGCAGCCGGCAGCGTCAGTGTGCCGAGATAGGCGAATATCCACAGGACCAGCGCCAGCGCCGCCCAGAGAGAGCCGAGGAAGAAGAACGGCCGGAACCCGCCTCTCAGTACCGGCGGGGCGGCGGCCATGCGGGATTTGCGCAAGGCGAGCATTTCTTCTCCGCGGGTTTTCATCGGCATCCTCCTGACCAGGGTTTCGGCGGGCAGGGTTGTCCCTGCGCAATTTTCTAATTAGCATCTTACTTACCATTAAACCCGCGCAAGGTGCCACAAGCGGGGAACAAATCTG
>CAYRCH010000105.1:2485-5809 GCA_964422665.1 uncultured Sphingomonadaceae bacterium | reverse complement strand
CTGTCCGCGCATTCCGGGAGAGGAATATGAGCAGTACCCGCAAGCTTTGGATCTGGCTGGCCGTCCTGCTGACCGCGTCATTCGCGGTCCTGCTGCTGGTCGGCCGCGACATCAGCATGAAGGCGCCGCCCATGCCCGAACAGGTGGTGACCGAAAGCGGGCAGACGGTCTTCACCCGGGGCGACATCCAGCGCGGACGGCAGGTCTGGCAATCGATGGGCGGGATGCAGCTCGGCTCGATCTGGGGACACGGCGGTTATGTCGCGCCCGACTGGTCCGCTGACTGGCTGCACCGCGAAGCCGTGGCGCGGCTCGACGCCTGGGGCCAGGCTGAGCACGGCGCGGGTTATGACGAGCTGACCGAGGAACAGCTTTCGGGCCTGCAGCGCCGGCTCCAGACCGAGATGCGGCGCAATACCTATGACGAGGCGACCGGCACGATCACCATCAGCGACGAGCGCGCCGAGGCGATCGACACAGTAGCCGATCACTATGTCAGCCTGTTCGGCAACGACCCCGCAACCGCCGAGCTGCGCGAAAACTACGCGATGAAGAACGACACGGTCCCCGACCAAGCCAATCGCGAATCGATGACCGCGTTCTTCTGGTGGACGGCCTGGGCCGCGGCAGCGGAGCGCCCCGATCAGGAAATCACCTACACCAACAACTGGCCGAGCGAACCGCTCGTCGGAAACCGCCCGCCAGCGACGACTTTCATCTGGTCCGCCTTCAGTGTCACCTTCCTGCTGGCGGGCATTGCGCTTCTCGGCTGGCATTACGCGGTCACGCATGGACGGCGCGAGCGCGAGCACGATCTGCCGAAAAGCGATCCCTTACGCGAAGTGGTGATAACCCCTTCGATGAAGGCGACGGCCAAGTATTTCTGGGTGCTGCTGGCGCTGTTCCTGGTGCAGATATTGCTGGGCGCGATGACCGCGCATTACCAGGTCGAAGGCCAGCTGGTGTACGGTTACGAGGCCGCGGAAATCCTGCCCTATTCGATCACCCGAACCTGGCACACGCAGCTTGCGGTGCTGTGGATCGCGGTCGCCTGGCTCGGCACCGGGCTCTACATCGCCCCGGCGATCTCGGGCTACGAGCCGCCCTTCCAGCGGCTCGGCGTCAATGTGCTGTGGGCCTGCCTGCTGGTGATCGTGGTCGGCTCATTCTCGGGCCAGTGGCTCGCCGTGATGCAGAGCCTCGGACTGGAGAACAATTTCTGGTTCGGCCACCAGGGCTGGGAATATGCCGATATGGGCCGCTTCTGGCAGTGGTTCCTGTTCATCGGCCTGCTCATCTGGCTGACGCTGGTGGGCCGCGCGCTGTGGCCCGCGCTGAAAGAGCGCAACGAATCGCGCTCGATCACCGCCCTGTTCTTCCTCTCCGCCGTGGCGATCGGGCTGTTCTTCGGCGCGGCGCTGATGTGGAACGAGCACACGTCGCTCTCGATGGTCGAATACTGGCGCTGGTGGCTGGTCCATCTGTGGGTGGAGGGCTTCTTCGAGGTCTTCGCCACCGCGGTGGTGGCCTTCCTGTTCACCCGGCTGGGGCTGATCCCGGTGACCACGGCAACGGTCGCCGTGCTGTTCGCCACAATCATCTTCATGGCCGGCGGAGTGCTGGGCACGCTGCACCACCTCTATTTCTCGGGCACCTCGATCGCGGTGATGGCGATCGGGGCGAGCTTCTCCGCGCTCGAAGTGGTGCCGCTCGCCTATATCGGCTTCGAGGCATACGAGCACTGGAAGCTCTCCAGCGCGACACCGTGGATGCAGCGCTACAAATGGCCGGTGATGTTCTTCCTCGCCGTGTCGTTCTGGAACCTGGTCGGCGCCGGCCTGTTCGGCTTCCTGATCAACCCGCCGCTTTCGCTTTACTACATGCAGGGCCTCAACCTCACCCCGCTGCACGGACATACGGCGCTGTTCGGAGTGTACGGCATGCTGGGCATCGGGCTGGTGCTGTTCTGCCTGCGCGGCATGCTGCCGCAGCTCGTATGGGACGAGCGGATCCTGAAGGGCAGCTTCTGGTGCTTCAATATCGGGCTGGCGCTGATGGCGCTGCTGACCCTGCTGCCGCTGGGCACGCTGCAGCTGATCGCGGCGATCGACGAAGGCTACTGGTATGCCCGCTCGGCCGAATTCATGCAGCAGCCGATTGTCGACCTGTTGGTCTGGATGCGGGTACCGGGCGATACGATCTTCGCGGTTGGCGCGCTGCTGCTTACCTGGTTCATCGCCAGCCTGTGGCTGCGGCCGCGGCGCGAGCTTCATGAGGTGAAGAGCGCCGAGGAGGAAGCGGAGGAAACCCGCGCCGCCCGCGCCGCCTGAGCCGCGCGCGATGATCGAGTATTATCTCGAGATCCGCTGGGTCCACATCGCCTCGGTGATGGCGAGCGGGGCGCTGTTCCTCATCCGCGGGCTCGCGCTCAACCTGATGGGCTGGCAATGGGCGCTGGCCTGGCCGCTGCGCTACCTTTCCTGGACGGTGGACACGGTGCTGCTGACCGCGGCGCTGATGCTGATGACCATCATCGAGCAATATCCCGTCGCCAATGGTTGGCTGACGGTGAAAGTGGTGCTGCTCGTCCCCTATATCGTGCTCGGCTACATGGCGCTGCGCGGATCGACCAGAAAGGGGCGGCTGCTGTCGCTGACCGGGGCGGCCGCGACTTTCCTCTACATCTATTCGGTGGCGCGGGCGCATCACCCGCTGGGGATCTTCGCCTGAGGCGGGGACGCGCCCCGCGTCAGTGGAGCGTGATCACCCCGTCGACCGCGCGCCATTCGGTGGGGCCGATCAGGTGCTGATGGGCGACGCGCACCGAGTGCAGCACCGCCTCGATCTCGCGCCGCCAGTAATCGAGGAAGCGGTCGAGCTCGGGGAAGCTCGGCGCGACGTCATATTGCTGCATCACGAACAGCTGCAGCAGGCTGGGATGGTCGGGCATGTGATAATGGATTTCCACGGTCGAGAGACCGTATCCGGCGATCTGGCGCACAAAGTCGCGATCCGTATCCATCCGTTCCTCCATAGCAAAAGAAGCCGAAAGGAAGATTGACGGCATGGAATCGCGAACCCGCCCTGCTGGCAAGATGGCGCGGGCCGGCGGGGGCGATTTTCCACAGGATGGGAGGAAATTTGACCGGAGGCTCAGCCGCGCTGCACGGTGGTGGCGGCCTCGCACTTGTCCTGCACTTCGCCCGAGGCGCCGCGGTCGATCTGGGTGAAGGCGATGAAGCCGCCGATGACCAGCACCACGAACAATCCGGTCAGCAGGCCGAGATATTTGTCGATGAAAGCCTTGATGGGCCGCCCGAACAG
>CAYRCH010000105.1:0-2385 GCA_964422665.1 uncultured Sphingomonadaceae bacterium | reverse complement strand
ACCGCCTCGTAGAGGAAATAGCCGATCGCATAGCCGAACAGCCCGCCCAGCACCGAGGCGACGGTGCAGATGATCCCGAAGCGGATCGCCTTGTTCGGCTCGGCCAGGCACATCAGGCCCAGGAGCGGGTGCGGCGGAATCGGGAAGAAGCTCGACTCGACGAAGGCGAAGAAGGCCAGCCACCACTCCGCATGCGGATGCGCCGCCTTGGCCATGGTCCAGTCGTAAAGGCGGCGCAGCATCGGCGGCGCTTAGCTGCGCGGCGGTTCGGCCGCAAGATGCAGGAGCGCGCCCCGCCCCCTATCCGCGCTGGATCGCCTCGAGCCGTTCGGACAGCGCCAGCCATTCCGCCTCGGCCTGCTCGAGCTCGCCCGACAATCGCGCCCGCTCGGCCAGCAGCTCGCCCATCGGCCTGTCCGCCAGCATCGGCGCCGCATTGGCCGGCTCGTACATCGCCCGGTCGAGCTCGGTGCAATCGGCCTGCAGCTGCGCCACCGCCTTCTCGACCCTCGCGATCTCCGCCTGCACCTGCCGCATCTGCGCGCGCGCCTTGGCGGATTTCGCCCCGCCCGATCTGCCCCCGCCCGATTTCGCCGGCTTCTCGCCCTCCGCCTTCTTCGGCTGGTTCCGGCCGAGCACGAAGTCGATATAATCCTCCATCCCGCCGTCATATTCGCGCGCCGTGCCGCCATCGACCAGCACCAGCCGGTCCGCGGTCAGCTCGACCATGTGCCGGTCATGGCTGATCAGGATCACCGCGCCGGTATAGTCGTTGAGCGCCTGGATCAGCCCTTCGCGGGCATCGACGTCGAGATGGTTGGTCGGCTCGTCGAGGATCAGCAAATGCGGCGCATCGCGCGTCACCAGCGCCAGCGCCAGCCGCGCCCGCTCCCCGCCCGAGAGCTTCTCCACTTTCGTCGTCGCCCGGTTGCCCGAAAAGCCGAACCGCCCCAATTGCGCGCGCACGGCGCCGGGCGGCTGGCCGTCCATCGCGCGGGTCATCAGCTCGAGCGGGGTGGCCGCGCCGGCCAGCTCTTCCACCTGGTACTGGGTGAAATAGCCGACCTTCATCTTGCCCGGCGCATCCATCCGCCCGTCGCTCGGGGCAAGCTGCGCCGCCAGCAGCCGCGCCAGCGTGGTCTTGCCATTGCCGTTGCGGCCGAGCAGCGCGATCCGGTCGTCGGCATCGATCCGCAGATTGAGCCGTTTGAGCACCGGCTCCCCGCCGCCATATCCGACGGCGGCATCCTCCAGCCGCACCATGGGGGAGCGCAGCTCGGTGGGATCGGGAAAGGCGAAACTGAGCGAGGGATCGTCCACCAGCGCGGCGATCGGCTGCATCTTCGCCAGCATCTTGGCCCGCGACTGGGCCTGCTTGGCGGTCGATGCGCGGGCGCTGTTGCGGGCGATGTAGTCCTGCAGCCGCGCGCGCTGCGCATCCTGCGAGGCCCTGGCCGCTTCGAGCTGCGCGGCGCGTTCCGCCCGCTGCTTCTCGAAGCTGTCATAGCCGCCGCTATAGAGCGTCAGCTTGCCGCCCTGGAGGTGGAGGATGTGATCGGCCACCTTGTTGAGCAAATCGCGCTCATGGCTGATCAGCAGCAGCGTGGCGGGATAGCTCCTCAGGAAGCTTTCGAGCCATAGGGTGGCTTCGAGATCGAGATGGTTGGAAGGCTCGTCGAGCAGCAGCACGTCGGGCTCGGAAAACAGCAGCGCGCCGAGCGCGACGCGCATTTTCCACCCGCCGGAGAACGTATCGAGCGGGCGCTGCTGCATCTCCTCGTCGAAGCCGAGCCCGGTGAGGATCCGCGCCGCGCGCGAGGGCGCGCTATAGGCGTCGATCGCCAGGAGGCGCTCATGGACATCGCCCAGCCGGTCGGGATCGGTGCAGCTTTCCGATTCCGCCAGCAGCCGCGTGCGCTCGACGTCGGCGGCCAGCACCGCCTCTTCCGGAGTGAGCGACCCGCTTGGCGCCTCCTGCGCGATATAGCCGAGGCGGACCTTGGGCGATTTGGCGATCTCGCCCTCATCCGGCTCGATCTCGCCGATAATCGCCTTCATCAGCGTCGACTTGCCCGCGCCATTGCGCCCGATCAGCCCGACCCGCGCCCCCTGCGGAATCGCGGCGGTGGCGCGCTCGAGAATGGTCCGGCCGCCAAGCCGGACGGTAAGGGCGTCGATGGAAAGCATGGAGGGGCCCATAGCAGCGCGGGCGGAAACGCAAAACGGGGGATTGGGGGTGGTGATCCGGGAAGCCATCGCCGGGCGGGCCCACCCCTAACCCCTCCCGCAGGCGGGAGGGGGATTGTGTTGCGCGATCCTTGAGCGAATGGTCGGGTTCGGAGCGATCTTCTCCCCTCCCGCTTGCGGGAGGGGCCGGGGGTGGGC
>CAYRCH010000104.1:5594-8393 GCA_964422665.1 uncultured Sphingomonadaceae bacterium | reverse complement strand
ATCAGGAAGACGTCGTCCATCCCGTCATATTTCTGCCAGTCGTAGCCGGCAGCGATGGTGATCGCCTCCGAAGCATGGAATTCGGCGAGGAAATTGACGCCCCGATCCTCGAACGCCCATTCGCCGGGCGCATTGGCGCCGGTCAGTTCGCCGGTGGGCAGGCCGTCCGGCCCGAGAACGTTGAACAGCTGGACCCAGTTCGAATCCCAGTCATGCCAGTAGCCCTTGAGATAGAGGTCGAGGCGCTCGGACGGCGACCAGTCGATCTTGAGCGAGCCGATTTCCTCGTTGCGCGTGTTGTACGCCTCGTGAACGTCCTCCGCATAAGGCCGGTCATACGACCCTTCGGTGTGTTGGTAAGAGCCAGACACGCGGAATGCATTCGTCGGCTCGAACGCATATTTCAGCCCGAAGGTCGTGCTGTCGTACCGGCGCGGACGATAGGTCGCGCTGGGCTGCACATCTTCCTCGCGGAACGGATAGAAACCGTCGGCTTGGTCGTAGGATGCATAGCCCACGAAATGGTGATCACCCACGCCGCCGCGCGCATAGCCGTTGATATGGCGACCGTCATTGGTGTCGATGCCCGCCTCGATCGCGCCGTCGGTCTGCCCGCTGAAGCCCTTCGTCACGACGTTAATGATGCCGGCGACCGCCTGAGTTCCGTAATAGAGGCCCTGTCCGCCCTTCAGCACTTCGATCCGCTCGATCATATGCGCAGGGATCGTCTCGAACGGACTGGTCGTCGCGTAAAGGCGGTTCGACATGCGCACGCCATCGACCAGCACCAGGATATCACTGGAGCGCGAACCCAGCAGCGACATGTTGACATAATCGAACGCCCCGCTCTGCGGCGCGAGATAGAGGCCCGGCACCTGGTATTGCAGCACCTGCGAGGTATCGGTGTAGCCGGCCTTGTCGATATCCTCGCCGGAAATGATTTCGAGGCGCGAACCGTATTTCTCGAGCTCTTCCGGAACGGATTCTTCCAGCCGTTCGCCAAGAACGAGAATGGTCTCAGCGCTGACCGCGTCCTCCCCAGCCTCCCAGGGCTCCTGTGCGCTGGCCGAGACTGCCGCGCACAAATTCATTGCCGCCAAGGCAACACCGCAACTCCAATATATCCTGCTGTTCACTTCGCACTCCCTGAGCCGCGTCTGGTTGCGACAAGGGAGGCGGAAGAGGATCGGCGCCGGCTCTCACAAGTTAATTACGGTAAACGCTGCCGTTACACTGCGTTACTTGGCGAGAATTGCAGTGCCAGGTCGAAACGGAGCAGGGCGCGGAACCATTTGGCTCCGCGCCCTGATCGTTTGGGCAGTGGTCAGGCCGCGAAAATGCCGCACCGACCAGTGCTGGCAGCGAGATCAGAACTCGATGCTCGCCTGTACGTACCATTGCCGCGGACGGGCGAAGATCTTCTCCGCATAGCCCAGCGTGCCGAGCGAGGCGTTGCCCTGGATGAGGTAGCGCTCGTCGAACAGGTTGGACACGCCGCCCTGCAGCTTCCAGCCATTGTCATGCGCCAGCGTGAGCGAGGCATTGCCGACGAAATAGCCATCCTGCTCGATCTCCGGCACGCTGCCGGTGATGAACACCACCGATGACGTATAGGACCCGTCGAAACGCGGCGTCAGGTACATGTCGCCGCCGACCGGGAATTCGTAGGAGATCCCGAAATTGCCCTGGAAGGACGGGGTCAGCGGCAGTTCGTCCCCCGGAGCCACAGTCGCGGTGGCGCCCGGCACCGGGGTGATGGTGAGGATCTCGTCGTCGAGAATGCTCATCCCGGCATCGAAGGTGAAGCCGCCCGCACGGTAGCTTGCTTCCGCTTCGAAACCGCGGATGCGCGCCTCGCCCGCATTGAACAGCAGCGGCACCACTCCTTGACGGAACACCAGCTGGATGTCCTTGTAATCGGCCTGGAACGCGGCGAGGTTCAGCCGGAAATCGCCGAAATCCATCTTTGCACCGATTTCATAGCTGTCGACCGTTTCTTCATCGAAGGGAACGGGGACACTGCCTGGCGGCGGCGCGTTGTAGCGCGTGTTGAAGCCCCCTGACTTGAAGCTTCGGGCATAGGACACGTAGCCGTTGAGCCATTCGTTGAAGGTGTAGCGGATGCTGGCCGACCCGGTGAGGGCGGAGAAGGACGCCTCGTTGGGCGTGTTGTAGATGAACAGCGGCCCGCCATCCGGGATCGCATCGGTCGGCAACGGATCCGGATCCGGCAGCGTTTCCGGGAACAAATTCAGCACCGTACCTTGATAGGTTTTCTGGTCGTCGGTGTAGCGCAGGCCGCCGCTCAGCTCGAGGCCCGGCGCGACTTCCACTGACAATTCGCCGAAGATCGCCACCGACTTGGTTTCGAGATCGGAGAACTGCAGGTCGCGGCTTCCCGGTCCGCCCGCGAGGATCGAACCGATCAGCGGAGGCGAAGGCGGGAAGGACAGCGGCACGGTGGCGCGCTCGAACGTATCCTCGTCGAAATAATAGCCACCGAGGATACCGCTGACGGAGCCCGCATCGAGCTGGAGCTGCAGCTCCTGACTGAATTGCTTCGATTCCGACCCCACATCGGTCGTGATGATCAGGAACGGCGTGTTATCGGCATCGCGAATGCCGCGAGAGTCGGTTTCACGATAGGCGGTGATGCTCTTGAGCGTCAGCGTATCGGTGAGGTCGAGGCTGACAGTGCCCGACAAACCCCAGACTTCCGATGTGCTCAGGACGTCCGCCGTGCCGCCGTTTACATAGGGGCCCATCTCGTAGAAATCGTTGGCGCAGCGCGCGTCGTCG
>CAYRCH010000104.1:3030-5494 GCA_964422665.1 uncultured Sphingomonadaceae bacterium | reverse complement strand
TCGCCCACGCGGAAGCGTCCCTTGCCGGAAAGCACGCCGAGTTCGGGCTCGCGGGTCTTGACCAGGATGGCGCCGCCAATCGTGTTGCGGCCGAACAGCGTGCCCTGCGGGCCGCGCAGCACTTCTACGCTGCCAATATCGCCGAGTTCGATGGTCCCGCCGACCGAGCGGCCGACATATACTTCGTCGATGTAAACGCCGACGCCGGGGTCCACGGCCGCTGTGGGATCGAGCTGGCCGACGCCGCGGATGAACACGACCGAAGCGGCGCTGTTGCCCGAAAGCTGGCCGGCCGGCTTGAACTGCAGACTGGGGGTGAACTTTTCCAGATCCTGCGTCTGGGTGACCTGGCGGTCTTCCAGCGCTTCGCCGCTGAACACGGTCACCGCAACAGGCGTTTCCTGCAGGGATTCGTCGCGGCGGCGCGCGGAAACGATAATGGCATTGCCCGGCTCACCGGTTTCCGCCTGCGGCTGCGCATCTTCCTGCGCCTGTGCCGGCGTGAAAGCCAGCATCGAAGCCGCAGCCATGCCAAGAACACTGCAACGGGCCAACAAGGCCGACTGACCTTTAAGATTCATTGCTTCCTCCCACTGGCGGCTTGAAGCGAAAGCCTGCCGCCCGGTTTTTCCAAGCTTCATCGCGGCAAACCATTGCCGTGACCTCGCGGCGGGAAATCGCAAGGATTTTAGTTATTGTCAATAACTGTATAGGCCGGTAACTATATTGACAATGTCCGGAAACGGCTTGCTCACGCCGCCATCCGCGTGGATTAAGTCCGGCTCACCGGAGCCAATGGGGGAGTTGAAGTTTGTCCAAGAAGCCCGCAGCCGAGCTGGGTCTGTTCGATTCCGCTTTCGATTACGGCCAGCTCCCGTCCCTGACGGGGTTCCTGCTGCGCAAGGCGAGCGTGCTCGACTTCAGCAGTTTCGGCGACGCGGTAGGCGACAAGACGATAACGCCGCTGCGCTACTCGGTGCTGGAAGTCGTCGGGGCCAATCCCGGCCTGCAGCAGGTACAGCTGGCGGCGATCCTCGGCCTGACAAAGCCGGCCGCTACGCTCGCTGTCGATTTCTGGCAATCCCGCGATTGCATCGCCAGAAGGCAGGACCGCAAGGACAGGCGCTCGCACGGCGTATACCTGACCGGAACAGGCGAACGAACCCTCGCCGAACTGCAAGACCTTGTCGGGCGTCATGACCGGCACCTGACCGCCTCGCTTTCTCCGGAAGAATTGCAGCACCTGCACGCCCTGCTTCAGAGGATCGTGGCATCACAGGCCAGAGAAGTTGTCGTAGCCTAGCGCTCCCGCGTTCCGCCTGCGGATATTGCGGGCGCCCTATTCGCCCTGCTCCACAATCGCCGCGAACATTGCCAGCGTCTCCGGCATCACATGCTCGGGCTCGACCGGCGGGTAATGGCTCAGCTTGACGATCACTGTGCGGCTTTCCGGCTGGACATAGATGAACTGCCCGGCAAGACCTACGGCCGAGTATGAGCCCGGCCGGTCGTCGATCTTCCAGGTCTGGAAACCGTAACCGGGGAAGCCGGCCCCTGCGGGTGCACCGGTCGGCTCCATCGCGGTCATCTGCGCCACCCACCCTTCGGGCAGGATCCGCGTTTCGCCGCGCATGCCATCATCCAGCATAAGCTGCCCGAGCCGCGCGAAATCGCGCAAGGTGGCGTTGAAGCCCATTCCGTTGAGGGCCCTTCCCTGACTGGGCGGACCATCGGCGAGCCAGAACCCGTCCGCCTCGGCCCCCAGCGGCTGCCAGATCCGCTGCTGCATCTGCGCTTCGAGCGCCTCGCCAGTTGCCTCCTCGAGAACCCAGCCAAGCACCATCGTATCGAGCGTCGAGTAGTTGAATGTGCTGCCCGGTTCGTTGCCGCGCTCGGTCTCAAGCGCACCTTCGGCAAAGCGCATGCGATTGAGGATTATCGCCTGTTCGTGCAGCCGCCCGGCAAAGCTGGGATTGTCGCCGAAATCGTAACGCTCCTGGTAATCGACCCCCGAGCGCATCTGCAGGATCTGGCGGATGCTGACACCATCATAGCCGGTGCCGGCAAGCTGCGGCACATATTGCTGCGCCGGATCGTCGAGCGAGGCGATCTCTCCGCGATCCAGCGCGATCCCGACCAGCATGGCGGTGATCGTCTTCGACATCGAGAATGCCGTGTGCCGCACATTCGGCGTCATGCGGTTGCGGTAATCCTCGAAGACGATCTGCCCGTCCTTCAGCACCAGCATCGCATTGGTGAAAGTGCGTTCGGCGAATTCGGCATAGCCGGCGGGCTTGATGAGCGTTTCGGCGCTCGGCAGCTCCCACACATCGCCGCCGCGACGCACGTCGCGATATTCGAACACATTCTTCGCTTCGCGGAACGTGAAGCTGTTGATCTCGGGATTGAGCCATTGCCAGCGCATGGCGATGATCGCTGGCGTCAATTCGAAGACGGGCGCCTG
>CAYRCH010000104.1:0-2930 GCA_964422665.1 uncultured Sphingomonadaceae bacterium | reverse complement strand
GCCATTGCCAGCGCATGGCGATGATCGCTGGCGTCAATTCGAAGACGGGCGCCTGCTGCGCACCGGCGGGAGGCGTATCTTCCTCGACCTTCGTGCAGCCTGCCAGCGCCAGTGAGACCGCCAATGCGGCCGCGATCGCAAATTTTGCCATATCCCCTCCCATGGTGCGGCCTCGGGCCGGTTCACTCGATCAATCCGTGTATCTCAGCGCTGCCCTTCCGGCGTCCAGGGCGAGACTGTGTAATATGGCGCCTGGTAGAAGGTCGCGGCGACCGAGGAAATGCAGCCGTCATTGACCTTGAACGCTTCCAGCAGGCCCCAGCTCTGCGGCTCCTGGAAGATCGACTTTGCCGGCGTGCCATCGGTCAGCTCATAAGTGTCGAGCTGCCCCTTATGGTCGATGAAGCCGCGGGCCAGCGCGATCTGGCGCTCCTCGTCGATCAGCAGCACTTCGCGCCGCACGCGATTGTTGAACAGGTAGCGGCCGGATTCGAACCCGCCCTTGATATCCTCGAATAGCATGCCGTTCTCGCGCCTGATCGCCTCGGGCTTGAAACAGGTGCCGCGGATCTCGCCATCGTTCATCTGCAGCGTATCGAAATAGCCGTTGGCATGGGCGGCGAGTTCGTCGCGCGTCGCGCGCTTCTCCTCCGGCACAACCTCATCCAGCAGCGGGTCGAACTTGTATTCGGCGATCGGAGCGATCGGCGTCGGGGGAGTGGAAAGGTTGCGGCGCGTGGAGATGATATGCTCGATCTCGATGATCCTGCCGCCTTCGACCTTCAGCCGCGCACCCAGATAGCCTTCGATCTCGCGCTGTTTCACAGGCGTAAAAATCGCCACCTGGCCCCATTCGGGGTCGGACATGACCAGCGCAGGGCCGACATCCTCGGTCACGGTGTCCCAGGTGCCGTCGGGGAACGGCATTTCGATATTGTTCTCGGTGTAGCGGACATTTTCGGCAAAAGGCGCGAGGGACGGATCGTGCGCGAGATAGGCCGCGCGGTATTCGGCTGCGACGTCTTCGAGACAGGCCTTGTCGCATTCGCCGGAGGCGATCTCCTGCTCCGGATCCCCCGCCCGAGAGCAGCCAACGGCCGCCAAGGCCAGCGCCGAAAGGACGATCATCCGCCCGCCAAATATCCCCTTCATATCCTCTCCTCGCCGCGAGCTTGGCGCCCGTCTCAGGTGACTTCGAAATATTCGATCGCGGTGCTGCGGCCATCCGCAGCCATTTTCCCCGTGCCGATGAAGAACAGGCCCGATGTCCAGTCATGCTGGCCGCGCACATCCGCATCCACCCAGCTGGTGACGCGGTAATATCCGTCGGGCCGGGCGTAACCCATATTGTAGAGATAGAGCCACTGGCCGTCCTGCGCGCGCAGGATCACATGGGTGCTGATTTCGGTCACACCGTCAGGGCGCAGGACCGAATATTCGCCCGCGCCATCGGGATAGAGCGTGCCTTCGATCCGGCCCGAAATCCTGCCGCCGGTAATCCTGCGGAACAGGCGGGTACCCCCGGGCGCAGCGATGGGTTCGGCCAGGTCGTGCTCGATCGTCACGGTGAAGGCGGGCGCAAACCCGACATCGGCGATGAATTCATCGCCATGGTCGATGCTCTCGGAAAACTCGCGTTCCAGCATCACAGCACCTCGTAATAGGTGAAGACCGTGCGGTCGGGATCGGTCCGGCGAAGGCCATGGCCGATGAAGAGGGTGGAGTTCATCCACGCATGGGCGCTATCGGCCGGCGCTTCGAAGAAGGGGGAGGTGCGCATGCGCAAAGGCACATCGGAATCGGGCGGAGCGACGAAATCCTGGCTGAAGCTGCCATCAGGATTGGTCGGACCTTCGCTTCGCTCGACACTGGCAGGTGCGCCGACGCGCTTCATGTAGCCGCGATTATTGATGTAGATCGGCGTCCCGTCATCCGCGCGGAACATGTAGTGCGCGTCCAGAGGGCCACCGCCGCCGCCGAAATCAGCACCGCCATAGGGCACCACGATGCCGGTCAGGCGCGGGCCCCAGATTTCGCCGCCGATCGCGGGCACGAAGGCGCGGCGATAGGGCGCATCGATCATCACCCGTTCCTTGAAGAACACGCTGACCGAGAAAGCATAGCGGGTCTGCAGCCCGCCGAAATCGCGCACCGGCGGCAAGTCTTCCGCAGCCGGGCTGTGCGCCGCCGCGGTGGCGCCGCGCGCTGCCAGCACTGCCCCGCCGGTGGCGGCGAGCGCCCTGATGGCATCCCTGCGATCGATCATGCGGCGCGCTCTCCTGCTTGCAATTGCTCGATGTCGTACCAGTAGCCGTGAACCTGGGTCGAGGCGCGGAACGGCAGGTAGACGCGTGCAAGCTCGCCCTCGCCCAACCGCTGGGCATCGACTATCACCAGTTCGGTGCACAGCGTTGCCAAGTTGGAGGCTGTGCCGATCAGATAGCCGTCGCCTTCCGCAGTGCTTCCCCGGCGCGGCACGAAGGTGCATTCCTGCATCGAATGGGTATCGCCGACGAAGAAACTGTCGAGCTTGCCTGTGTCCCAGTCGAACCGGCCATAGGAGTTGACGGCCCGGCCACGCAGATTCCCAGCCAGCGCCTCGTCGAACGGTTTGGTCGGATCGGCGAAGCTGGTGAAGCCGTAGCGCTGGCGCATGGTCGTGAAGCGGTGATCGACCTTGCCGAGATCGACGATCTCCGTAGGAAAGAGGATTTCCTCCTCCCAGCTATCCTTCTTCGAATTGAGGTTGAAGGTCAGCTTGCGGACATAACCCTTGGCCTTCGACGGATCCCACGGGCTTCCGTCGACATTGGGGAAGAACGGGAAGAAATTGGAATCGTAAAACGGCGCGTAGAGGACTACCTTGTCGCCTTCGGTATAGGCGTTGAACACATGCATCATGCAGCGTTCGGGCCCCTTGAACCAGCGCA
>CAYRCH010000103.1:5354-8452 GCA_964422665.1 uncultured Sphingomonadaceae bacterium | reverse complement strand
CCGGCGAGCTTGGTCGCTTCGCCGAGCGCAATCGGCAGCACGCCCTCGGCCAGCGGATCGAGCGTCCCGCCATGGCCGATCTTCGTTTTCGGATGACCCGCCTCGCGCAAATTGCGCTTCACCGCCGCCACGGCCTGCGTCGATCCGAGACCCGGCGGCTTGTCGAGCACGATCCAGCCGTGGGGGGCAACCTTTACCATGGGCGAGCAACAGCGACATGCGCCCGTTCGGCCAGATTCAAGGAAGGGGCACCGAACACGATCTCAGCCTCCCGCGATCTTGAAGGCCAGCTGCATATACTTGTTCTGCAGCCATTCGACCGGCGGGAGGACCACATTTTCGATGATGCCACTGTCTGGAAAGGCCCAGGTGACCGCAATCAGTGCGATCAGCAGGAACATGCCGACCTGCTGCAGCCGCGCATATTGCGTCGCCATGGAGCGCGGCAGCAGTCCTTCGACAATATGCGAACCGTCGAACGGCGGGATCGGCAGCAGGTTAAACAGGGCGAGGAAGATGTTGATCATCAAGAAATATTGCAGCGCCATGAAAGTGAAGGCGAGCAAGCCTTCCGGCGGCGCCGTCAGTCCGCGTGCGAGCAAACCAAGCACCACGGCACCGACACCCGCCAGTAGCAGGTTGGTGGCAGGGCCCGCGGCTGCGACCGCCATCATGCCGTAGCGCGGATTGTCGAGCCTGCGGCGATTGACCGGCACAGGCTTGGCCCAGCCGAAAATCGGCCCGCCAAAGAATGCCAGCGCTCCGGGCACTATCAGCGTACCGACTGGATCGACATGGCGGATAGGATTGAGGCTGAGCCGCCGCTGCTCCTTCGCAGTCGGATCGCCCAGCGCCAGCGCAGTCCAGCCATGCGCCACTTCGTGAAACACGATGGCGATCACCAAGCATGGCACAAGGGCGAGGATCAGGAGGATCGTGTCGGTCATGGCGGGGGAGATAGGGTGCAGAAGCGCAGGTGCCTAGCTGCGATAGCGCCCCAAGGCCTCGGCAAAGTGCCGGCGGCACAAGGCTGTGTAACGCTCGTTCCCGCCGATCTCGGTCTGGGCGCCCTCGCTAATCGGGGTGCCCTCCTCATCGACCCGGAGGTTCATCGTCGCCTTGCGGCCGCAATGACATACGGCTTTGAGCTCAATTAGCGCGTCCGCAATGCCCAGAAGGACCGCCGAGCCGGGGAACAATTCGCCCTGGAAATCGGTCCTCAGCCCGTAGCAGAGCACCGGGATCCCCCCTTCATCGGCCAGCCGTGCGCACTGCCACACCTGATGAGGCGCAAGAAACTGCGCCTCGTCGATCAGCACGCAGGCCAGCGGCGCGGCGCGGTGCTCGTCCATGACTTCGGCCCATAGATCGGTTTCGTCCCCAAAAAGATGCGCGCCGGCCTGCAGGCCGATCCGGCTCGCAATTGGCTGGTCCGCAGACCGCGTGTCCACGGCAGCGGTCCACAGCATGGTGGCCATTCCGCGCTCGCGGTAATTGAAATCGGCCTGAAGTAACGTGGTCGATTTCCCCGCATTCATGCTGGCATAATAGAAATACAGCTTGGCCATCGGCCAACGCTACCATGGTGCGAGGGCCGGCCGCTATCCGGGGAAGATTTCCATGCACAAGGCAGACGACGACGTTTTGGCCTGCTAGCCATTGCAATTACCGTCTTTCAGGATGGAGACAGGCATGAGCGAAGCGGCAGCGGCAAGCACTCAGATGAACAAAGGCATCCTTGGCTGGATCGAGCGGACCGGCAATCGCCTGCCGGACCCCGTGTTCCTGTTCTTCTGGCTGATACTGGCACTGGTCGTGATCTCCATCGTCGCCTCGCTGGCGGGCTGGTCGGCCCTTCATCCCACCGAGATCGACGAGGCCACCGGTTCGGCCCGCATCATTTCCTCGGTCAGCCTGATCTCGGCGGAGAATATTCGCCGGCTGTGGGTCGAAATGCCGCAGACGTTCACGCACTTCCACCCGCTCGGCTACGTGCTTGTGGTGATGCTCGGCGCCGGCGTGGCGGAGCGTGCCGGGCTTCTGGGTACCGCCATGCGCGCCGGGGTCGGCGGGGCGCCCAAGGCGCTCCTGACGCCAATCGTAGTCTTTGTCGGCATGATGGGCAATCTCGCCGCCGATGCGGCCTATGTGGTCCTGATCCCGCTTGCCGGGCTGATTTTCCACGCCGTCGGACGTCATCCCGTTGCGGGCATTACGGCCGCCTTCGCCGGCGTCTCAGGGGGTTTTTCGGCCAACCTTGTCCCGGGCCAGCTCGACGCGCTGCTGTTCGGCATCACCGAAGCTGCCGTCGAAAGCACGTTCGGCACCTTCACCACCAATATCGCCGGCAACTGGTTCTTCATCGCCGGAATGACATTCATGTTCCTCCCGGTCATCTGGTTCGTCAACGATCGCATCATCGAGCCGCGGATGGGAGTGTGGAATCCGGCCGGCGCGGGCTCCGCAACCCTAAGCGAACAGCAGGACGGTCCCATCACCGACGCCCAGCGCAAGGGGCTGCGCTGGGCCGGCCTCGCGATGCTGGCAGTTATCGCCCTTTGGCTGCTGTTCGTGTTCGGTCCGGGCACGCCATTGATCGACACGGACGCGCCCACTCCCGAGGCGAGGCTGACGCCGTTCTATCAGAGTCTCGTCGCCGGCTTCTTCCTGCTCTTCCTGCTCGCGGGCTGGGCCTACGGCAAGGCCGCTGGAACGATCGGAGACCATCGCGACCTGGTAAAGCTGATGAGCGAGGCGATGGCCGATCTCGCCTACTATCTGGTGCTCGCCTTCGCGGCCGCGCATTTCGTGGCAATGTTCGGCTGGTCGAATCTCGGCCTCATCATGGCTGTGCACGGCGCGGATTTCCTCGGCAGCACCGGGCTGCCCGCATGGGCATTGCTGACCGGGATCATCATTATCTCGGCGCTGCTCAACCTGTTCGTGGGTTCGGCCAGCGCCAAGTGGGCGCTGCTCGCGCCGGTGCTCGTGCCGATGCTCATGCTGCTCGGCATCTCGCCTGAGATGGCGACCGCTGCCTACCGCGTGGGCGACAGCGCCACCAACATCATCACCCCGCTGATGGTCTATTTCCCGCT
>CAYRCH010000103.1:0-5254 GCA_964422665.1 uncultured Sphingomonadaceae bacterium | reverse complement strand
GCCTCGTCGAAGCTCTCGTCGGCGCGGAATTTGAGCTTCGGCGCAAATTTGAGGCCCAGCCGCTTCGCCACTTCGCGCTGGAGATAGGCTGTGTTCTGCCGGAGCGCCTGCACGACCTCGTCCTCGTCAGCACCCAGCAGCGGTTTCACATAGACGGCGGCGTTCCTGAGGTCCGGCGTCATGCGCACTTCGGTCACGCTGACCGAACGGGCCGTCAGCGTGTCGTCATGCACTTCCTGCCGGCTAAGCAGTTCCGAGAGTATATGCCGCACCCGCTCGCCGACCTTGAGGACGCGAACCGAATGCTGTTCCGGGGTATATTGCTGACGTGCCATGTTGCGATGCTCCGGCCCCAATCTAGGGCCGGAGCCTCAGATCACAATGTCCGTTCGCGTTCCTCGACCTCGAACACTTCGAGGTTGTCGCCCGGCTTGATGTCGTTCGTATCGGCCAGGACCACGCCGCATTCGAGCCCGGCGCGAACTTCGTCCACGTCGTCCTTGAAGCGCCGCAGCGAAGCGATTGTGGTCGCGGAAACAATGACATCCTCCCGCGTCAGGCGGGCATGCAGCCCCTTGCGGATCGCGCCGTCCAGGACCAGCAGGCCGGCCGCCTTGTCCTTCTTGCCGGACTTGAAGACTTCCTTGACCTCGGCACGCCCGATCACGGTTTCGATCTTCTCGGGACCGAGTTCCCCGGCCATTTCCTTGGCGATGTCCTCGGTCAGTTCGTAGATCACGTCGAAATATTTCATCCGTGTCTTCGACTGCTCGATTTGCTCGCGCGCCTTGGCATTCGGACGGACATTGAAGCCAATGATCGGCGCACCCGATGCACCGGCCAGCGTCACGTCGCTTTCGGTGATCGCGCCGACGCCGGAATGCAGCACGCGAACCTTGATCTCGTCATTCGAAAGGTTGTGCAGTGCGTTGACGATCGCTTCGGCCGAACCCTGCACGTCGGCCTTCACCACCACCGGATATTCGATCACGTCGCTCTTCAGATTGGAGAACATCGTGTCGAATGTCGCCGGCGCGAGCGCGGTGCGCTTCGCCGTCGCCTGCGCCTGGCGGTATTCGGCGACTTCGCGGGCACGCTGCTCGTTTTCGACCACTGCGAGCTGATCGCCGGCATTCGGAACGCCGCCCAGACCGAGAACCTCAACCGGCATGGCGGGCCCCGCCTCTTTCACCTGCTTGCCCTTGTCGTCCACCAGCGCGCGCACTCGCCCGCTCTGGGTGCCGACCACGAAAACGTCGCCGCGCTTCAAAGTGCCGCGATTGACAAGCACGGTGGCCACCGGGCCGCGGCCCTTGTCCAGCTGTGCCTCGATAACCGTCGCTTCTGCCGAGCGGTCCGGGTTGGCCTTCAGCTCCAGGAGCTCGGCCTGGAGAAGGATCTTGTCGATCAGTTCATCGAGATTGGTCCGGTTCTTCGCCGAAATCTCCACGTCCTGGACGTCGCCGGACATCGCCTCGACGATGACTTCGTGTTCGAGCAACCGCTCGCGCACCTTCTGCGGATTGGCTTCGGGCTTGTCGATCTTGTTGATCGCCACGATCATCGGGACGCCGGCCGCCTTCGTGTGATTGATCGCCTCGATCGTCTGCGGCATCAGCCCGTCATCCGCCGCGACCACCAGCACCACGATATCGGTGACGTTGGCACCGCGGGCGCGCATTTCGGAAAATGCCGCGTGGCCGGGCGTATCGAGGAAGGTGATCTTCTGCTTGTCCTTGGTCGTGATCTGGTAGGCACCGATATGCTGGGTAATGCCGCCGGCCTCACCCTTCACGATATCCGTACCGCGCAGCGCATCGAGCAGGCTGGTCTTGCCGTGATCGACATGGCCCATGATGGTCACCACGGGCGGCCGCGGCTGGAGCGTTTCTTCCGGATCGACATCGACCGTCGTATCGATATCGATGTCGCTCTCGCTCACGCGCTTCACGCGGTGGCCGAACTCCTCGACCAGCAGCTCTGCCGTATCGGCATCGATGGTCTGGTTGACCGTCACCATCATATCCATGTTGAACAGCGCCTTCACGAGGTCGGCGCCCTTCTCGGCCATACGATTGGCCAGTTCCTGGATCGTGATGGCTTCGGGAACGACGACATCGCGCACCTGCTTCTCGCGCGGCTGCGACGTCCCCGACATATGGGCCCGGCGCTCCTTCTCCCGCGCCCGCTTGAGCGCAGCCAGTGAACGCGCGCGCGCGCCTTCGTCCTCGTTCAATGCGCGGTTGACAGTCAGCTTGCCCCCGCGGCGGCGATCCGCGCCGCCGCCTCCGCCACGTTCGACGCCGCGAGGTGCGCGCTTGTCGTCGCGCTTCTTTTCGGTCTTTTCCGGGCGCTTGACGGGTTCGGGGCGGGCCACAGGCGTGAATTTGCGCGGAGCAGGAGCCGAACCAGCGACTTCGGGCGGAGTTTCAGGTTCCGCTATCTGTTCCGCAGCCGGCTCGGGCGCAGCCGGTTCTTCGGCAGCTTTCGCTTCGGCCCTGCGGTTGTCCTCCGCGCGGCGCTTCTCGTCCTCTATCGCGCGGAGCTTCTCTTGATCCTCGCGCCGGCGCGCCTCCTCGGCCAGACGAAGGCGCTCTTCCTCCGCTTCGCGCTGGAGGCGTGCGACACGCTCCTGCGCCGTCTCCTTGGAGGGGGCAGGCTTTTTGGGCGCGGGCTTCTCCACCACGGGAGCGGGCGCAGGTGCTGGTTCCGCCACCGGAGCCGGTGTCGGTTCCGGCGTTTCGCCGGGCTTGAGCAGCTTACGGCGCCGCTTTACCTCGACCGCAACCTTGTTGGTCCGGCCGTGGCTGAAGGTCTGCTTGACCTCACCCGCATCCACCGACCTCTTGAGGCCCAGGGGCTTGCGGGTTCGCGCAGTCTTGTCTTCACTCTCGCTCATAAACTGATCAATTTCCTTCAAACACCATTTACCGCGGCACCCAGGTGCCGCGCTTCGTCCATGCTCCCGTTTCCGGGACCATCGCCAATCGTTTCGGCAGCCCCCACGAAACGCCGCAAGCGCTCCAACGGAACGGCGAGCCGCTGGGCCGCCGCATCATCCGTCAACGCCAGATGGACGACATTTTCGCGGCCCAATGCCACAGAGAGGGCCGCGCGGTCCAGTGGCAGGGTTTCTCCGCCGATGCCGGTTCCTTCGGCATCGCTACCTACGCGCCATGCCTGGTCGAGCTTGCGCCGGCCATCTTCACTCGCATCGGAAGCGTGACCAAGCCACGCAACCGCGCCGCCGCGAGCGGCTGCGGCGATCTTTTCCGACCCCAATATGATGTTGCCGGCGCGCAATTCCAGTCCCAGTCGCTCTACGACCGCCCGGCGCAGCGCAGTTTCGAAGCGATCTTCCAGGTCTTCGGGGATATGCAAACTCCCCGTCTTGAAAGCACGCGACAGCGCCGCCTTCAGCTTGCCGCTTACCCGGGCGCTTGCCAGCTCATTGCGTGACGCAGCAATCCACGCCCCCCGCCCCGGCGCACGCGCCAGCGCATCGGGCAAAACCTGGCACGCGCCGTCGTCGCCGGGCGGCGAGAGCGCGAGCCGAAGCAGGCGATCGCGAGCATCGGTCGCGCCGGTCAGAACACAGCGGCGCTCCGGCTCACTTGCGTGCGCCGTGCCGCCTTTCGCGATGTCGGACGTCAGCGACTCATTGCGAGGTTTCCGCATCGGCGGCCTCCTCGGCAGCGGGAGCCTCGGCGGCAGGCGCCGGGGCGTCGTCTTCGTCTTCGAACCAGTGGGCGCGGGCAGCCATGATGATCTCGTTGCCCTGCTCTTCGCTCAGGCCGAATTCACCCAGCACACCGCCCTTGTCCTCGGCCCGCGCCGGCCGCCGGATCGGCATGCCTTCGGGGCTGCGGCGGCGCGGAGCTTCGCGCTTCCTGGCGATCAGTTCGTCGGTTGCGAGGTCGGCGAGATCGTCCAGCGTCTTGATCCCGGCCTTGCCGAGCACGACCAGCATCTGTTCGGTCAGGTGCGGCAGTTCGGCCAGAGCGTCTTCGACACCCAGCTCGCGGCGGACCGTGCGGTACGCTTCTTCCTGCCGTTCCAGTGCTTCCTGGGCACGGCTCTGCAGTTCCTCGGCCAGCTCTTCGTCGAAGCCTTCGATGCTCGCCAGTTCGGCCAGCTCGACATAGGCGACTTCCTCGAGCTCCGCGAAGCCTTCCGCAACCAGCAGCTGCGACAGCGTCTCGTCGACGTCGAGCTCTTCCTCGAACATCTTCGAACGCTCGGCAAATTCCTTGCTGCGCTTCTCCGAAGCCTCGGCATCGGTCATGATGTCGATCTGGTGGCCGGTCAGCTGGCTGGCCAGGCGGACATTCTGCCCCCGGCGTCCGATCGCGAGGCTGAGCTGGTCGTCGGGCACGACAACCTCGATCCGCCCCTCTTCTTCATCGAGCACAACGCGGCTGACAGTCGCGGGCTGGAGCGCGTTGACGACGAAGGTGGCCGTATCCTCGCTCCAGGGGATGATGTCGATCTTCTCGCCCTGCAGTTCCTGGACCACTGCCTGCACGCGGCTGCCCTTCATGCCGACGCAGGCGCCGACCGGATCGATGCTGGAATCGTGGCTGATCACGCCGATCTTGGCGCGGCTGCCCGGATCGCGGGCGGCGGCCTTGATCTCAATGATGCCGTCGTAGATTTCGGGCACTTCCTGCGCGAACAGCTTCTTCATGAAGTCGGGATGCGCACGGGTGAGGAAGATCTGCGGCCCGCGATTGTTCCGCTCGACCTTCATGATCAGCGCACGGACGCGCTCGCCAACACGGGCCGCCTCGCGCGGGATCTGCTGATCCCGGCGGATGACGCCCTCGGCGCGGCCGAGATTGACGATCACATGGCCGAATTCGACCGACTTGATCACGCCGGTGATGACCTCGCCGGCCCGGTCCTTGAATTCCTCGAACTGGCGCTCGCGCTCGGCATCGCGGACCTTCTGGAAGATCACCTGCTTGGCGCTCTGGGCATCGATGCGGCCGAGATCGACCGGCGGCAGCGGGTCGACGATGAAATCGCCGACCGCGGCGCCCGGCTGGAGCTTCTGGGCCTGCTCGACATTGACCTGCTTGAAATAGTCCTCGACTTCCTCGACCACTTCCACGACCCGCCACAGGCGAAGGTCGCCCGTATTGGGATCGAGCTTGGCGCGAACGTCGTTCTCGCTGCCGTAACGGGCGCGGGCTGCCTTCTGGATCGCCTCTTCCATCGCCTCGATGACGATCGCCTTGTCGATCATCTTCTC
>CAYRCH010000102.1:5147-8558 GCA_964422665.1 uncultured Sphingomonadaceae bacterium | reverse complement strand
CTGCCGCTGCGGTCGATCGCGGCGACCGCGCTGCGGGCGAACAATGCGGCGAGATAGAAGATCAGCAGCACGTAAAGGAACCACAGATGAGTCAGCGGCCAGCCGTCAACGGTGAGCTGGGGTGGCGGCGGCGGCTCGTCGGGCACAGGCACCGCTCCCAGCCATACGGCAAGGCCGACCGCCAGGGCGAACATGACCAGCACAAGGGGCCAGAAGATCAGTAACGGGGCGAGGATGCGCTTCGCACGGTCGATGATGAATGCCCGGACCCCGCGACGAGAAAGAAGCATATGGCCGAAGAACCCGGCCAGCAGGAAGAAGGTCGCCATTCTGAAAGTATGTAGCCAGAATGCCAGCCAGGCGACCGGCCAGCTTCGCGAGCTGTCCATCACCAGCCACAATTCGTATTCGGGGATGAACGGCAGCGCAGCGTGGAACACGATGCCGAGCAGCAGAGCAGACGCGCGCACCAGATCCAGCGCGTGCAGCCGCTCGGCTGCGGCGGATGCAGTTGGTGCAGTCATGTGGTGCTGTCCCCCTCCTGCGTGATGCTATCGCAGGATTTGGGGGAAGCAATACTTGTCAGCCCCAGCGACCGGTTTCCATCCAGATCAGGAAGCGCTTGAGGGGCAGCAGCCAGACGATGCCCAGCGCCAGGTAGACAATCGCTTGCAGCAGCGCATGCCATGCCCCGATCAGCGACGGCAGGTACCGGGCGATAGTCATCGCGTAGATGCCAAGCCCCGCCAGCAGGGCGAGAATTCCGAACGGAATTCGCCATGTGGGGCTGGTGCGCATCAGAACGGGCCCAATACGCGCGTAGGTGTGACCACTGCGGTCAGGCCCATATCATGCGGCTCAAGCGGCAGTTCCGGAACTTCCTGCATGTCCCACGCCAGCCCGATCCGGATGACGTCCGGATGAGCTCCGAGCCATTTGTCGTAAAAGCCTCCGCCCTGGCCCAGCCGGTCCCCGTTCGCGGTGAAGGCAACCAGCGGCATGAACAGCACATCGGGTGTGACAACCGGCGCATCTTCGCTGCCCTGCATCAGACCGAAATAGCCCTTGGCCAGATCGCTCTCTGCATAGGGGTCGGAATGCACGCGGAATATCATCGGGGTCTGGAGGTTCACCAGCCAGGGCAGGGCGATAGTATGGCCCCGCTCGAAGAAGAATTTCGCATAGCCGGAGGCCGGAGCCTCGCCGGGGTCGGCGCGATACAGGCCGATAGTGGCCCCTTCGGGCACTAGGTCCAGCACGGGCCCGGGCGGTCGGCTGAATATCAGCGAACCCACTTCGGGCGGAAGGTTTTGGGCATGTTCGCGCCGGGCGCTTCTCAGCCGGTTGCGCAGTTCGGCCTTTATCGTCTTCGTATCATCCATAGCGAGGGCGCTCTAACCAGTTCGCGAGCCGGTGTCGAACTGCTCTGTGCCAGGGGAGGGAAGGTGACGGATCCACCATGGGTCGGTGCCGGGAAATCCTCTGACGCCTCAACGTCAGGTGGGCGCCGTGTGTGCGGAGCCAAGGCCCCGCCAGGGACAGCTCCCATGGATTGCTTATAGCCTCAGGGATATTCTGGCGGCTCGTGCCGGGCAGACCCGTCACCTACTATCTAGTGAGCCTCTATGCTTTGCTCAAGGATCGTGGCGCAGCTTTCAAGGCGAGAGGCCAACTCGTCGAGCATCGGCGCGATCTGTTTGGCGAGGTCGCCACCGCCGATATTGCGATTGCGGAGCTCGTGATTCTCATCGGCCAGCAGAAGCGCCGCGAACAGCAGCGTCCGTGCCTCGCTCTGGCCATTTCCTGCGCCCATGGTTTTCAGTCGTTCGTCGATCTGCCGGCCGAGGCCCATTACATGTTCTTCTTCCCCATCGGCGCAGGTGATCGGATAATTCCTGCCGCCGATGGTAAGGGTCACATTGCTCACCGGTCCAGCCGTTCGATCAGGGCGTCTAATTGGCGCAAGGTGGAGCCCACTTCGCTCCGGAGCCTATCATGAGCGGCATCACCGACGCCGCCGTCCGAGGAGCCTGGATCGTGCCGGCGCTGGCGCGCGGCATCCTCAATGCGGCCGGCCGCCGCTTCGATGCGCGCGAGCGTATTAGTGAGATCTCCCCACGACATGACCGGGAAATTACTGCAAAGCGACCGAATGGCAAAGGCTTGCATCTGCAAGCTGTGAATAATTGTCGGTTGGGTGGTTGTTGCGCCGTGGGAATAAAGCTGCAGGGGCACGGCTTGACGCAGGTGGGCCACTTCGCAAGAGAGGCCGCGAGTTCCGACTCGACTTTCCATCCCGCGCAGGAGCTGTGCCGCAATGAGCCTCGACCCGTCCCGCCACGCGCCAATGGCGAATGCCATCCGCGCCCTGTCGATGGATGCGGTGCAGGCCGCGAACAGCGGCCATCCCGGCATGCCGATGGGAATGGCCGATGTCGCGACCGTCCTGTGGTCCCGGCACCTGAAGTTCGATCCCGCCGCCCCCGATTGGGCCGATCGCGACCGGTTCGTACTGTCCGCCGGCCATGGCTCGATGCTGATCTATTCGCTACTTTACCTTTCGGGATATGCCCACCCGACGCTCGACGAGATCCGCAATTTCCGCCAGCTGGGTAGCCCCTGTGCCGGCCATCCGGAAAACTTCCTCCTGGATGCTGTGGAAGCCACAACCGGTCCGTTGGGGCAGGGCTTGGCCATGGCCGTGGGCATGGCGATCGCAGAACGCCATCTGAATGCCGTTCACGGGGCTGACCTCGTAAATCATCGTACCTGGGTCGTTGCGGGCGATGGTTGCCTGATGGAAGGTATCAACCACGAGGCGATCGGGCTTGCCGGGCATCTCAAGCTGGGCAATCTTATCGTACTGTGGGACGACAACAATATTACCATCGATGGTCCCACTGGCCTTTCCACGAGTGAAGACGTGAAGGCCCGCTATGCCGCCACCGGCTGGCATGTCGAAAGCTGTGACGGACACGATATAGAGGATATCGACCGCGCCATTGAGGCGGCCAAGGCCGATCCCAGGCCATCGCTGGTGGCGTGCAAGACGATCATCGGCAAGGGCGCACCCAACAAGCAGGGCACCTCGAAAACGCATGGTTCGCCGTTGGGGGATGACGAGGTCGCCGCGGCTCGCAAGGAACTCGGCTGGGAATATCCTCCGTTCGAAATCCCCGGCAACATACTGACCGACTGGCGTGCCACCGGCGATCGCGGCCGTCGCGCCCATGCCGAGTGGCAGGAGCGACTTGCTGCCGATGATGCCCGGCGCAGTGCGTTCCTGGCCGGGCAGGCACCTGTAGGCGACCGCGCTGCCGAGGCGCTGAAGGACTATATTTCCGGCCTCGCGAAGGAACCGAAGAAAGTCGCCACCCGGGCCGCTTCCGAAATGGCGCTTGGCCCTCTGAC
>CAYRCH010000102.1:0-5047 GCA_964422665.1 uncultured Sphingomonadaceae bacterium | reverse complement strand
CTGACGCATGACAGTATCGGCCTGGGCGAAGATGGGCCCACCCATCAGCCGGTGGAACATGTGATGAGTTTGCGGTTGATCCCGAACCTGAACGTGTTCCGGCCTTGCGATACGATCGAGACCGCGGAGTGCTGGGCATTGGCGCTGGAGAATGATCAAACACCCTCGGTGCTTGCATTGACCCGACAGGGTCTCCCGCAATTGCGCGGTGAAGGCGACGAGAACTGGTCGGCCTCTTCCAACCGATCGGCCAAGGGTGCCTATAGGCTGAAGCCCGCGGGTGCTGCGCGTAAGGTGGTGCTCGTCGCCACAGGTTCAGAAGTGGCTCTGGCCATGGATGTGGCGGCTAAGCTCGAAAGCGAGGGCATCGGTGCCGATGTGGTTTCGATGCCTTGCATGGAATTGTTCGAAGCGCAGGACGCCTCCTATCGCGCCGATATATTCCCGCGCAATGTCCTCAAAGTATCTATCGAGGCCGGCACCACGCTCGGGTGGGAGCGGTTTGTCGGCAATGATGGATTGACGATCGGACTGGATCGTTTCGGGGCATCGGCTCCGGCAGACCAGCTGTTCGCGAAGTTTGGCTTCAGTGTTGAAGCCATTGCGCCAAAAATCATCGATAAACTAAACGGCTAGCAGGAGTTTCTTACATGGCGACCAAGGTTGCGATCAACGGGTTCGGACGTATCGGACGCCTGGTTGCGCGGGCCATTCTTGAACGCGGTGACGACGATTTCGAACTCGTTGCGATCAACGACCTGGCTGATGCGAAATCGAATGCGCTATTGTTTCAGTATGACAGCACGCATGGCCGTTTTCCCGGAACGGTAACCGCCGAAAGCGGCGCGATTGTCGTTGACGGGAAGAAGATAGCGGTCACGCAGGAGCGCGAACCGGGCAATCTCCCGCATGGCGAGATGGGCATCGACATCGTGCTGGAATGCACGGGATTCTTCCAGTCGGTCGACGCCAGCCGTCCGCATATCGAAGCCGGCGCCAAGAGAGTGCTGATCTCTGCACCCGCGAAGGGCGACCTCAAGACCGTCGTTTACGGCGTCAACCACGAGATTTTGACCGCGGACGATGTGATCGTTTCCAACGCGTCCTGCACGACCAACTGCCTCGCGCCTGTGGCCAAGGTCCTGCATGAAACGGTTGGGATCGAACGCGGTTTCATGACCACGATCCATTCCTACACCAATGACCAGCGCATGCTCGACCAGATGCATAGTGACCTGCGCCGCGCCCGCGCCGGGGCAGCCAATATGATCCCGACGACTACTGGCGCTGCGCGGGCGGTGGGGCTTGTGCTTCCCGAGCTCAATGGCAAGCTCGATGGATCGTCAGTCCGCGTGCCGACCCCGAATGTCAGCCTGGTGGACCTGGTTTTCGTTCCTGGCCGCGATACGAGTGCCGAAGAGCTCAATGCTGCTCTCAAGGCGGCAGCCGAGGGCAAGATGAAAGGCGTGCTCGATTATACCGACCAGCCGCTCGTCTCCAGCGACTTCAATCACTATCCCGCCAGTTCCACCGTCGACAGCCTCGAGACCTCGGTGATGGAAGGCAAGCTCGCCCGCGTGGTGAGCTGGTACGACAATGAATGGGGCTTCTCCAACCGGATGATCGACACCGCGAAGGTGATGGCGAGCTTCCTCTGACCGGGTGACCGCAATGGCAGGCTTCAGGACTCTCGACGATCTGGGCGACGTGACCGGCAAGGTCGCGCTCGTCCGGGTCGATCTCAACCTGCCGATGAAGGATGGCTCGGCCACGGATCTCACGCGGGTGCGTGCGGTCGCGCCGACCATACTCGAGCTTGCCGATGCAGGCGCCAAGGTGCTGTTGCTCGCCCATTTCGGGCGGCCGAAAGGCGAGCGCAATTCGACCATGTCCACCAGCTTCGTCCAGGGCGATGTCGAGGGAGTGCTCGGGCGCCGGCTGATGTTCATTTCCGAAGTCTCGGGACCGGTTGTGGAGCAATCGCTCGGGATACTGAGAAACGGCGATATCGGACTGCTCGAAAACACACGCTTCTGGCCGGGCGAGGAAGCGAATGACGCTGCGTTCGCGGCCGCCATTGCCGAACATGGCGACTTCTACGTCAACGATGCCTTCTCCGCCGCCCACCGGGCCCATGCCAGCACCGAAGGGCTCGCACACCTGCTCCCTGCCTATGCCGGCCGGTCAATGGAAGCGGAGCTGAACGCACTCGACGCGGCGCTCGGCAGCCCCGAGACGCCCGTCGCCGCGCTGGTAGGCGGCGCCAAGGTCTCCACCAAGCTCGCAGTGCTCGAAAACCTTGTCGGGCGGGTCCAGCATCTGATCATCGGCGGGGGCATGGCCAACACCTTTTTGGCCGCACGCGGTGTGGATGTCGGCAAGTCGCTGTGCGAGCACGAACTGGCCGATACTGCCAACGCCATCATGGAGAAGGCCGATGCCGCCGGCTGCACGGTGCATTTGCCTTATGACGTCGTGGTGGCGAAGGAATTCGCCGCCAATCCGCCTTCGGTGCGGACCTGCAATGTCCATGAGGTCGCGGCCGAGGAAATGATCCTCGACATCGGTCCGCAGGCCACGGAAGCTCTGGCCGATGTGCTCAAGACCTGCCGCACGCTGGTGTGGAATGGCCCCTTGGGTGCATTCGAAACGCCTCCTTTCGATGAAGCGACGGTAGCCCTGGCGAAGATCGCCGCGGCATTGACCAGGGAAGGGCAGCTGGTGTCCGTGGCCGGCGGCGGTGATACCGTGGCGGCACTCCATCATGCCGGGGTAGCGGAAGATTTCACTTATGTATCAACCGCCGGCGGCGCTTTCCTCGAATGGATGGAAGGCAGGGAACTGCCCGGCGTCGAAGCACTCGAGACCGGTCTCGGGCAATAGCGGATTTCGGAGAACATATTAATGCTCAGCGAACAGGAAATGCACGACAAGGCCGGCAGCGGCGCAGGTTTTATTGCGGCGCTCGACCAAAGCGGCGGCTCTACTCCGAAGGCGCTGCGCGGCTATGGCGTTTCGGACCACGCCTGGAACACGGACGAGGAAATGTTCGCGCTGATCCACGAGATGCGCGAGCGGATCATCACTTCGCCGAGCTTCAATGGCGACAAGGTGATGGGTGCGATCCTGTTCGAGAAGACGATGGATGGCACTGCCGGCGGGAAGCCAGTGCCGACCGCCCTGCGCGAACTCGGGATCGTGCCTTTCCTCAAGGTGGACAAGGGGCTGGAAGAGGAATCCGACGGCGTCCAGATGATGAAGCCGATGCCCGGCCTCCAAGAGCTCTGCGCGCGGGCGAAATCGCTCGGCGTGTTCGGCACCAAGATGCGCAGTGTGATCCACTCCGCTTCGCCCACTGGCATTGCCGCCAATGTGGAGCAGCAGTTCGAGATCGGGAAGCAGATCCTTGGCTATGGGCTGATGCCGATCCTCGAGCCGGAATATACCATCACAGCGGCGGACCGCGCCGAAGGCGAGCAGATCCTCAAGGCCGAGATCCTCAGGCAGCTCGATATGCTGGGCGATGGCCAGCAAGTGATGCTGAAACTGTCGATTCCGGTCGTGCCAGGGGCATATGACGAACTGGTCAATCATCCCAAGGTGCTGCGCGTCGTTGCACTTTCCGGCGGATACAGCCGCGACGAAGCCTGCGCCGAGCTGGCGAAGAATCCGGGCATGATTGCCAGCTTCAGCCGAGCTTTGCTCGAAGTGCTCCGCCATGACATGAGCGATGAGGAATTCGATGCCGCCCTGGGGGAGGCGATCGACGCCATTTATCGGGCCTCGGTCGCGTAGTCCTTCGATGAGCGACCGCCAGGTCTCCTGCGAGATCTACCTGATTTCGCCGCTCGACGTGTCGGGGAATTTCCCTGAGCGGCTTGCGCGGGCCATCGATGCGGGCAGCGGCCTGGTGACCGCATTCCAGTTCCGGTTGAAGGACGTCGATCAGCACGAGGCCGCACGGCTGGCCGAACCCTTGCTGAAAGTCTGCGCAGACCGCGAGGTGGCGTTCATCGTGAACGATTCCGTCGCGCTCGCGAGGAGGCTAGGGGCCGACGGCGTCCATCTCGGGCAGGATGACGGCTCGGTTCAAGAAGCGCGCGAAGCACTTGGCCGCGACGCGCAGATTGGTGTGACCTGCCACGCCAGTCGGCACCTGGCGATGGAAGCGGGCGAAGCGGGGGCGGATTATGTCGCATTCGGCAGCTTCTTTCCCAGCGAAACCAAGAGCTCGGACCATCGCCCGGAACCCGAGATCCTGCGCTGGTGGCAAGGGCTGTTCGAGATACCCTGTGTCGCAATCGGTGGCATCACGCCGCAGAACTGCGCTCCGCTAGTCGAGGCGGGCGCGGACTTTCTCGCCGTCAGCCATGCGGTATGGGGTTCAGACGAGCAGCAGGCAGTGCGCGATTTCGTGCACGTGATCGAAGACGCGACTGGCTAGGCCCGGCTAATCTTGGCCCGACGTGAGCGGTTCGCTCGAAGCTGCTGAAAGAATGCAGCGAATACTGTGTGCGCTGCCTTCACCCGCGGTCATCTCAAGGAAACGCTCGCCCTTCATGGCGAAGGCGTCTCCCTTCCGCGGGCCGCTGGTCATCTGGACCTTTTCGCCGGTGCGGAGATAGGTGCCTGTGCCATCCGGCGTCCGGTAACGCGAACCATTGATTACCAGGAAGTCGTATTCGTTCGCTGCAATACCCGGGCCCACTTCGGCGTCGCCGGGGCGCTCGCAGGCGTAATAGCCGCGCTTGAGCGTATCGAGCCTTCCGTCATGGGCATGGGCGGCCGCGGCCGCGACGGAAAATGCTGCCAGGATTGTTAGTGCGTATCGGTCCATTGCCTTAACCATCGGAAGTGCCGCTATCACGGAGAGGGCAGCGCATCCAGCCTGCCTTGCTCCGCGACCCGCGACACGCTAGGGCGCGCGGCTGAACCGAACCTTATTTTCCGGAAGCGAAGCCATGAAGATCAGCGGCGTGGACATCCGTCCAGGCAATATCCTCGAATATGAAGGCGGCATCTGGAAGGTCGCCAAGATCCAGCACAC
>CAYRCH010000101.1:0-8713 GCA_964422665.1 uncultured Sphingomonadaceae bacterium | reverse complement strand
CGGCTGCGGTCGCGCTGGTCGCGGCGGCGCAGGTCGGCTTCGATTTCCTCGAGCGTATGCGTCTCGCCGCGCTGCTGCATTTCCTTCCAGCGGCGCATGGCGCGCGCCTCGACGCTGGCGGTCACGAACAGCTTCACATCGGCATCGGGCGCAATGACCGTGCCGATATCGCGCCCGTCGAGCACTGCGCCCCCCGGCTGGACGGCGAAATCGCGTTGTCGTTCGAACAAAGCGCGGCGGACCTTGGGATGGACGGAGACGCGGCTGGCGAGCCCGCCGGTCGCCTCGCTGCGCAGTTCGGAATTCTTCAGCAGGCTGTCCGGGAAGTCGGTCCCCGCCAGCGCGTCCATCGGCTGGTTGGGATCGCCGCGATTGAGCGCCACCTGGTAGCCGACGGCGCGGTAGAGCAGGCCGGTGTCGAGATGCGGCAGGCGGTAATGCGCGGCGAGCGCCTTCGCTATGGTGCCTTTGCCCGAGGCGGTGGGTCCGTCGACGGCGATGATCATGCGGCATCCTCTAGGCGGCAAGCGGGGCGTTGAGAACCGGCAATGCGCAGACTATCTTCCGCCATGCGCCGGCCACGTCCGGCGTGCTCCCCGGCAGACGGGCGAGCGTTCAAGACCGGGACGGCCCGGCAGCTGACCTGAAAGGAGGCTGCCATGGCTTGGCTTGCACTGTTCTTCGCCGGAATTCTCGAGATCGTCTGGGCCTATTCGATGAAGCTGTCCGACGGCTTCACCCGCCCCGGTCCGACCGGTATTACCCTTGTCGCCATGATCCTGAGCTTCGGCTTACTGGCCGTAGCGATGAAATCGCTACCGCTCGGCACCGCCTATACGATGTGGACCGGCATCGGGGCTGTCGGGGCGTTCGTGGTGGGGATCGTGGTGCTCGGCGAGGCGGTGACGCCGCTGCGGCTGCTGGCGGCGGCGCTGATCGTGTCGGGCCTGGTGCTGATGAAGGTGTCGAGCCCGGTTTAGGCCTGAAACCGGTTGAATTTGGCGTTACCGGGCCGAGAGTCCATCCAGCAGCGGCTCGAAATTGGGGAAGCTGGTGCGGATCGGCGAGGTGTCGTCCACTTCCACGCCCTGCGTCGAGGCGAGGCCCGCCACGGCCATGCTCATTGCGATGCGGTGGTCGAGATGGGTGGTGACCGTGTTTCCGCCCGGGAGCGGTTCGCCGCCCGTGCCGTCGATCACCAGCCCATCCTCATTCTCGGTAACTCTTGCGCCCGCCCCGGATAGCGCGCTTGCCATTGCCGCCAGACGGTCGCTCTCCTTCACTCGCAGCTCGTCGAGCCCGGTGGTTACTGTGCGCCCCTCGGCCAGCGATGCGGCGACGAACAGCACCGGGAACTCGTCGATCATGCTCGGCGCGACGGCCGGATCGACTTCGATGCCTTTCAGCGGCGAGTGCCGCACCACGAGGTCGGCCACCGGCTCTCCGCCGATCGTGCGTGCATTCACTTCCTCGATATCGCCGCCCATTTGCTGCAGCACATGAATCAGCCCGGCGCGGGTGGGGTTGAGCCCGACATTCTCGATCGTCACTTCGCTGCCCGGCACGACCAGCGCGGCGACGATGAAGAAGGCGGCGGAGGAGGGATCGCCCGGAACCTCGATGTCCAGCGGGCGGAGATCGGCTTCGCCGTGGATCGAGATAACGCGTTCGCCGCCGGCTTCCTCGACTTCGAGCTCGGCGCCGAAACCCTTCAACATCCGCTCGGAATGGTCGCGCGTCGCGACCGGCTCGATCACCCTTGTGATGCCGGGGGTGTTGAGCCCGGCCAGCAGCACCGCGCTCTTCACTTGCGCGCTGGCGACCGGCAGGCGGTAGGTGATCGGGATGGCGGGACAGAGCCCTTCCACGGTCAGCGGCAATGTGCCGCCGGGCGCGCCGGTGAACTGTGCGCCCATGCGCGAAAGCGGTTCGATCACCCGCCCCATTGGGCGCTTCGACAGGCTGGCATCGCCGGTGAAGGTGGCCGTGACGGCATGGCTCGCCACCAGCCCCATGAGAAGGCGGGTCGAAGTGCCCGAATTGCCCATTTCCAGCGCGCCTTCGGGCTGGAGCAATCCGCCGACGCCCACGCCGTGGACCCGCCAGTTTCCTTCCCCGGTCCGTTCGGCAGAGGCGCCCATCGCCCGCATCGCCGCGGCCGTGGCCAGCACGTCCTCCCCTTCGAGCAGGCCGGTGATGCGGGTTTCGCCCACGGCCAGCGCGCCGAGCATAACCGCGCGGTGGCTGATCGACTTGTCGCCCGGCACGCGGATGCGGCCCTTGAGCGGGCCGGCGGCGGAAAAGCGGCGAGGGGTGGGAATGGGAGAGGCGCTCATTGCGGGCGGGCTTTTGACAGCGCAATGCCCCTATGGCAAGGCGCGCCGCGCACTTGATTCGGCCCTTGATTAGAGTATGGCCGCTCACCATCAAGACAGCGAATTTTGAACCGTTTTTCCCGGTATCCGCCGCCTTTTGCGCGGGCCGGCACATGATTGAGGATTTTCGGCAATGGTAAAGCCTGAATGGGGCACAAAGCGCAGCTGCCCCAAATGCGGCGAACGCTTCTATGATCTGGGGACCGACGATCCGGTCGTTTGCATCGAATGCGGCAACAAATGGTATCCGGAGCCGGTGCTGAAGACGAAGCAGCCGATCCCCTTCGAGGAAGAGGAGAAGGCCAAGCCCGATGCGGATTCGGATTCGGATCTGGCCGATGACGATCTGGAAGACATCGATGACGACGAGGATTCGCCGGACAATGATGTCGATCTCGGCGGGGACGACGATCTTGGCGTGGCCAAAGCGGCCGACGACGAGGACGACAGCTAAGAGGCTTGCAAAGCGCGGGCGCTGCTCATAAAGGGCGGCTCCCCGGGCTTTGAGCCCGGTATGGCGTGCCTCCCAGGGTGCGTCTCGCAGGAATGGAATGGGGCCGTAGCTCAGCTGGGAGAGCGCTACAATGGCATTGTAGAGGTCAGGGGTTCGATCCCCCTCGGCTCCACCATTCCAGACGATTGATGGTTTTCAAGCCATGCTGGCCGACGAGGTTTCGTCCGCCGGCATTTTTGGCGTTTGGCGGTTTTGACCGCGCAAAGGAGTGACGCAGCGCATGTTCGACAGCTTGTCCGACCGGCTCGGCAATGTGTTCGACAAGCTTCGCGGGCGCGGCGCGCTCAGCGCGGATGACGTGCGCGCGGCGATGCGCGAAGTCCGCATCGCGCTGCTGGAAGCCGATGTGGCGCTGCCGGTGGCGCGCAAGTTCATCGACCGGGTGACCGAACAGGCCGTTGGCCAGCAGGTGCTCAAATCGGTCACGCCGGGGCAGCAGGTCGTCAAGATCGTCCATGACGAGCTGGTGGAGATGCTGGGCGGCGACGAAGTGGCCGAGCTCAACCTTGAGGCCCGCCCGCCGGTGGTGATCATGATGGTCGGCCTGCAGGGCTCGGGCAAGACCACCACCACCGCCAAGCTCGGCAAGCTGCTGCGCGAGAAGCGCGGCAAGAAGACCATGCTGGCCTCGCTCGACGTCAATCGCCCCGCCGCGCAGGAACAGCTGCGGGTTCTGGGCGAACAGGCACAGGTCGCCACACTGCCGATCATCGAAGGCCAGCAACCAGTCGACATTGCACGGCGCGCGCTGGAATCGGCCAAGCTACAGGCGGTCGACGTGCTGCTGCTCGACACCGCCGGCCGGCTGCATGTGGACGAAGCGCTGATGGCCGAGATGAAGGCCGTGGCCGCCGTCTCCGCGCCGACCGAAGTGCTGCTGGTGGTCGATGCGCTGACCGGGCAGGACGCGGTCAATGTGGCGCAGAGCTTCACCGACGAGGTGCCGCTGACCGGCGTGGTGCTGACCCGTCTCGACGGCGATGCGCGCGGCGGTGCGGCGCTTTCGATGCGCGAAGTCACCGGCAAGCCGGTCAAGTTCGCGGGCACGGGCGAGAAGATCGACGCGATCGAGCCGTTTCGTCCGCGCGGCATTGCCGACCGAATCCTCGGCATGGGCGACGTGGTCAGCCTGGTCGAGAAGGCCGCGGCCACGATCAAGGAGGAAGAGGCGGAGGCGCTGGCAAAGCGCATGGCCAAGGGCCAGTTCGACCTCAACGATTTGCGCACCCAGCTGCGGCAGATGCAGAATATGGGCGGGCTGGGCATGCTCGCCGGGCTGATGCCGGGCATGAAGAAGGCCAAGCAGGCGATGCAGGCCAGCGGCATGGACGACAAGGTGCTGGTCCACATGGATGCGATCATCGGCTCGATGACGCCGAAGGAACGCGCCAATCCCGCGCTGATGAACGCGAAGCGCAAGAAGCGCGTTGCGGCCGGTTCCGGCACCGACGTGCAGAACGTCAACAAGCTGCTCAAGATGCACCAGGAAATGGGCCGCGCGATGAAGCAGCTCAGGAAGATGGGCGGGCTCAAGGGCCTCGGCGCCATGTTCGGGGGCGGCGGCGGAATGGGCGGTGCGGGCGGCGGCATGCCGGGCCTTCCGGGTGGTGGCGGCGGTGCCGGGTCGCTCCCGCCCGATCTTCAGAATTTGCTCAACAAGAAATGAATTTCAGACATTTGAATTGGAAAGGTAAGAACTAATGGCAATTTCTCTTCGTCTCTCGCGCGGCGGCGCGAAGAAGCGTCCTTATTACCGAATCGTGGCTGCGGACAGCCGCCGGTCGCGTGATGGCCGCTATCTCGAGCAGCTCGGCACCTACAACCCGCTGCTGGCCAAGGACGATCCGGCGCGTGTAAAGCTGGACGAGGACCGGGTGCGTTACTGGCTCGGCGTCGGTGCACAGCCGAGCGACCGCGTGGCCCGCTTCCTCGATGCCGCGGGCATCCAGGAACGAGCGGCGCGCAACAATCCCAAGAAGGCTGAGCCGGGCGAGAAGGCCAAGGAACGCGCCGAAGAACGCGCCGCCAAGGCTGCTGCCGCCGAGGAAGCTGCCAATGCCCCGGCCGAGGAAGAAGTGACCGAAGCGCCGGCGGAAGAGGCTGCAGCCGAAGAAGCGGCCACCGAAGCCCCGGCCGAAGAAGCTGCTGCCGAAGAGGCTCCTGCGGAAGAAGCGCCGGCTGAAGAAGCTCCGGCTGAAGAACCCGCCGCGGAAGAAGCTCCTGCCGAGGAAGCTTCCGAAGAGGCCGGCGAGGAAAAGACCGAGGGCTGATGCAGATCCTCCCCTCCCGCTTGCGGGAGGGCCCGGGGGTGGGCGCGAAACGCAAAGCCGTGCCCAACCAGGCCCACCCCGAACCCCTCCCGCAAGCGGGAGGGCCTTGTGCGTGACAAGCCCGTTACGCTCGCCGCCATTGCCGGCGCGCATGGCGTGACGGGCGAGGTCCGGCTCAAGCTGTTCGGCGAAGGCGTCGCCGCGCTGAAGCGGCACAAGAGCTTCAATGAAGGCGCCCTGACGGTCCAGTCGCTGCGCGACGACAATAAGGGCGGAGCCATCGCCCGGTTTGCCGAAATGGCGGACCGGACCGCGGCCGAGGCCCTGCGCGGCACGGCGCTCACCGTCCCGCGCTCTGCCCTGCCGCCGCTGGGCGAAGGGGAATATTATCACGCCGACCTGCTCGGCCTGTCGGCCGTATCCGACACGGGCGAAGAACTGGGCCGGGTGATTGCTGTCGAGAATTACGGGGCGGGCGACATTGTCGAGATCGAGCGCCCGGGCGGCAAGAAGTTCATGGTACCGATGACGGAAGCTGCCGTGCCCGAATGGGATGGCGAGCGGTTCGTCATATCGCAGGACTTCGTCTCCTGACGGGCATGGCCCGAGTCACGCCAATATGCGCAAGGCGGGCCCGTCGATCGCCAGTGCCAATACGATGTCGACCGGCTTTACTGCGCTGGCCGGGGGAGCCGCAAGGCTAACCATTCCGGCCCACAGGCCAACCGTGATCGCGCCTGCAAAGGCGCCGCGCAGCAAGGCTCCATAAGTCTCGCGCATGCGGTTCAGCGTCCTGGGCAAGCGGCCTGGTAGCCTTTCCATTCCGCGCTGGAGATCTGCCGAAAAGCGGTCATGACCGGCGACCCACCTTCGAAGTATCAGTTCGTCTTGCATTTCATCCTCCTCAATCGGATGGCGCCCAACTGCGCTTCTTGAGGCTTGAGCGCCAACAAAACGGATGCAGAAGCATATAAACGTGGTTTATAGGGCGGCATGAGCAAGCTGCCCCCGCTTTCCGCAATTCGCGCTTTCGAGGCTGCCGGACGTCACGAGAATTTCTCGCGTGCCGCGGAAGAGCTCGGCATGACGCAGGCTGCGATCAGCTATCAGATCCGGCAGCTCGAAGATCGGGTGGGCCGCCAGCTGTTCGTGCGCGAGAAGGGCCGGGTGCGCCTGTCGGACAGCGGGCAGCGCCTGCTGCCCGCCGTGAGCAGCGGATTTGCCGGAATCGCCGAGGCATTCGACAGCCTGCGCAACGACGATGCCGATATCCTGTCGATCACTGCCGCAATGACGATCGGGGGAAGCTGGCTCAGCGCAAGGATCGGACGGTTCCAGATGCGTCATCCCGATATCGCCGTGCGCCTGTCGCTGTCCAACGAGCTGGTCAACCTGGCGGGTGGCGGCGCCGATGTTGCGCTGCGGGCCGGGCGTGGCCCCTGGGAAGGCCTGCGCGCGGACTTCCTCTTCCGGCAGTATTTTGCCCCGATCTGCACACCCGGCTTCGTCGAGCAGCACGGCATCGAGCGACCGGAAGACCTGCTGCGGGTCGACCGGCTCGCACCCAATGACCATCTGTGGCGCGGCTGGTTCGCCTGCGCCGGGGTCGGCGATTTGCCTCCCACGCGCCAGGGCGTGGTGCTCGACAGCCAGTTGCAGGAAGCCAACGCGATCGCAGGTGGCTATGGGGTCGCCATGATGACACCCTATTTCTGGCGCGCGGAACTGGAGAGCGGACGGCTGGTGCAGCCTTTCGCACAGCTCTATGTGACCGATGCCGCGCATTTCCTGGTCCATCCCGCGGGCCGGGTCGGGGTACGGAAGATCGAGCGGTTCCGCGAATGGCTGCGCGAGGAACTGGAGGCGGACCGCGCCTTCATGCCGGAAAGTGCCTGGGAACCGACGCCATGAGTTTCGCTGCTACCGTGCTCACTCTCTACCCGGAGATGTTTCCCGGACCACTTGGGGTGTCACTCGCCGGCCGTGCGCTCGAGGAAGGCGTGTGGTCATGCGAGACCGTCCAGATTCGCGATTTCGCCACCGACAAACACCGCACGGTGGACGATACGCCGGCCGGAGGGGGAGCCGGGATGGTGCTGAAGGCGGACGTTCTGGCTGCTGCAATCGACCATGCCCGAAGGCTCCATCCGGAAAGCCCTGTGCTGGCCATGACCCCGCGCGGGACGCCGCTGACCCAGCAGCGGGTTCGCGAGCTGGCAGCGGGTCCGGGGGTCACCGTGCTGTGCGGCAGGTTCGAGGGTTTCGACGAGCGGATTTTCGCCGGGCGCGAGGTGGAGGAAATCTCGCTCGGCGATATCGTTCTATCGGGCGGAGAACCGGCGGCAATCGCGCTTTTAGACGCTTGCATTCGCCTCCTTCCCGGCGTAATGGGCGCCCCCGAAAGCGGTCATGACGAGAGCTTCGAACAGGGGCTGCTCGAATACCCGCATTATACCCGACCTCAGGAATGGGAAGGGCGCACGATCCCCGAAGTGCTGCGATCGGGGGATCATGCGAAGATCGCGGCATGGCGCAGGCGCCAGGCCGAGACGGACACACGGTCACGCAGGCCGGACCTTTGGGAGCGCTACTGTGGCGCTCGGGACCGATCTGCCTCTGGCGCGCGGCGCGAAGATGAGGACCCAGGGCAATGAACCTGATCCAGGAACTTGAAGCCGAAGCGATCGGCCAGCTTGCCGAAGGCAAGGATATCCCCGATTTCCGCCCCGGCGACACCGTGCGTGTCGGCGTTCGCGTGGTCGAAGGCGAGCGCACTCGTGTGCAGAATTTCGAAGGCGTGTGCATTGCCCGGTCGAACCGCGGCATGGGCAGCAACTTCACCGTCCGCAAGATTTCGTTCGGCGAAGGCGTGGAGCGGGTCTTCCCGCTCTATTCCCCGAACATCGACAGCATCACGCTGGTCCGCCGCGGCATCGTCCGCCGGGCGAAGCTCTATTACCTGCGCGGCCGCACCGGCAAGCGCGCTCGTATTGCGGAGCGTCGCGATAACCAGGGCACGGGCCAGGAGAGCTGATCCTCCAAGCCAGCCCGGTAAGGTTTCGAGGGCGCCCTGGCTGGAAAGCCTCGGCGCCCTTTTTCATGGATTTTTCAATCGAAGGACAGGCAATGGGTTATCGGGTAGCGGTGGTCGGCGCGACGGGGAATGTGGGTCGCGAGATGATGGCGATCCTCGCGGAGCGCGAGTTTCCATGCGACGAAGTGGCGGCAGTGGCATCGCCGCGTTCGACCGGCACCGAAGTCGAGTTCGGCGAAACCGGCAAGATGCTCAAGGTCAAGAATATCGAGCATTTCGATTTCACCGGCTGGGACATCGCCCTGTTTGCCGCCGGGTCGGGCCCGACCAAGGAATATGCGCCCAAGGCGGCAGCGGCCGGCTGTGTGGTGATCGACAACAGCTCGCTCTACCGCATGGACCCGGACGTGCCGCTGATCGTGCCGGAGGTGAACCCCGAGGCGATCGACGGCTACAAGAAGAAGAATATTATCGCCAATCCCAACTGCTCGACCGCGCAGATGGTTGTGGCGCTGAAGCC
>CAYRCH010000100.1:7110-8785 GCA_964422665.1 uncultured Sphingomonadaceae bacterium | reverse complement strand
GATTACCGGCGCACCGGCCGGACCTGGTGGGAGCCTTACAACACGACCGTTCGCGATCCGGTCAATCTCGTCAATGCGCGCGTCGGCGTGGAAGGATCGAACTGGGGGCTTTTCGCCTTCGCCAACAATCTCTTCGACGAAGAATACAATGCAGAATTCTCTCCCGGCGGCTTCGTTTTCAAGGCCCGGCCGCGGATTTACGGCGCCGAGGTGAAATACAGCTTCTAGGGAAGGGCGCCGCTCCGGCGTTACAATCGCTGGCTGGGGCGGCAGGATTCGAACCTGCGAATGGCGGCACCAAAAGCCGCTGCCTTACCACTTGGCGACGCCCCAGCAGCGAAGGCGCGCCCATAGAGCGCGCCTTGCAACTGCGCAAGCCGTGCCGGGTCAGTAATCGGCTTTCTTGCGCACCGGATCGAACAGGCTGCGGTCCTCGATCGTGTCGAAATCCGCCGCCGAGTGCCGCTCGGCCAGGCCGTTCTGGGCGTTGACCAGGCGACCGCGGATTGCGCCGGGCCGCGCATCGATCGCCTTCACCCAGCGGCCGACATTCTCGTATTCGTGCAGGCTGAGGAAGACGTCGCAGCGATTATAGGCGCCGTGATAGAGATTGCCGAGCCAGGTATAGGCGGCGATGTCGGCGATCGTATATTCGTTGCCCGCCAGGTACTCGGTCTTCCCAAGCTGCATGTCCGCCACCGAGAAGAGCCGCTTCGTTTCCATCGCATAGCGGTCGATCGGGTATTTGTAGCGCTCCGGCGCATAGACGTAGAAATGGCCGAAGCCGCCGCCGATGAACGGAGCGCTGCCCATCTGCCACATCAGCCAGCTCAGCGTTTCCGCGCGGGCCGGGTTCTCCTTCGGCAACAGGTAGCCGAACTTCTCGGCCAGGTGCATCAGGATTGCGCCGCTTTCGAACACGCGAAAGGGCTCGGGCCCGCTGCGGTCGAGCAGGGCGGGGATCTTGCTGTTGGGGTTCAGCTCGACGAAGCCGGACCAGAACTGATCGCCGTCGAAGATCTTGATCTTCCAGGCGTCGTATTCTGCCTCGGAGAAGCCTGCTTCCAGAAGCTCCTCGAACATCATCGTCACCTTCACGCCATTGGGCGTGCCGAGCGAATAGAGCTGGAAGGGGTGTTGGCCGACCGGCAGCTCCCGTTCCTCGCGCGCGCCGGCGGTCGGCCGGTTGATCCCGGCGAACTGCCCGCCATTTTCGGGATCGAAGGTCCACACTTCAGGCGGGGTATAGACGTCGGACATCGGGCGGCTCCTTGCGGGCTGTTACTTATGTCCGGCGGAGATGGCCGCTCGCGCCGCTCACCGCAAGTGAAGGCGGTGCGCGAAAAGCTGGGGGCGGGCAAAGCTGGGCTTTCCGGGCTGAGACGAACGCATTGCAGCGAGATCACCATCGCTTGTTAGTCGAGACGAACTAGCGAAGCCAAGTCATTCGAACAGCTTGGATTTCAGGCAGGCTTTGTCGTTGCCGACCGTCGTTGGGGCGAGTCGCTGGGGGCAATGACATGGTTTCTCGATACGCGATCGCATCGGTGCTCGTGCTGGCCTTGACCGCTTGCGGAGGGCGCGGACTTACGGGCTCGTCACCAACCAGCCAGGGGCCGGTGCCGCTGGCATCGCCGACGCCGACACCCACGCCGGGCAGCGGAGGGGGCGGCGG
>CAYRCH010000100.1:4528-7010 GCA_964422665.1 uncultured Sphingomonadaceae bacterium | reverse complement strand
TCCCACACCGCCCCCGGGCGGGTCCTTCACCGTCAACGGCACGCTGACGGTCGACAAGGAATTCTCGGTCAGCTCGCGGGTCTTCGCGCATGTTTCGACCAATGTCGGCGTCACGACCGGCGCTTCGACCCAGCCGCGCCCGCTGTCGATCTCCTTCGATGCCGATACCGGCACTTACCTCTTGACCGGCGGCGCCGTCAGCCAGGCCTTTGGCCCCGGCGACCGCAGCGACGGCGGGGGCGCCACGGGCATCGCGCGCTACGCGGCCGGATCGGTCGCCGATCCGCACTTCCTCACCCTCGTCACCAGGCCTCCCGGGAACAGCGAGCCCAACCGTTATGTCGCGCTGGGCCTGTGGCAGCATGGCGGGCCTGCCGGTGAGGACAATTTCGACTTCTTCACTTTCGGCTTTCCGACCCAGCCCGGCGGCCTGCCGCGATCCGGCCTGCTGACGTACCAGATCGACGTCACCGGCATCGTCACCGCGATCGGCGCCCAGGCGGCGAGCTTCGCGGGCGAGGGCAGCTTCGTGGTCGACATCGCGGCGGGCCAGTTCCTCGCCAATGCGACGCTGGACGAATCCGACCTCCTGACCGGCAGCGGGATCGCCAATGCCCTGCTGCTCAATGCCAGCGGGGCGATCAATTCCGACCAGACCGGGTTCAGCGGGAGCATCCTCTACCAGGGGCATACGGCGATAGTGCCGGGAACGATCACCGGCCTGTTCTACGGCCCCGCCGGCGAGGAGCTGGGCGCGACGTTCGGCGGCAGCGACGCATCGGGCGGCACGATCACCGGAGCCTTCACCGGCCAGCGATAGCGAGCCCTTGCCCGCCCGGCGCGATCCGCTACTCATCGCCGGATGGGAGAGAACATTCCGGACATCATCGTTGTGGGCGGCGGATCTGCGGGTGCTGCCTGCGCGGCGCGGCTGGCTGAGGCCGGCAAGCGCGTGCTGCTGGTCGAGGCGGGCAGGAGCGACAACTCGCTGAAATCGCGGGTGCCGGCGATGATGGGCTCGCTGGTGCAGAACCCCCAGTGGGACTGGTGCTACATGGCCGAGCCCGACCCGAGCGTCGGCGGGCGGCCCGATGTCTGGCCCGCGGGCAAGCGGCTGGGCGGGGGCAGCGCCATCAACGGGATGATGTTCATCCGCGGCCACGCCTGGGATTACGATCACTGGGCGGAGCTGGGCGCGCAAGGCTGGGACTATGCGAGCGTCCTGCCCTATTTCCGCCGCCTCGAAGACAATGAGCGCGGCGAGGATGCGTGGCGCGGCAGGGGCGGGCCGATCTCGGTCAGCGAGATCCGCTCGCGCTATGCGGTCACCGATCGCTGGATGGATGCGGTGGTCGAGGCCGGGTTTCCGCGCTCCCGCGACTTGAACGGCGAGCAGGCCGAAGGGGTGGACCTGATCCAGCTTTCGCAGCGCGGCGGCCTCAGATGCTCGTCCGCGCGCGGTTATCTGGCGAACCGGCCGGCCAATCTCGAAGTGATGCTGGAAGCCGAAGTGCTCCGGATCGATGTCGAGAATGGCCGTGCGGCCGGCATCACCGTGCGGCGCGGCGGCGAGCAGCGCCAGCTCCGCGCAGCAGAGGGCGTGGTGCTGTCCGCCGGCGCGCTCAACACGCCAAGACTTCTCATGCTGTCGGGCCTCGGTCCGGCCGGGCATCTGCGCGAGCACGGCATCGGCGTGATCGCGGACCTGCCCGGCGTCGGCGCGAACCTGCAGGAACACCCCGGCTGCCACCTGGTCAACGAGGTTTCGGCCCGCACGCTCAACGACGATTCGAAGGGGCTGGCCGGGTTCGGGCAGTTTCTCAGCCTGCTCTTTGCGCGCAGCGGCGCGCTCACCACCGGGATCGGCCATGCGCAGGCTTTCGTGAAAAGCCGCGAGGGGCTGCCCGCGCCGAATTTGCAGATCGCCTTTTCCGCTTTCGCCTTCGACATAACGCCGCAGGGCAACCTCGCCCTGCGCGACACGGCCTCGGTGGCGAGCTTCGTCGCACTGATGCGGCCGTCCTCGCGCGGACGGATCACGCTTCGCTCTTCCGACCCGGCCGACAAGCCGAGGATCGAACACCAGCTGCTCGGCAATGACGATGACGCGGCGCAACTGGTCGAGGGGCTGGAGATCGCCCGGCGGATCATGGCCCGGCCGGCGATTGCGCCTTTCGTGACCGGCGAAGTCCGCCCCGGTCCCGGCGCCGACAGTGCGGAAGCGCTGGCCGGCTATGTCCGGGCGGCGACCATCCCGATGTTCCATCCGGTCGGCACGGCCAGGATGGGGGCGGCGGACGATCCGCTGGCCGTGGTCGATCCGGATTTGCGCGTGCGCGGGGTCGAAGGCCTGTGGGTGGCCGACGCCTCGGTCATGCCGACGATCCCGCAGGGCAACACCAATGCCACCGCGATCATGATCGGCGACAAGGCCAGCGATCACGTGCTGAAAACCGCAAGAGCGGGCGTCGCAGCGTAGTGC
>CAYRCH010000100.1:0-4428 GCA_964422665.1 uncultured Sphingomonadaceae bacterium | reverse complement strand
GGCGGGCGCGGGCTGCTGACCGTGCATATGGTCGATATCGCCCATGAACTCGGCATCGAGGATCCGGAGGAGCTGGCCGCCCGGCCGCTGACCGAGGCCGAAATTGCCCGGATGCAGACAATTCTCGCAGAACGGCTCGCCCTGCAGTCGGGCGGTGCAGTGCTCGCTCCGCAATGGAGCGAGGTCGAAGCGATCGCCCAGAACGACGCGCTGCGTTTCGCCTTCACCCTGCCGCCGATCACCGGCGGATCGCTCACGCTGGACGCCGAACTCTTCCCCTACGATCCGCAGCACCAGACCTTCGCCAATATCTACGAGGACGGCGCGCTGGCCCAGCAATGGATATTCTCTGCCGGAGACGACGCCCGCACATTCTATCGCGGCACGGCGGCCGGCACATGGGATGTCATCAGGACCTTCGTCCCGGCCGGCGCATGGCACATTCTGATCGGCGCGGACCATTTGCTGTTCCTCGCCGGGCTGATGCTGCTCGGCGGCGGATGGAAGAAGACCGCGATCATCGTCACCGCCTTCACCATCGGCCATTCGGTCACGCTCTCGCTTGCGGCGCTCGGCATATGGAACCCGCCGGGATGGATCGTGGAGCCGGCCATCGCGCTCACCATCGTGATCGTGGGCGTTGACAATCTCCTGCGCGGGGAAGGGCGCGACCTGCGCGCCGGGGCGGCCTTCCTGTTCGGGCTGATTCACGGCTTCGGCTTTGCCGGGGTGCTGGCCGAGTTCGGCCTGCCCAGCGAAGCTCTGGCCTGGGCGCTGTTTTCCTTCAATCTCGGGGTCGAGCTGGGCCAGCTTGCTTTCGTGATCCCGCTGGCGATCGCGATCGGATGGCTGTGGAGAAACCGCCCGGCGGCGGCACGCAAGTTGAATTTGTCCGGTTCTATTGTGGTTATCGCAGCGGGCGGCTACTGGTTCGCGCAAAGAACATTTCTCGCGGGAGTTATCTGATGAAGCGCTTTGCAATCCTCGGCTCGATCGTCGCGGCGGGCCTCGCCGCGGCTACCGTCACCGGTCTTTCGGGCGAACAGGCGGCGCAGGCGCAGGGCCCGTCACTGCCCGGCATCACCGATATCGAGGAAGTGGCGCCCAATCTCTACAAGATCTTCGGCGCCGGCGGGAACTCGGTCGTCTGGGTGATGGAAGACGGTGTCGCGCTGATCGACACCAAGCTTCCCAATAACGGCCAGGCCATTCTCGACCAGGTCCGCAAGATCACCGACAAGCCCGTGACGATGGTGATCAACACCCATTCGCATCCCGACCATGTCGGCTCCAACCAGTTCTTCAAGGACTTGCAGGCCAATCTTCGCGTGATTGCGCAGGCCAATACGGCCGCCCGCATGGCGCAGCCCGCAGGTCCGTTCCCGGCCAATCCGGCGACCGACAGCTTCGAGGACCGGATGGTGCTGGGCGAGGGTGCCGACCGGATCGAGCTCCACTATTACGGGCCCGGTCACACCGATGGCGACGCATTCATCGTGTTCCCCCAGGTCAAGACGGTGATGATGGGCGACATCATGGCCTGGTCGATGGCGCCGCTGATCGATCCGGGTTCGGGCGGCAGCGCGGTCAAGCTGGCCGACACGCTGGAGAAGGCCGCCAAGGGCATCACCGGGGTGGAAACGATCATCGAAGGCCACGGCAATATCGAGAACTGGCAGCGCTTCCTCGATTTCGCCGCCTTCAGCCGCGCGCTGGTGGAAGAGGCGAAGAAGCAGGTCGATGCCGGCGGCACGCCGGACGACGTCGTCGCCGCGCTCGAGGCGAGCGGCAAGTGGGACCTGTTCCTCGGCACCGAGCTCCTGCCCGGCCTCGAATATGGCGGCACGCCGAAATCGCGCGCCAAGATCAACGCCATCGTATCGATGCAGGAACTGCGCGGCGAAGAACCGCAGCTGATCATGGGCCTGCCGCCCGAAGAGCAGTAAGTCGAAAACAGCTTTCCTACAGACCGGTGGCGAGTTCATACTTCCCCCGGCTCTTTCGAATCGTCAGCTTCAATCGGTGTCCCGGGGCGCAAACACTCGCGCGAAAACACTTCGCGAGGTTCAGCCTTCTCACCTCCAAAGAGAGCTTCGGGTTTTCGCGCGCTCTGTGCGCCCCCGCAAGGTGTGCCCCTGTGCCCTTTCCGATAACCGTCTGGAAAAGCGTGCTTTTGTCCGGACGTTCAGGGGCTCACCTGAGCCCGGTGAGCCCTTTTGCCGCGGGAATTCATTCAGCTTTCATAGCCCGAAGCTTTCAATTGCGAAGGCCGGCTTCGCGCACTTAGCGGATTCTTAGCCCTGCCGCGCTAGGCGGCGATCCATGAAGAAGACGCTCGGCACAGTCATCTTCCTCGGTTTCGCGGCGACCGTCTGGCTCGGTGCGCCCGCGGCTGCGATCGCCTTCAGCGCCGTCTTCCGCCCGGATTACAAAGTCCGCGAATTCGCCAGTGAATACGAAGCGCGCCTCCGGCCCAACCGCGTCCACTGGTACGACTTCAAGGACTACCGCATGGATTGCCCGGACGAGCCGGGCCGGCGCGTGGTCGTGCTCCAGACGTCGGAGTTCGAGGAAACGGCCGCGGAGTACCTTGCCCGCGCCCATCCCGAATGCGGCAATTTCGTCCACCAAAGGGACGATTCCTGGCCTGGCGTGAGCGGCATTCTGGTCGGGCGCTGGTAAGTCGCCGGCATCAGGTGACAGCGCGATCCGGCTGCGCTAGTCCACCACCTCGTTTCTGTTGCAACCAGCTGGATTAGCCCATGCGCATTTTTGCCACCTCGATTGCCGCCGCAGCCCTGCTCGCATTGTCTGCCTGCAACTCCGCCACCGAAACGCCCGGCGCCGAGAACGGCTACGACATCGGTGCGCAGCAGGCGAAGATCGCCGAAATCCGGATGGAGCCGGACACCTCCTACCTCACGCAGGAGGAGCGGGAGGTCGTGAACCTGCTGATCCAGGCATCCGACCTGATGAGCGAGATTTACCTTCGCCAGCGCAGCCCCGATAATCCCGCGATCCGCGAGCAGATCGCGGCGACCGGCGATGCCGGGCTGCTGGACATGTTCGACCGCAATTTCGGCCCGTGGGACGAGATCGAGGAGAAGCATCCCTTCTTCGGCGACAAGCCGATGCCCGAGGGCGCGGGCTTCTATCCCGCCGACCTGACGCGCGAGGAATTCGACGCCTATCTCGAGGCGAACCCGGACCAGAAGGACGCGCTGCTCAGTCCCTACACGGTGGTGAAGCGCGAGGGGGACGGCTTCGTCGCCGTGCCCTATTCGGTCGAGTACCGCGAGTGGCTGGAGCCGGCAGCCGATCTCCTGCGCCAGGCTGCGGAAAAGACCAGCAATCCCAGCCTCAAGCGTTTCCTGAGCCTGCGCGCCGACGCGTTTCTCTCGGACGATTATTTCGAGAGCGAGCTCGCCTGGATGGACCTCAGCGGCACGCCGATCGAAATCGCGATCGGACCTTACGAGGTTTACACGGACGGCCTCTACGGCACCAAGACCGCCTTCGAGAGCTTCGTCACGCTCAAGAGCCCCGAGGAATCCGCCGCGCTCGACAAATACAAGGCGTACCTGCGCGACATGGAAGCAAACCTCCCGATCCCCGAGGAGCACAAGAACTTCACCCGCGGCTTCGAAAGCCCGATCGTGGTGGCGGACCAGGTGCGCGGCGGCGGCGACAATGTCCCGGGCGTGCAGACCATCGCCTTCAACCTGCCCAATGACGAGCGCGTGCGCGAAGCCAAGGGCGCGAAGAAGGTGATCCTCGCCAACGTGCTCGGCGCCAAATACGACCGCATCCTCCAGCCGATGGGCTCGATCGTCCTGACCGACGAGCAGGCGGGGCTGGTGACCAGGAAGTACATGGAAATGTTCACCCTGTTCCACGAGCTCTCGCACAGCCTCGGGCCCGGCACGATCACGCTCGATGGCCGCCAGACCAGCGTCAGCGAGGAACTGCGCGAGGAATATGCCGCGCTGGAGGAATCCAAGGCCGACGTGATGGGCGTGTGGAACATCCTCTTCATGATGGAGAAGGGCGAGATCCCGGTTGCCGAGAAGAACCAGCTCTGGGCGACCTATTTCACCGGCCTGTTCCGCTCGATGCGCTTCGGCATCGACGAGGCGCACGGCAAGGGTGCCGCGGCCCAATATGGCTACCTGAAGGGCAAGGGCGCTTTCACCTTCAACGAGGAAGCGGGCCATTTCGTGATCGACGAGGCGCGGATGGAAAGCGCGCTGCGCGAGCTGCTGATCGAGGAACTGATGCTGCAGGCGACAGGCGATTACGAAGGCACCAAGGCGTTCTTCGCCAAATGGGCCGTGCTCGACGATCACGCGAAGGATGCGATCGCCGAGATGGGATCGATCCCGGTCGACATCCGCCCGATCTATCCGGAGAGTGTCTGAACTTCAGTTC
>CAYRCH010000099.1:2336-8794 GCA_964422665.1 uncultured Sphingomonadaceae bacterium | reverse complement strand
TCGCAATCGCTCCGGATTCCTGTCCGGCTGCCGATAGGTCCGCTAGGTGACAGTTTGCAGTCAGCGCCCGAGGTCGAAGGTCTGAGGGAGCAGCTCCGAAATGTGCGTGTGCCGCCGCGCCCCGCCCTCTCCGCCGGCGCAGGTGATCGCAATATCATGTCCGGCGAGAGACGCAGCCTCGGCGATCGCCTGGCGGCACCCGCCGCATGGCATCACCGGCTCAGTGCTGCCTCCCTCCGGGCCCCCGGCCACGACGATATGGGTCACCTTGTCGAGCCCGAAAGACTGCTGCGCCGCGGCCAGCGCCGCCTGCTCCGCACAGATGCCAAGCCGGTAACAAGCATTTTCCATATTCGCGCCGACCGCAACCGCGCCATCCGGCCCCGCCACTGCGCAGCCGACCCGAAAGCGGGAATAAGGGGCATGTGCCTTGCCGGCCGCCTTCCGCGCGAGCGCCACGAGGGTTTCGATGTCGTTCATTGGGTGCTCGCCGAAGGCCGCTCGATCCGCCGCGCCAGCCATACTAACAGCCGGATCACCGGCGGCACCAACACGATCGACAGCACGACCTTGGCCAGCGCCTGGCCCGCCAGCAATTCGCCGATCGGCCGCACACCGTAGAAGGCGATAGTGATGAATATCATCGTGTCGACCACCTGACTGACAATCGAGGCAATAGCGCCGCGCAAGGCGATGAATCGGGCGCCCACGCCAGCGAGCTTCGAGAAGATGTAGACATTCAGCGTCATCGAAAAGCCGTAAGCGATGATCCCCGCCACCATCAGCCGCCAGCTCTGGCCCAGGATGATCGGGAAAGCCTCCTTGGCCGGCTCGTACATGCCCTCATCCGTGGGCAGCCGCAGGACCACCCAGGTCAGGACAATGGCCGTAACCAGCGGCAAGAAACCGAAGCGCACCAGCCTGTCGGCCGTCGGCCGTCCGTAGAGTGCGGCGATGCTGGTGGATATCGCCACCAGCAGCAGGAACGGAAAAATGCCCGCCTCCACTGCCATCGGGCCGATTGCTACCTGTTTCGCCCCCAGGACGCCCGCGATACAGGTCATCCCGCCGTAAAGCGTGGCGAAAAGAAACAGCGGGACGGGAACGGAGGGTGCCGCAGACGGCGCGCTGTTGGGAGCGTTCATCGCACCCTTGCTATTGCCGGAAGCAGAAAAAGGGAAGCCGTCCGACGCCCGCGGTGATTCTCCTTTGACCTTGCCGCGGCAAAGCGCGAAACAATACGCAACCCTCTCAAGCCCGGAGCCCTCGTGCCGCCGCAGCTGATCAACATAGCCGGGATCGCCGCGATCCTTGCCATCGCCTTCCTGCTCTCCAATGCGAAGCGCCAGATCCGCCTTCGAGTTGTGAGCGCGGCCTTTGCCCTCCAGGCCATCATTGCCCTGCTGGTATTGGGCACGCGTTGGGGCCGCGCAGTGATCCAGGCGATGGCCGATGGTGTCGCGGCCCTGCTCTCCTATGCCGGCGAAGGCACACAATTCCTGTTCGGCGCAAACGAGACCAATCCCCTGGCAAATACGTTCGCGCTTGGGGCGCTGCCGGTGATCATCTTCTTCGCCGCGCTGGTCTCGATCCTCTATCACCTGGGCATCATGCAGCGGATCGTGCGCTGGGTCGGCGGAGCGATCGGCTGGGTAACGGGCATCAGCCGGGTGGAATCGCTCGGCGCGGCTGCCAACATCTTTGTCGGCCAGTCGGAGAGCCCGCTGGTCGTGCGGCCTTATCTGGCGGCGCTTTCCCCGTCCCGCCTGTTTACGCTGATGAGCGTCGGCATGGCCGGAGTCGCGGGCACCATCCTGGCTGCCTATGCCGGGCTGCTGGGCGAGGAATATCTGCCCTACCTCCTCGCCGCAGCCTTCATGTCCGCGCCGGGCGGAATCCTGATGGCCAAGATCATCATGCCCGACACGGACGAGCCCGCACCCGCAGCCGAGGGCGAAATCTCGCTGCCCAAGGCGCGGATCAGCGCCGAAGGACCGGCGGCCATTACCGAAGGCAGCGAGAAGCCGCATGAGGTGGAGGCGGCGGAGCATTTCGATGAGAGCGGCCGCGCAGCCAATATCATCGAGGCGGCTGCGCAAGGCGCACAGACCGGGGTCAAGCTGGCAGTCGCCGTCGGCGCGATGGTGCTGGCGTTCGTGGCGCTGGTCGCGCTCGCCAACGGCATTCTCGGCTGGGCTGGCTCACTGTTCGGCTATTCGGAGCTTTCCTTCCAGCTCATCGTCGGCTGGATCTTCGCGCCGGTCATGTTCCTGCTCGGTATCCCGTGGGAGGAGGCCGGAGTCGCCGGCGGATTGTTCGGCACCAAGATCGTGCTCAATGAATTCGTCGCATTCATCGACCTTGGCGGGATCGAGGCGGGCGCGATGAGCGAACGTACAAGAGCAATCGTGACTTTCGCCCTGTGCGGCTTCGCCAATTTCAGCTCGATCGCGATCCAGATGGCCGTCACCGGCGGCCTGGCGCCCAACCAGAGGCCCGTGATCGCGAAGCTCGGCCTGCGGGCGCTGGCCGCCGGGTCGCTCGCCAATCTGATGAGCGCCGCGCTCGCCGGCCTGTTCATAGCGTCCTGAGGAGCAAACCGATGTCCGGGATCGCATCCGTATCGCTCAACCGCCCCCTCTCCGAATTTGCCGACGAGCTGGGACGCAGTTTCTCCGAATACGGTTTCGCGATTGTCTGCGATCATGGAATCCCGGCCGAACTGATTGCGCGGGCCGATGCCAGGGCGCGCGAGTTCTTCGCCCTGCCCGAAGAGGTGAAACGCCGCTATTTCATCGAGGGCGGCGGCGGCGCGCGCGGTTACACTCCTTTCGGCAAGGAGACCGCTAAAGACGCCGCTGTCCACGATCTTAAGGAGTTCTGGCACGTCGGGCGCAGCCTGCCCGAGGGTCATCCACTGACCCAATACATGCAGCCGAATATCTGGCCTGAGGAAGTTGAGAGCTTTCGCGACACGTTCACCGAACTCTTCGCCGCTTTCGATGTCGCCGGCGCGCGGATTCTGAGCGCAGTTGCGATCCATCTGGGACTGGACGAGCATTTCTTCGAGCCGACTGTGGAGGACGGCAATTCGGTGCTACGGATGCTCCACTATCCGCCGGTCACCGACCCCCATGCGGAAGGCGCGGTGCGCGCGGCCGCGCATGGTGACATCAACGCCATCACGTTGCTGCTGGGCGCGGAGGAGGCAGGCCTCGAACTGCTGACACGGTCAGGAGAGTGGCTGCCAGTGCAGCCGCCCCAAGGCGCGCTCGCGGTCAATATCGGCGACATGCTCGACCGGCTGACTGCGGGCAGGCTGCGCTCCACCACCCACCGCGTCGTCAATCCAAAGGGAGAAGCGGCCTATCGCGCGCGCTACTCCATGCCATTTTTCCTGCATTTCCGGCCGGATTACCTGATCGAACCCTTGCCGGAATGCACCGAAGGCCTTGATCCCGCGGAGGTTCCCGAACCGATCACAGCGGATGAATTCCTCCAGCAGAGGCTGCGCGAGATCAAGCTCGCCTAATTCGCTTTCACCGCAGCGCCCTTGTGCGTGTGCGAAGAAAGATCTGTGGATGTTGCGATGCAGCAACAGTGCGCGGCTTTTATTGCGAATGTAACCAGTTTATGTCCACCATAGGTCATCCGGGCCGCCACGAGTCCCGAGACTGAAATGATCAGGTCCCAGTTCGCAGCGAGTCGAATCGCGATTCCGCTCCCCTCTCCACGCGGGATCGCAGGCTTCAGGGAGTCCCATCGATGAAATTCAAATACTATCTCGCCGCCAGCGTCGCCGCTCTTTCGACTGGCATCTTCACGCCTACCGCAGCTCTCGCCCAGTCGACCGGCGCGGTCGATTTCGAAGAAGGCACCATCATCGTAACCGGTGTCAGATCCGCATCGGTCGGTGGTGTAGAACTGCCTGAAACTCCGAAGGCGAAGCAGGTCCTCGATCAGGAGGCGATCCGCCACCAGCGTCCCGGTCAGACGGTCAATGACATCATCAACCTGGTTCCGGGCGTGAGCTTCCAGAATAACGATCCGTGGGGCTCAGGGGGCGGGGGCTTTACCATTCGCGGCTTTGGGTCCGATCGCGTATCGCAAACCGTAGACGGCATTCCGCTCAACGATTCAGGCAATTACGCCCTCTACACCAATCAGCAAGTCGACCCGGAAGTTCTCCAATCCGTGAACGTCAACCTGGGTGTGACCGATGTAGACAGCCCGACGGCCTCTGCGACAGGGGGAACTGTAAACATCCGCACTCGCCTGCCTTCGGAGGATTTCGGAATCACGGCCACGGCCAGCTACGGCAACGTGATTGCCAATGGCTCGTCCTGGGATCGCCCGTACTATCGCATTTTCGGCATGGTGGACACCGGTTCGCTCACAGAGTCGGGGACGCGGGCGTTCTTTTCGGCAAGCTACACCGAGTATGAAAATCCCTTCAACAATTACGGCAAAAACAAGAAACAGCAGTACAACGGCCGCATCTACCAACCGCTCGGCGATAACGGGGACTTCATCTCGATCTCCGGGCACTACAATCAGAACCGCAACAACTTCTTCGGATCGCAGGAACTTGATCCGTCAGACCCGCTGAACGACGGATTCCCCGACACAAGGGAAGAGCGCTTCTATGACATCAATTTCCCGTGCACCATTCCGGCCGGCCAGCTTGCCGGAGGCGGTGGCGTGGATGGTGTCGCCGAGCAGTATAGCGACAGCAGCGGTTGCGGCGCTGAATTCGACCGCCGCTACAACCCGTCGAACACCGGAAATGTGCGCGGCTCGTCCCGCTTCACGCTAGCGGACGGCCTGTGGCTTACCGTCGATCCGAGCTATCAGTATGTGAAAGCCAATGGAGGCGGCCCCGAGGATTTGCGCGAGGGCTTCTTCACCATCGACGGGGTACCCTATACCGGCTTTCTCAGCGGCGGATACTATTATGGAATGGATCTCAACGGGGACGGCGATCTTCTCGATCGGGTAGCCGGCATCGACCCGAGCCAGACCCGCACCCACCGCTACGGCGTGATTGCTTCACTGGCCTATGAGATCAACCCTGATCACCGGATCCGCATCGCCTATACCTGGGATCGGGCAGACCATCGCCAGACCGGCCAGACCACATTCATGGACTCGACCGGCGAGCCTCTCGACGTGTTCCCTGTCAACGATCCGCTGATGACTTCGGACGGCTTCGTGCTCAACAAGCGGGACCGCCAATCCTATGCCATCCTCCATCAGGTTTCCGGAGAGTATCGAGGTTATCTCGGCCCGGTTACGGCCGTGATCGGTCTCAGAGCGCCGTTCTTCACCCGCGATCTGAACCAGTTCTGCTACACGACCTCGGCATCCGGCTTCGTCGATTGTATTGGCGATCAGGACCCGACCGCTTACGAAGTGGCGAATCCCGACTACATCCCTCCGATTGCGGTGACCTATAAATACGAGAAGCTGCTGCCGAATGTCGGCTTCACGGTCGATATCGGCGACTCGGCCTCGGCTTTTGTCAACTACGCCAAGGGCCTGTCGGTCCCCGGAACGGACCCGCTGTACGATTCGCTCTACCTGATCAACGAGCCGGGCTTCGGCGCGCCGGCACCGGAGACCACCGACAGCTTCGACCTCGGGGTCCGCTTCCGCACCGGCACGATCCGGGCACAGGCTGCGGCCTGGTACACCAAGTACCAGAACCGCCTGGCATCCGCTTACGATCCGGTGCTCGACGAGACGATCTTCCGGAATCTCGGCCAGGTTGACAAATGGGGTTTCGATGCCAGCGTCGCCTGGTCTCCCACACCGGAATCGCTGCTCTATGTATTCGGGTCGATCAACCAGTCTGAAATCCAGGAAGACGTGGAGACCGACACCGGGTTCCTTCCCACGGCGGGCAGCCGGGAGAGCGGCACGCCCAGTTTCTCGATTGGCGCACGCGGCCAGATCCGCTTCGGCAATTTCGAACTGGGTGCCCAGATCAAGCATACAGGCGAGCGCTGGCTCAACGACATCAACTCTGCCCAGATCGACAGCTACACGCTCGTCGATCTTGACCTGCGCTACACGTTCGGTGAAGGCCCGCTGGGCGGAGACATGGCGGTGCAGATCAACGTCACCAATCTGTTCGATGAGCTCTATGTCGGCTATTTCGGCGGCACGCTGGATGACACTTCGCCCTTCGTGCAGATCGGCGCGCCGCGTGCGGCCAGCATCTCGCTGATCATGGGCTACTGACGAATTCAGATCATGCGAATTGCAACTGGAAATCAAGGCAGCGGCGGCACCATTGGTGCCGCCGTTCGCTATTGTGGTGCGGCGCTGGCTGCCCTGCTCCTTGGAGCATGCGCCGGAACACCCGCCGCGCCCACAAGCGTTGCGCAACCGTCTCCATCGGCTCCGGTCGAAATCCAGATCCTCGCGATCAACGATTTCCACGGTCGGCTGGCGGT
>CAYRCH010000099.1:0-2236 GCA_964422665.1 uncultured Sphingomonadaceae bacterium | reverse complement strand
CTCCGGTCGAAATCCAGATCCTCGCGATCAACGATTTCCACGGTCGGCTGGCGGTTCCGGACAGTACCCATGGCTATATCGATGACCGGGGAACCGAACGACGCGAGCAGCTCGGCGGCGTGGCGAGGCTCGGCGGAACGCTCGCCAAACTGCGCGAGGGGCAAGAACATACAATCACCGTGGCCGCCGGCGACCTGATCGGGGCCAGCCCGCTGGAAAGCGCCTATTTCCTCGATGAGCCGGCAATCCTGGCACTCAATTCACTCGGGCTGGAACTGGCGGCTGTCGGCAATCACGAGTTCGACCGCGGCGTGGAAGAACTCCGCCGCATCCAGGCGGGAGGCTGCGACCAGCACACCGTACGCGAGCCGTGTGCGCTAGACGAATTTGAAGGCGCGCGCTTCAACTATCTTGCAGGCAACACCGTGTCCGATGCGGACGGCCAAACGGTGTTTTCCGGATCGGCGATCCGGACCTTTGGCACTGTCGAGATCGGTTTTATCGGCCTTACCCTGAAAGACACCGACAAGCTGGTCTCTCCCGCCGCAACCGACGGGTACAGCTTTCTCGACGAAGCCACCCGCGCGAACGAAATCGCGCGGCAATTGCAGGCGGAAGGCGCCGATCTGCTTGTGCTCCTTCTCCACGAAGGCGCAAATGTCGATCCGCGCTACAACCTTTCCGGCTGTCCCGGTCTTGGCGGTGCCGTCGTGCCGATCCTCGAACGGCTCGATCCAGCCATCAGGCTCGTCGTTTCAGGGCATACCCACCAGGCTTACGCCTGCGAAGTGCCGGTTGCGGGCGGGCCTGCGCGAACACTGACGAGCGCCGGGCGCTACGGTGCTTTCGCCACCGATATTCGTCTCGCGGTCGATCCGGCGACCGGTGAACTGCTTTCGATCGATGCGGACAACGTCCCCGTGCGCGAGGATACGGAAGAACAGGCGGACATCGCCCTGCTGGTGCGGCGCTATGTCGAGGCTGCCGGACCGATCGCCAACCGCGAAGTCGGGCCGATCCTCCCCCAGCCCTATGTGGGCGATGATTGCGTGGAAAGCCCACAGCAGGATCTTGTCGCCGACGCCCAGCTTTTCGCGACGGCCGATGAGGGCGCGCATATCGCCTTCATCAATTCGGGGGGCGTGCGCACCGACCTTGCTTCCGCCCAGGACGGTGTGATGACCTACGGCGAGATATTCGCCATGCAGCCATTCGCGAATTCGCTCGTGATCCTCGAAATGAGCGGCGCCCAGATCAAGGCCGTGCTGGAAGAGCAGTTCTGCGACGAGAGCGGGGAAACAGGAATCTGCTTCTCCTCGCTCATCGGTTCACGCGGTTTTGCCTACACCCTCGATCGCAATCGGCCTGCCGGACAGCGGGTGATAGAAATGACGCTGGATGGTGAAGCGGTACAACCGGATCGGCCGTATAAGGTCACGGTCAACAACTTCCTTTCCAACGGCGGCGACGGATTCACGACATTCGCCGGCGCTAAACCCGTCGGCGGATCGGGCATCGATGTCGATGCGCTGGAAGCCTATCTCGCGGCGGGCCATGCGACGACTCAGCAAGTGTGCGGCCGGGTGCGCGAGCTGACCGGATCCTGATCAGCGCAGGGGCGGCTCGTCGAAACTGCGAAGTTTACGGCTGTGCAGGCTATCGCCCTGTTCGCGCAAAATGCCCAGCGTCTCGATCCCGATCCGCAGATGCTGGCTGATCGAACGTTCGTAGAAGGCGTTAGCCTGGCCAGGCAGCTTGATTTCTCCGTGGAGCGGCTTGTCCGACACGCATAGCAGCGTGCCGTAGGGGACGCGGAAACGGTAGCCCTGCGCGGACACCGTGGCCGACTCCATGTCGATCGCCACGGCGCGGCTCTGGTTGAAGCGCAGTGCCGAGCGCGTGAAGCGCAGCTCCCAGTTACGATCGTCGGTGGTCACGACTGTACCGGTGCGCAGCCGCTTCTTGAGTTCGCCCTCCCCTTCCCCCGTCACCCTGAGCGCCGCTGCATAGAGCGCGGTCTGGACCTCCGCGATGGCGGGAATTGGTATTTCCTGCGGCAGTACTGGATCGAGCACATTGTCGTCGCGCAGATAGGCGTGCGCCAGCACATAGTCGCCGATCGACTGACTCGGCCTCAGCCCGCCGCAATGGCCGATCATGAGCCAGACTTCCGGCCGCAGTACCGCGACATGATCGCAAATGGTCTTCGCGTTGGACGGGCCGACGCCGATATTGA
>CAYRCH010000098.1:3899-8834 GCA_964422665.1 uncultured Sphingomonadaceae bacterium | reverse complement strand
CGTGCCGTCGCCCTTCTCGAAATCGATCGTGATATATTCCGGCTCGTCGGGCGCATCCTCCGGATTGTCGGTCCGCGAATAGACGTAGTCGGGCGTCTCTTCCCACGGATCCTCGAGCACCTTGCCTTCACTCGAAGTGTGGAGGAGGTTCGCATCGGTCGAGAACGGGCTCTCGCCGCGCTTGTCTTTCGGCACCTGGATCTGGTGCTGCTCGGCGAATTCGATCAGCGCGGTGCGGCTCGTCAGGTCCCATTCGCGCCACGGAGCGATAATCTTGATGTCCGGGGCCAGCGCATAGGCGCTGAGCTCGAAGCGGACCTGGTCGTTACCCTTGCCAGTGGCCCCATGCGCGATCGCATCGGCCCCGGTCTCGCGGGCGATCTCGATCAGCCGCTTGGAGATCAGCGGCCGCGCGATCGAGGTGCCAAGCAGGTAGTCGCCCTCGTAGCGGGCATTGGCGCGCATCATCGGGAACACGAAGTCGCGGACGAACTCCTCGCGCAGATCGTCGATATAGATATGCTCGTCGGGCACGCCCATCAGCTGCGCCTTCTTGCGAGCAGGCTCCAGTTCCTCCCCTTGGCCGAGGTCTGCGGTGAACGTCACCACTTCGCAGCCATAGGTCACCTGTAGCCATTTGAGGATCACGCTGGTGTCGAGACCGCCCGAATAGGCCAGCACGACTTTCTTGATTTCCGACATTCTACAACGGCTCCGCTGGATTTCACCGCGCCGGTATCAGGGAGGCCCGGACACGGCAAATGTTTCGCGTGTCACCAGGTGTCGCCGCTCGGGCGTTATCGAGAGATCGAACGCAGCAGCGAGGGCAGGTACAGCCCCAAGGCTCCTGCGCGCAGCAAATAGGTGGTGAGAAACGCGATCCAGACGCCCCAATTCTCGAAGGGACGAAGGGCGTAGTCCAACCCGATATAGAGGGTAGTCGCAGCAAATGCGGCATTGCGCAGCGCGCGCCCGCGAGTGGCGCCAATGAATATACCGTCCAGCATCCAGCTCGGCATGCCGAGGAGCGGCACCAGTGCCGCAAAAGGAAGGAACCGTCCTGCTTCCTCGCGCACCCCCGGATCGGTGGTGATAAAATGAATGACTGGTTCTCCACCCAGCCAGAACACGGCCGCCAGTAGCGCGCCGCAAAGCAGAGAGAACTCGCCTGTCAGCCGGATCGCACGCAGGAAGCGCTCGCGGTCGCCCTTGCCGACTGCGGCACCGACCCGCTCCTCTGCGGTGAAAGCGAATGCATCGAGCACGAAGGCGGCGACATTGATGAACTGCAGCAACACGTGATTGGCAGCGAGGCTCTCTGCCCCCAGTCGCGCGCCCGCATTGGCAAACCAGGTGAACATGAAGAGCAGCGCAATGGTTCTGACCATGATGTCGCGATTCACATCGAACAATCGCCGCAGCGCCGCTGCGTGCAAGACCGCCGAACGGCCGAGCCTGCGCCACAGGGCAAACGGCCCTGCTCCGGCGAGCCGGGTAGTCATGGCAAGGCCGACCGCCAGCGCGATCCATTCCGCCCCCGCCGTGCCGATGCCGACCCCGAGCGCGCCCATGCCGAACCCCCAGACGAAGATCAGGTCGAGCGCGATATTGGCCGCATTCATCACCAGTTGCATCACCAGCGCGGCGCGCGTCCGCCCGAGCCCGTAAAGCCAGCCGGTGATCGCGAATGTGCACAGCGCGGCCGGTGCGCCGAAAAATCGTGCCCCGACATAGGCCGAGGCCTCGGCGCTGACCGCCTCGCCCCCCGAAAGCAGCGCGAGCGCCAGCGCGCTCAGTGGAACCTGCAGCGCAAGCAGCGCGAGGCCAATTCCGCCGCCGATCATCAGTCCGCGCAGTAAGAGCGCTTCCACTTCGCCGCGGTTGCCCGCGCCTTCGGCCTGTGCTGTCAGTCCGGTCATCCCCATCCGCAGGAAGCCAAAACTCCAGAAGATCAGGCTGATGATGGTGGCGCCGAGGGCGACGCCGGCCAGCGCGACAGCATCGCCCGTGCGGCCGATGACTGTCGCATCGACGATGCCGACCAGCGGGATCGATGCCTGGCCCAGCATGATTGGCCAGGCCTGGGCGAAGACCGAGCGGCGGGTGAGGGGGCGGGCCGGAGTCACCGCGCCCTATTCGCCGCGCCGCGCCGGCGAAGCAAGTGGCCCTTATTCGCTCGGCTCGATCCGCAGCACCGCGTTCTCCGGCCCGTCGGTCAGGACGTAAATATTGCCGTCCGGACCCTGCGCCACGTCGCGCACCCTCTGGTGCAGCGGGGAGAGAAGCGCTTCGCGGCGCAGCTCGCCGAAATTCTCGCCGAAGACGACGCGCTGGAGGCTGCCCGTATTGTTGATTTCGCCCCACCGCGCGCTGCCGACGAACAAATTGCCTTTCCATGCGGGGAACTTGTCGCCGGTGTAGAACATCAGCCCGGACGGAGCGATCGACGGGAGCCAGACGAGGAGCGGCTCCTTGGTGCCGGGACCGAAGGGCAATTCGGTCAGGTCGCTGCCATCGTAGTTTCGGCCGAAGCTATAATCCGGCCAGCCATAATTGCCGCCAGGTTCGATCAAATTCGCCTCGTCGCCGCCATTGGGTCCATGCTCGACGGTGAATGCCTGCCCTGTTTCGGGATGCACGGTCAGCCCGTGCTGGTCGCGGTGGCCGTAGCTGTAGATCGCGGGGTGGACGCCCTCGCGACCGACGAAGGGGTTGTCTGCGGGGATTGCGCCGTCGCTCTCGATCCGCAGGACTTTGCCATAAATGTCGGACAGATCCTGTGCCGTACCGTCATAAGGGCCGGTGGTCGCCACCCAGACCTTGCCGTCCTTTGCGACATGAACCCGCGTGCCGCCGGCATAGCGGGCGTTCTCGCTCTCGAGGATCGTCTCAACCTCGGCAACTGCGCCGTCGGTCCATTTGCCGCGCAGGACCTTGAAATGGCCCGGGCGTTGCAGGGGGCTGGTGCCTTCTGGCAGCGGGGCGAAGCCGTTGAAGGTGAAGTAGATCCAGCCATTGTCGGCGAGACCGGGATGCAGCGCGACATCGATCACGCCGTAGCTGAATATCTCCGGGTGATCCTCGGGCACGCCTGCGACGAGTTCGTCGTCGAGCACCGGCGCCGGCCCGGTTGCACCGTGCAGAATGCGCAATCCGACGCCGCGCTCCACGATCAGAAGATCGCCGTCCGGCAGGAATTCGATTGCAAAGGGGCGGGCGAAACCCTTGGCAAGTACGGTGACTTTGATGCCGTGCTGCTCCGCCGTATCGAAAGTGTAGGGCTGGCTGCCGAGACTGGTCGGCGCGATGCCGGGCGGCGGGTCCTGTGCTGTTGCCGATGCCGTGAAAACGAGCGCACTTGCGGCCAGAATTGCTTTCCTCACCATCTCGTGTCCCCCCTTCGGTGCTATTCCGCTGCGACTGCCTCGCGCGCCATCAACTGCTGCTCGGCCTCGCCCATGAAATTCCGGGACATCGGGAGGGCATAGCGATCGCGCACATACTGGATCTGATAGTTGCACAGCCCGGCATATTCGAATCCGGTCGCTGCCCCGGCGAGATAGAACATCCACATGCGGTAGAACCTCTCGTCATACATCGCGACGATCTCAGCCTTGTGCTGCTCGCAGCGCCGGTACCATTCGCGCAGGGTCTTGCCGTAATGGACGCGAAGCATTTCGACGTCGGTTGCCATCAGGCGAATCTTCTCGCTCGCGGCCACCGTCTCGCTCAGCGCGGGGATATAGCCGCCGGGGAAGATATACTTGTCGGTGAACTTGTCGGTGGTCCCGGGGCCATTCATGCGCCCGATCGTGTGGAGGAGCATCACGCCGTCGTCCGCCATAAGGTTGGCGCATGCGCGGAAGAAAGTTTCGAATTGCGGTACGCCGACATGCTCGAACATGCCGACGGAGACGATCCGGTCGAAGCGATCGCCCCGCGCGGCGAGGTCGCGGTAATCGATCAGCTCGAACTTCACCCGGTCCGATACGCCGGCGGCGGCAGCCCGCTCCTTCGCGAGCGCCAGTTGTTCTTCGGAAAGGGTAATGCCGTGGACCTTTACGTTGGCACGACGGGCGAGGAAGATCGCCATTCCGCCCCAGCCGCATCCGATGTCGAGCACTGTCTGGCCGGGCTTTAACGCGAGCTTGGCGGCGATATGAGCGAGCTTGGCCTCCTGCGCCTGCTCCAGCGTCATGTCGTCTTCGGGCCAGTAGGCGCAGCTATACTGCATGTGGTCCCGGTCGAGCATCAGGCGGTAGAGATCGTTGCCGATATCGTAGTGATGCGCGACGTTGCGGCGCGAGCTGCTGGAATTGTTGACTGCGCGGCGCAGGAATTCGATCCGCCCCCGCACCCGGCGCAGGAAGCTCGGCGGATCGACGCGTCCGCCATGTTCGAAGCGGTGGTTGGCCCGGGCAAGCGCGACCAAATCCATGATGTCGCCGCGCTCGATGATCAGGCGGCCGTCCATGAAGGCCTCTGCCGCGCCCAGGCCGGGATCGAGCACAATGTCGCGGATCACGCGCTTGTCGGCCAGACGTATTGCAACTTCCGGGAAGCCCGCTTCCGGCGTGCCGTAACTTGCCGTGCTCCCATCGGCATAAGTGACGTCCAGCTTCCCGCGGGCCACCAACCTGCCAAACAGCTTGTCCGAAAGACTCCCTGCCATTCTCTTGCTCTCGCTCCCGTTTCAATTGCCGGGCCAGTTGGCCCGCATGCCTCTCTCAAGTCAATCGCGGGCTGGGGCGCCAGCGGTTGAAAGCGACACGATCAGATGCCTGCGTACCACTGGTAGCCGCGGTCTTCCCAATAGCCGCCATTGCCGCCCCCGACCCGGTCCAAACTGGCTACGGCTTCGATGCCGGTCAGATATTTGGCGTGTTTGTATCCGAGCTGGCGTTCGACCCGGAGGCGCAGCGGCGCTCCGTTGCG
>CAYRCH010000098.1:2296-3799 GCA_964422665.1 uncultured Sphingomonadaceae bacterium | reverse complement strand
AGCTGCTTCACCGGGTCCGCAAGCAGCACCAGAAGCACATGCACCACCAGAAAGGCCGCAAGCAGCCAGGCGACGATGAAATGGATGGATCGGGCGCTTTGCCGCCCGCCGAACATCTCGGTCAGGAACGGCCATGCGGCGTCCATTCCCGGGCTCATCGCCATGCCGGTGACGATCATGAGCGGCAGCAGGATGAAGATCACCACCCCGTATGAGGCCTTTTGCAGGAAATTGAACTTGGACCCGGCCCGATGGAAATTGAACTTCAGGTGTTCCCTGACGTCGGCCATGATGGCTGAGGGCTTCCAGTCGCTGGGACTGGTCACCAGATCGCGGCGGAAATGGCGGTTCACGAGGCTCGCGATCATGAAGATCAGCAGGCCGAGCGCGAAAATCCAGGCAAAGACGATGTGCCAGTCGCGGGCGGATGCGAGCGAATAGTAGCCCGGAATGGTTATCCATCCCGGGAAGCGCGGCAGGATCAGCCATGCGTGGGAAGCATCGAAGCCCCACTCGCCCCAGTAGAGCCGCGGATGCGCGTTGGAGATGTTGAGCCCGGACATGAACAGGATAACCAGGCACAGCAGGTTCGCCCAGTGCCAGATCCGCGTGGCCAGCGCATGCCGCATCAATCCGCTTCCTCCCGCGCGAGAAACATCACGTCACGCTTCTGCCTTAGCAGGTGCTGCCCGGAATCGACATAGAGCGTCTGCCCGCTGGCAAGATGGCCGCCCGCGAGGAACAGCGCCGCCTGTGCCACCTCCTCTGGTAAGGTGCGCCGCTTGAGCAGGTTGAGCCGGTGAGAGCGTTCCGCATCGCCGGGCGACTGGTCATGGCTTGGGAGAATAGCGCCGGGAGCGAGCCCGTATATGCGGTCCCCGGGCGCGGCCGCGCCCATCGCCAGCATGGGTACGGTCGAGGCGAGCGCATGCTTGCTCATCGTGTAGCTGAAGAAGTCTGGATTGGGATTGGCGAGCTTCTGGTCGGTGACCTGGATCACCCGGCGCCCTGCAGCGGTGCGCGCCCTGGCGAGATAGGCCTGCGCCATGCGCGCAGGCGTCGCGGCGTTGACCTGCATGGCCCGCCTGAAAATCGTCGGGTCGAGCGCGGTTACATCGTCCCGTTCGAAGACCGACGCCGAGCTGACCAGGCACTGCCAGTCTTCGAGTCTTCCCGCAAGCGCCGTTACCATTGAGGTCGCCGCATCGCCGTCGGAAAGATCGCAGTGAATGGTTTCGACCGAAGGCAAGTCGCTCGCCAGCGCTTCGGCCTCGGCATGGCTGCGCCCGAAATGGATGACGACATGCCAGCCAGCCTCGCCGAACGCGCGGCTGATCGCCGCACCGATCCGGCGCGCGCCGCCGGTTATAAGAACCGATGGCCGGGTCATGAGGCAGAAACGGGATAGCGCTGGATCACAGGTTCAGGGAACCACATTCGCTACGCCTTATCCAGAGGCACGTTCTTGCGCAGCTCGTCCAGCCAGACATCCGCCACCGCATC
>CAYRCH010000098.1:0-2196 GCA_964422665.1 uncultured Sphingomonadaceae bacterium | reverse complement strand
TATCCAGAGGCACGTTCTTGCGCAGCTCGTCCAGCCAGACATCCGCCACCGCATCCGACGGTGCGCGCCAGTCGCCGCGCGGGCTCAGCGCGCCGCCGGAAGAGACTTTCGGACCGTTGGGAATGGCGCTCCTCTTGAACTGGCTGAATTCGAAGAAGCGGCGGAGGAAGTTTTCTAGCCAGCGCGCGATCGTGGCGAGATCATATTCGTTCTTCTTCGCCTCGGGGAATTCGGCGGGCCAGATGCCTTCCTTCGCATCGCGCCAGGCATGCCAGGCCAGGAAGGCGACCTTGGACGGCTTCTGGCCGAAGCGCATGATGTGGTGCAGGAAGAAGTCGTTGAGTTCGTAGGGGCCGATCTTCTCCTCCGTGCTCTGGATCGCGCCGCCGGCATCGGGGGGGACAAGCTCGGGGCTGATCTCTGTGTCGAGGATCGCCTGCAGTACCTCGTCGGTCGCATGGTCGAACTGCTCGGTGCTTATCGCCCAGCGGATCAGGTACTGGATCAGCGTCTTCGGCACGCCGGCGTTGACGGCATAGTGGCTCATCTGGTCGCCCACGCCGTAAGTGCACCAGCCCAGCGCCAGTTCGGACAGGTCGCCCGTTCCGATGACGAATCCCGAATGATGGCCGGCGAGGCGGAACAGATAATCCGTGCGCAGCCCCGCCTGCACGTTCTCGAAAGTCGTATCGTAGACCGGCTCGCCCTCGGCGAAGGGATGGCCGATATCCTCCAGCATGCGCCGCGCCGCGGGGACGATGTCGATTTCCTCCGCTTCGATCTTCAACGCCTTCATCAGCTTCCAGGCGTTGCCCTTCGTATGATCCGAAGTGCCGAAGCCGGGCATCGTGTATCCGCGGATCGTCCTGCGCGGCAGGCCCAGCCGGTCGCAGGCCTTGGCGGCGACGATCAGCGCGTGGGTTGAATCGAGCCCGCCGGAAATGCCGATCACCAGCGACTTCGACTGCGTCGCCTGCATTCGCCGCATCAGCCCGCCGACCTGGATGTTGAATGCCTCGTAGCAATCCTCGTCGAGCTTGTGCGCGCGGTTGGGGACGAAGGGGAAGCGGCGGATCGGGCGGACGAGGCCAGTATCGCCATGTGCGGGTGCATGGTCGAAGGGGATGGTGCGGAAGCGCTCCTCCGGGCGGCCCGCGGCGATTGCAGCGTCGTTGAAAGTCGGGAGACGCATCCGGTCGTTCTCGATCCGCTCGCAGTCGATATCGGCGATGCAGAGTTCGGGCTCGAGGCTGAAGCGTTCGCTGTCCGCCATCAGGTCGCCCAGCTCGAAGATCATGCCCTGGCCGTCCCAGGCAAGGTCGGTGGTGCTCTCGCCGTGCCCGGCGGCGGAATAGATATAGGCCGAGGCGGTGCGGCTGCTTTGCGCGCGGCAGAGCATGTGGCGCTCGTCCGACTTGCCGATGACGATATTGGATGCGGAAAGGTTCGCCAGTACCGTGGCGCCTGCCAGGGCGCCCATGGTGGAGGGCGGGTTCGCGGCCCACAGGTCCTCGCAGATTTCGACGAACAGCCTGAAGGCTGGAATGTGCCGTGAAGCGAAGACGAGGTCGGTGCCGAAGGGGACGGTGTTCCCCGCGACGGCGATCTCCGTTCCCGCCATGCCGAGGCCGGGGGCGAACCAGCGCTTCTCGTAGAATTCGCGGTAGTTGGGGAGGTAGCTTTTCGGGATAACGCCGAGCAGCTTGCCGCTCGCGATCACCAGCGCGCAATTGTAGAGCCTCCCGCTGCGGCGCAGGGGCGCACCGACCAGCAGTACGGGCGTCAGCTTCGTGCTTGCAGCCACGATTTCTGCCACCGCATCCTCGACGGCATCGAGCAGGGCGGACTGCATGTGGAGGTCGTCGATCGCGTAGGAGCTGAGGCAGAGCTCCGGATAGACCAGCAGGTCGACATGCGCCGCATGGGCCCGCTTCGCTTCGGCGAGGATCGCATCGCGATTAAAGGATACATCCGCTGTGCGGACCTTGGGCGTGCTGGTGGCCGCGCGGATGAAGCCGTGGCGGTGGAGGTCGAAGAAGGGATGGGCGGACGGGTCGCGCTCACGCCCCGGATCGCCCGCGGGACTTTCGGCCGGCTCGAGCCAGTCGCCCGGCTGGCAAATGCCCAGCTCGGCGAGGCGCTTCTGCGCGCCGGCGCGGGGGATCTTCCCCTTGGTTTCCCAGCCATAGACGGTGC
>CAYRCH010000097.1:2819-8942 GCA_964422665.1 uncultured Sphingomonadaceae bacterium | reverse complement strand
CCGCTGCTGGTCGATTGCGTGCTGATGTATGCCCAGCGCGGCAGCGGCAAGCGCTCGAGCTTCTATTCCGACTACACTTTCGGCTGCTGGAACGGCGATCCCGATGAGGGCGCGGAACTGCTGCCGGTGGGCAAGGCCTATTCGGGCTTCACCGACGAGGAGCTGAAACGGCTCGACCGCCATGTGCGGCAGAACACGGTCGAGCGTTTCGGGCCGGTGCGCGAGACCGACAAGTCGCTCGTATTCGAAGTCGCGTTCGACAGCGTACACGAAAGCAGGCGCCACAAATCCGGCCTCGCCATGCGCTTCCCGCGCATCCACAGGATCCGCTGGGACAAACCGCCGCATGAGGCGGACCGGATCGACGCGCTGCGCGCCCTCATCCGCGACTAGATTGCGTGCCGTCAAAGCATGGCTGCAGCCGGCAGTCTATCCAGCCGAGGCAGCAAGGACCTGGACGGAGCATGAGCGAGGCAGCGAGCAAATCCCGGCCATCCAGCCCGTTCGAACAGATCGGCGGTGCGGAGGCGATCTCGGCGATCGTGGACCGGTTCTACGATCTGATGGACGAGGATCCGGCCTATGCCGAGCTGCGCGCCATGCATGCCGCCGACCTTGGCCCGATGCGCCATTCGCTCGCCGGATGGCTGACCGCCTGGGCCGGGGGGCCGCGCAACTGGTTCGCGGAGAATCCGGGAAAATGCATCATGCGCAGCCATCGGGCCCTGGGCATCGCCCCGGAAATTGCGGAGCAATGGATCGATGCCATGGCCCGCTCCGTCTCCGAATGCGGTCCGGCGGATCGGGAGCTGGCGCGCACGCTCGCCGAGCAGCTCGAACGTATCGCCCGGGCGATGGTCGCGCCCGCCGACTAGAGGCTCACGCGCACCACTTTCTCGCGCGACGTCGCGCCGCTCACCAGGCGAAGGCGTGACGCCGCGATACCAAGAGCCTGTGCCAGCAGCCTGAGTGTGGCGTCATTGGCCGCGCCATCCTGCGGCCGGGCGCGGACCTTGACCAGCAGCCGGCCATCGGCGAGTTCGATCCCTTCCTTGCGTGCGCCCGGCGTGACCCGCAGTGCCAGCCGGCCCTCGCCGTCGGCGAGCGCCAGAATCGCCTCCGCCGGAGGAAGGTCAAGCTTCGGTCTTGCCATCCTTTGGACCATCCCCCGAGCCATCCAGAGCCGCGGCATGATGCCGCGCATTCTCGACATAATGCGCCACGCCGGCCTGCATTTCGGCAATCGCCGGATCGGGCAGTTCGCGCACCAGCTTGGCCGGGCGCCCGACCCAGAGTTCGCGCGGCCCGATCGTCTTGCCCGAGGTCAGCATGGCCCCCGCAGCCAGCATCCCGTCCGAGGCGATGCGGCAGCCATCCATCACGATCGCGCCGAGCCCGACGAAGGCGCGGTCCTCCAGCACGCAGCCATGGACCATCGCCATGTGGCCGATCAGCACATCCTCGCCGATCAGAGTCGGAAAACCATCGGGATGCTTCGGGCTGGCGCTTTCGCAGTGGATCACCGTGCCGTCCTGCACATTGGTCCGCGCGCCGATGACGATGCGGTTCACGTCGGCGCGGATCACGCAATTGTACCAGATGCTGGCTTCGGGCCCGATTTCGACGTCACCGATGATCCGGCTTCCCGGCGCCACGAAGGCGCTGTCGTGAAGGCGCGGCGCCTTGCCGTGCAGCGGCAGGATGGTGACGTCATCGCGCCTGGTCATCGGGCATCTCCTTCACATAGGTCACGCATAGCTTGAGCGGGCTCCCCTCGGGCACCTTGGGATGGAGGAAATCGAAAGCCGGCAGATATTTCATGCCGAGCCGCTGCATCAGCCCGCGGCTGCGCGCATTGATCTCAGCCGTGATCGCCCACACGTCTTCGCCGGGAAAATCGCGCGCCGCCCATTCGAGCAGCGCTTCAGCCGCCTCGCGCGCATAGCCCTGCCCGACATGGGCATCGGCAATGGTCCAGCCGATTTCGAGCTTGCCCACGATCGGTCCGTAATCGCCGCGCTTGAGCCCGGCGAAACCGATCACTTCGCCCGTATCCTTGTGTTCCACCGCGAAGAAACAGAACCCGCCCGGATCGGCGAGCGGGATGTCGCGCATCACCCGCTCGACCCGCTCGGGAAAATCGGTGTCGCCAAGCCCTTCCATCACCCCCGGTTGCCGGAGGATATCCAGCACCAGCCCTGCTTCATCGCTGCGCCATTTGCGCAAGCTAAGGCGCCGGGTTTCGATCACCCGGCCAGCAGCCGCGCGGCATGGGCGGCATGATAGGTCAGCACGCCCGCGCAGCCGGCGCGTTTGAACGCCATCAGGGTTTCGAGCACAAGCGCGTCGCGGTTAGCCGCCCCGGTCGTGACCGCCGCTTCGATCATCGCGTATTCGCCGCTCACCTGGTAAGCGAAGACGGGAACGTCGAAACGGGCCTTCACTTTCGCGACGATGTCGAGATAGGGCAGGCCCGGCTTCACCATCACGCTGTCCGCCCCTTCGGCAATGTCGAGCGCGACTTCGCGCAGCGCTTCGTCCGAATTGGCCGGATCCATCTGGTAGCTTTTCTTGTCGCCCTTGAGCAGCCCGCCTGAACCGACCGCGTCGCGGAACGGGCCGTAGAAGGCGCTGGCATATTTGGCGGCATAGCTCATGATCTGGACGTTCGCGTGGCCTTCGGCTTCGAGCGCCGCACGAATGGCACCGACGCGCCCATCCATCATGTCCGAAGGGGCGATGATATCTGCCCCGGCCGCCGCCTGGTTCAGCGCCTGCTTCACCAGCACTTCGACCGTCGCGTCATTCTCCACGTAGCCGCGCGCATCGAGCAGCCCATCCTGGCCATGCGCGGTGTAGGGATCGAGCGCTACATCGGTGAGAATGCCGATCGCATCGCCGCACTCCTCGCGGATCGCGCGGATTGCCCGGCACATCAAATTGTCGGGGCTGAGCGCTTCGGCCCCGTCGTCGCTGCGCTTGCCGGGCGGCGTGTTTGGAAACAGCGCAATACAGGGAATCCCCAGGCCCGCCGCCTCCTTCGCCCGGTCGACGATCCGGTCGACCGTCCAGCGCGACACCCCCGGCAGGCTCGCCACCGGTTCTTCCACCCCTTCTCCGTCGGTCACGAAAAGCGGCCAGATAAGGTCGGCCGGCGTCAGTACCGTCTCGCGGTGAAGCGCGCGGCTCCATGCGCTGGCGCGCGTGCGGCGCAAGCGCGTTGCCGGGTAGGCCCCCTGGGGTGGATGGTTATCGCTCATCGGGGCGATCCCTGCCGCAAAAGCGCGCGGCCCGCAACGGCAGCTGCGTCTCTCGCCGTCAGCCGATCGCTGCCGGCTGGTTGACGCGGTCGATTTCGCGCGCCGGCGCCTCGTCATCCGCCCTGGAGTTCACCAGGCGGGTAAGCGCCGCGCCGGGCTCGATCGCCTGGAGTTCGCCGAGCTGCGCCCGGAACGCCTGCAATTCGCGGCCGGTGAGCTGGGCGCGCGTGACAAAGCGCACCGAGGAAGGATCCACTGACCGGCCTCCCCGATACATTTCGTAATGGAGGTGCGGCCCGGTGGAGAGGCCGGTGGAACCGACATAACCGATCACCTGCCCGCGGCGCACCCTGGTGCCGTTGCTCACCGCGATACGGCTCATATGCGAATAGCCGGTCTGCAGACCGCCACCATGGTTAAGCCGGACGTAATTTCCGTGCCCGCCATTGCGCCCTGCCATGGAAACGGTGCCATCGGCGGCGGCATAGATGGGCGTGCCGTAACTGGCCTTGAAATCGAGCCCCCGATGCATCCGCTTATAACCGAGGATCGGATGGCGGCGCATGCCGTAGCGCGAAGTCACGCGCCCCGGTACAGGCGCAACCATACCGCTGCGCTGCTCGCCCACGCCCGATGCTTCGTAGAAGGTTCCGTCATTGCCCCAGCGCATCAGCTGCGCCCGCGGCTTCCCATCGCGGACAACCCCGGCATAGACGAGGTCGCCGACAATCGCTTCGCCGGTTTCGGCGCGCTTGTAGGAAACGATCAGGTCGAATTCGTCATCGGCGGCAAAGCTGCTGTCGAGATCGGTGTGCATCGCGAGCGTGCGCAGGAACGCCTGAACGGCCTGGGCGGGGGCGCCGGCCGCACGTGCCGAACGGTACAGGCTCGACCCCACCTTGCCGCGAATGCGCAAAGGCGTGTTGTCGACGCGAATGGGGCGGGGATCCACGACCAGTCCGGCACCGCGGCGCTCGACGGCCAGCTCCAGGTCGAAGCGGGCGCGGAATTTCATCGCTTCCAGCGGACGCGGCTCGCCCGGCGATGCGCGGCGGCCGAGCGTGATGTCCAGCTTGGTGCCACCGGGGATTTCATTGAGCGCGATTTGCCCCGCCACCAGTTCGGCCACGCGGTCCGCTTCGTCGCCGCCCATCCCGGCACGCCGCAGCATGCTGGCAAAGCCGTCGCCCTGTGCGAGCGTCGCGACCAGGTGCAGTTGCGGGCGTTCGGGCGCGTTGGTGAGCGGGATGACGCTGGCCGTGGGACCCATGCGGCGACCGGTATCGCCGCCCAGCGCCAGCGGAAGGATCATCTGGCTGCGAAATTCGTCGCGCACGGAATCGTCGATCCGCATCGGGGCGGCCGCCTCGACCGGGGCAAAATCGGGCCAGAAGGCAAGCGCCGCGAATGCCAGCGCGCTCATCGTGCCGGCACCGCGGAACCACCGCCGCGAGCCGATATCCTGCGCAAGGTCCGGCGCAATATCGAGACTGTCCAGCTTTACCGACAGGCGCTGGCGCCATTGCTCATATCGTTCGGGGAAGCTGCGAAAGCGCGCCAGGCGGATCGAGCTCGAAGCGCTGTCTGAGGCGCTGCGCGCGCCTTCCGAAGCCAGGGCTGGAAACGCGCCGCCAGAATCGGGCACAGGAGCATAGCCGCCTTCCGGCGTCCCATCCCTGCCCAGAAACATTGCGTTCACTCCAGACCCTCCTGGAATTCGGCGCGCATCGATCCCAGTGATACGCAGCGAAATTCCCGAACCCGCTCGGAAATGCCGCAAAGCCTTGGCTTCATAAAGTTAATACCGCGCTAATTCGGGATGAAACGGCAGCCTGTTGCGCCAGAGCGTTTGGCATGTGCGACCAAGGCTTGCCCCGGCGGCCGCCGCTTGCCACATTTGCCCGCGTAGTGAGCGATAATTCCCAAGGCAGCCGGCTCAAGGCCGTTCTCGGCCCGACCAATACCGGCAAGACTCATCTGGCGATCGAGCGCATGTGCGGTCATTCCAGCGGAGCGATCGGCTTTCCGCTGCGCCTGCTCGCACGCGAGGTCTATGACCGGGTGAAGGCGATCAAGGGCGAGGCCGACGTGGCGCTCGTCACCGGTGAAGAACGGATCGGGCCGCCCACGGCGCGCTATCTGCTATGCACGGCCGAAGCCATGCCGCGGGACGGCGGCGACCGGGCGTTCGTCGCGCTCGATGAAGCCCAGCTCGGTGCCGATCCGGAGCGGGGGCATATCTTCACCGACCGCTTGCTGCATGCGCGCGGACGGGAGGAGACCATGCTGCTGGGCTCGGCCACGCTTGCCCCGGTGGTGCAGGCGCTGCTGCCCGAGGCTGAAATCACCGGCCGTCCGCGCTTTTCCACGCTCGTCCATGCCGGAACCGCCAAGCTTTCCCGCCTTCCGCCGCGCAGCGCCGTCGTCGCATTCAGTGCGGAACAGGTCTATGCGGTGGCCGACATGCTGCGCCGCTTCCGCGGCGGCGCGGCAGTGGTGATGGGGGCATTGTCGCCCGAAACCCGCAACCGGCAGGTGGAACTCTTCCAGTCGGGCGAAGTGGACTACATCGTCGCCACCGATGCCATCGGTATGGGACTCAACCTCGATGTCGCGCATGTCGCCTTCGCCTCGCTGACCAAGTTCGACGGCCGGCGGCAGAGGCGGCTGACCATGGCGGAGATGGCGCAGATCGCAGGCCGCGCCGGGCGGCACCAGCGGGATGGGACGTTCGGGACGCTTTCGGGCCTGGGCGGCCGTGCCGCGGAACTCAGCACTGAAGAAATCTATGCGATCGAGAACCACCGCCTTCCGCCGATCGCCCAGCTGTTCTGGCGGCGGCCCGACCCGCGCTTCACCGACC
>CAYRCH010000097.1:0-2719 GCA_964422665.1 uncultured Sphingomonadaceae bacterium | reverse complement strand
CCGACCCGCGCTTCACCGACCTCGCGACGCTGATCTCCGACCTGCAGGAGCAGCCGCGGCATCCTGCGCTGGCGCCGGCCCCTGAAGCGATCGACCTCGCCGTGCTGCGGCGCCTCGCCGAGCAGGACGAGATTGCCGCCGGACTCGGCGATCCCGTGCAGATCGCCCGCTTCTGGGAAGTGTGCCAGCTGCCCGATTTCCGCCAGCAGGGGCCGGACATGCATGCGCGCTTCGTCGCCCGGCTGTGGCAGGATCTGAGCGACGGGACGATCGCAGGCGACTATGTGCCTGCCCGGATTGCCGAGCTCGACAACATATCGGGCGACATCGATGCGCTGCAGGGCCGGATCGCCGCAATCAGAAGCTGGGCCTATATCTGCCAGCGCCCCGATTGGGTCGAAGCCCGCGCGGAAATGGCAGCGCGCGCACGCCAGGTCGAGTCGCGGCTTTCCGACGCGCTGCATGAGCGGCTCACCGAACGGTTCGTCAGTCGCCGGTCATCGGTGCTGATGAAGGCGCTCGCAAAAGATCCCGACCTGCGCCGGGTGACTCTGGGCGATGACGGCATCGTGCGCGTCGAAGGCGAGGCGATCGGCCATATCGACGGCTTCCGTTTCGTCGTCGATCACCAGGCGGCGCATGACGACCAGCGGCTGATGCTGGCCGCGGCCGAACGCCATCTGCCGGAACTGCTGGCGAAGCGCGCGCATGCCATGCTGGCCGGCGAACTCGGCGAATTGCGGATCGAAAGCGGCGAGGTGCGCAAGGGAAGCGTGACGATCGCTCGGCTGGAAGCGGGTAAGGAACGCACGCGGCCGCGGCTGGTGCTGGGCAAAGAGCTCTCGGGCCTGCCTTCCGCGCAGCGGGCGCGGATCGCCGAAGCTCTCGAGGTCTGGCTAGAGGGCGAGTTCGCTCCGCTCAAGCCGTTGCGGCGCATCGAGGAGGCCGCAGTGCAGGCCGATATGCCGGGCGAAATCCGCGCGCTGCTGCTTGGGCTGGCGGAAGCCGGCGGGGCAATCTCGCGGGAGAAGGCGGGGATCGTCAACGTCCCGCGCGACAAGCGTCCTCTGCTGCGGAAGCTGGGGATCACCATTGGTGCTCTCGACGTGTTCGTTCCCGCGCTGCTCAAGCCCGGACCGCGCGCCATGCTGGCCGCGATAGGGGCGGACCGGCGCAAGCTGCGCGCGGGGATGGAGCCGGTCGTGGCCCACGGCAAGGGAGCCCCGCCGGCGGGATACAGGCGCGCGGGAAACCAGGCGATCCGGCTCGATATGGCGGAACGGCTGTTTCGCGCGGCTCATGACGCAAGAAGCACGAGCCGAAACCGCGATTTCCGCATCGATCCGGCGCTCGCCACCTCGATCGGACTGACGCCAGGGAATTACGCTCGGCTGATGCGCGATGCCGGATTCTCCCGGCGTGAGCCGCGCAGCCTGGCGCCCGGAGCCTTCGGACCCCCCGCCCCTGCCCGCTGGCGCTGGCGTCCGCCGCGCCGGGAGGACCGAGGGCGGGCCGACAGGCCTGTCAGGACCGCCCGGCCATCGGGTGCATTTTCCGCGCTGGCGGAATTGCTCGGCTGATGCGGATCGACCGGCTGCTGTGGTTCCTCCGTTTTGCCCGGAGCCGCAGCCTGGCCCAGCAATGGGTGTCGGAAGGGCATATCCGCCGCAATGGCGTGCGCGTCACAAGGCGTGACCAGCCTGTTGCGGCGGGCGACATACTGACCCTGCCATTAAGACAGGATGTGCTGGTGATAGAAATCCTGTCTTTGCCTCACCGGCGCGGCCCGGCACAAGAAGCGCAAGCCTGCTACCGCGCGCTTGACGGTGGGCAATCGGTGGTCCTAGCAGGCGGGCAACAGGACAAACGCGAAGGATAGTTCCGCCCATGACCTACGTCGTCACCGACGCCTGCATCAAATGCAAGTACACCGATTGCGTGGAAGTGTGTCCGGTCGATTGCTTCTACGAGGGCGAGAACATGCTCGTCATCAATCCGGCGGAATGCATCGACTGCGGCGTTTGCGAGCCGGAATGTCCGGCCGAAGCGATCCTGCCCGATACGGAAGGCGGGCTGGAGCAATGGCTCGAGGTCAACACGAAATATTCCGCCGAATGGCCCAATATCACCCAGAAAAAGGATCCGCCGGCCGACGCCGACGAGCACAAGGGTGAGGAAGGCAAGTTCGACAAGTACTTCTCGCCCGATCCGGGCGAAGGCGACTGAGCCGGCGTTTCGGCGCGCCGGCGAGGTCAAATCGATCTGGCACTGGTAATTTTGTTACGAATCTGTTATATTGGCAGTTGATGCCGCGCGGATTCCCGCGCGGTTTTGCGAACCAGGAAGGCAGAGGCCCAAGCAGGCAAGCTCAGAATTGACGCCGGGCCGCGGGAACCGCGGTGCGGATAATGAATTCCTGTTGCTTGTCCCAGGTCTGCCGGTCGAAAGGAATTTCTATGTCTGACAAGGCGCCCGCATTCGTTGTCGGTGACTATGTCGTGTATCCCAAGCATGGCGTTGGGCGGGTCATTGAGCTCGAGAGCCAGGAAATCGCCGGCATGCAGCTGGATCTTTACGTCCTGCGGTTCGAGAAGGAGCGGATGACGCTCCGCGTACCGGTGAACAAGGTCGAATCGATCGGCATGCGCAAGCTTTCGAGCGACAAGACGCTCAAGGAAGCGATGGAGACGCTCAAGGGCAAGCCCAAGGTCAAGCGCAC
>CAYRCH010000096.1:0-9086 GCA_964422665.1 uncultured Sphingomonadaceae bacterium | reverse complement strand
CCCTTGCCGATCAGCGCCAGCGGCGGCCCACCGGCGCCTTCGTAGCGGATAATCATCAGGCGCGCCCCGCGCGGGCTGCCCTGCCCCACGCCGGCAATCGCTCCCATGCCCAGGCGACGGAAATCGGCCTGGTCGAGCACTTCGATGGTCACGCCCTGCACACCTGCGAAAGCCTCTTGCGCGCGCGCGATGAAGCTTTCCGGATAGATCGCACTGGCCGGTTCGTTGACCAGATCGCGGGCGAAACGCACCGAATCCGCGAGGTGGGAATGGCGTGCCTGCCACAGCTCCCGGGCACTCGAGGCATCGGGTCCGACGAACATTGCAGGCCAGGACGAAGCGGCGGCCTTGCGATCGCTCTTGTACCTGTCGAAACGATACTGTCCCAGCGCGAAACCGAGGGCCGTCTCCGCCATCGACGAGCCGCCATCCGCTCCGACGATGGCCACTGCACCTTCCTGATCTCCCAGCGTGCTGGCCAGCTCCGCTCCGGTCTCGCGCCAGTCCTGGGCGGCGGGAGCCGCCGCCACACCGGCAACGACGATCAGCGACCGCCCGCCTATACCGCGCAGTGCCAGCGTATCGCCCTGCTCGCCTTCGAATTCCGCGGCCTCAAGCGCCGCTTCGACCGCCGTGCGGTCAGCGTCCGAAAGTGTCAGGCCTGCAGGCAGTTCACCGCCCGGCGCAATAATACCCAGCGCAGCGCCCTCCGGCACCTCGGCAACGAAATCAATTGCACGGCCGCTGCTGTTTTCCGCGTCGCTCGCCGCGATGCCGGATCCTGCAATCTCCTGCGCATGGGCCGGCCCTGCCACAGCAAGAGCCAGCGCAAGCAGAGGGGCTGCAATCGTGCGGGAAGTGCGATAGGCCATCGAAATCTCCATGTCGGTTGCACCCTTCTTGGTTCGGAGAGCGACACAAGGCAAGGAGGGCAATGACGGGAGGACCAATGATCCGGACTGGGCTGGCACGCGCCGCATGGGCCGTCCTCGCACTGGTGCTGGTGGCCATCATTGGATTGATGGTTTGGGAGCCCTTCGCCGCCACCCGCAAGCAGGCACCGCCGGACGAGGCCTACTCAGCCGAAATCATCCGTGACGACTACGGCGTCCCCCACATCTATGGCGCCCGAGACGTGGACGTGGCCTATGGCATTGCCCGGGCCCATGCAGAGGATGATTTCTTCACCCTGCAGGATGTGCTCGCCATGACCCGCGGGCGTTATGGGGCCATCGCGGGCGAGGCGGGCGCGCCAGTGGATTATATCTACCACCTGCTCGGCGCCCGGCCCATTGCCGAACGCGAGTTCGAGAAGCTCCCGCCGGATGTTCGCGCGATCCTCGACGCCTATGCCAGCGGGCTCAACGACCATGCCGCCGCGCATCCTGCCGAACTGAAGCTGGACCGGCTGTTCCCCGTCAATGGGCTGGACATTGCCACCGGCTTCGCGCTGCGGCAGCCATTCTTCTTCCAGCTCGACAATGTAATCGGGGCTCTGGCGGAAGATGGCGAACTGCCCCGGGAACACGGGCCGCCGATCCCGCAATCCGAACTGGCATTGCCCCTCCCCCTCGCGCGCGAAGGAGCGGAACTTGGCTCCAACGCTTTCGCCATCGCGCCGGAAAAGTCGGATGACGGCACCACTCGCCTGGTCTCCAATACGCACCAGCCACTGCGCGGCGGGGTCGCGTGGTACGAACTGGTCGTGGAAAGCGGCGAAGGCTGGCATTTTGCCGGAGCGACCTTCCCCGGCGCGCCTTTTCCATTGCTAGGCCACAACGAGCATCTCGGCTGGACCAACACGGTAAACCGGCCCGACCTGGTCGACGTGTACCGCCTCGAGATGGACGAGACCGGCAAGCGATACCTGCTGGACGGGGAATGGCGTGAGCTGGAGCGCCGCACGGTCACCCTGCCGGTACGCTTCGGCCCGCTCGTGCTCCCGGTTCGCCGGGAAGTGCTGCGCAGCGTCCACGGCCCTGTGCTGGAGAACGAGAGCGGCCATTTCGCCATCCGCTACGCAGGGATGGAATCCATCGAACAGATCGGCGCCTATTTTCGGCTGAACAAGGCCGAAGACCATGCCGAATGGCGTGAAATACTGGCGACAAGGCGCGTACCTTCGACCAATTTCATCTATGCCGACGAGACCGGGCGGATCGCCTTCGTCTATAACGCGGCAATTCCGCAGCGCGCCAACGGCGCAGATTGGCGCGGAATCCTGCCGGGCGACCGGTTGGAACTGATCTGGCGGGACACTGTTCCGCTGGCCGCACTGCCCCAATATGAAAACCCGGCCTCCGGCTGGCTGTTCAACGCCAACAACACGCCGTTTTCCGCCGCTGGCGAAGGCAGCAATCTCGATCCGGCCGACTATCCCGCTGAAATGGGCGTCGAAATGGGCAGCACCAATCGCGCGATCCGGGCCGACAAGCTGCTTTCGATGCCTGGCCCGATCTCCCGCGAGCGGCTGGAGCGGATCAAATACGACACGGCCTGGGAGCGCGATATCTATGTCGCCGAAGTCCTCGATGGGATTGCCGCGCTGGATCTATCGGACGAACCGGACCTGCAGCAGGCGCAGGAACTGCTCGCTCGCTGGGACTTCGATTCCGATGGCAAGGGCGCTGCCGACGCGCTTGCACTGCTGGTGCTGCGACGCCCGATGTGGAGCGACTTCAACGGCGGAGAGCGACCTCCGCCTCGCGAATTGCTCGAAAGCGCGGCCGATCATCTTCTGACGCATTTCGGAAGGCTCGATCCGCCGATGGGCAATGTACTGCGCATCATCCAGGGCGATCTCGACCTTCCGATGGATGGTGGATCGGATACTTTGCGCGCCGCCACCGCATGGGATGAGTTGGCGGACGGGCGCCTATCTCTGCGTCACGGTGACAGCTTCCTGATGTTCATCGAGTGGCCGGCAGATGGCCCCGTCCGATCGCAATCCGTCCAGCCGTTCGGGTCGGCGACCACCCGCACGCGCAGTCCGCATTTCACCGATCAGATGGCGCTTTATACTAATCGCCAACTCAAGCCGGTGCGCTTTCACCGCGCCGATGTGCTGGCGTCGGCCGTTCGTCGATACAGGGTGGCCAGCCCCGCTGCCGCGCGGCATAAGTAGAAGCAATATCGTTCATTTCGGGGACTAGAATGCGCCGCTCAATCCTTCTCGCCACGCTGCCGCTGCTGCTGGCCACAAGCACCGCCACTTACGCCCAGGCTCCTGCCGCTGCTGATGCTGCCAGCCCGGCCGGACAGCTGGCCGTTGCACCGCTTTCCGAACTGGTCGAACAGGTGAATATCCCCTTCGAGCAGTTCACGCTCGACAATGGCCTGACGGTCATCGTGCACGAGGATCGGAAGGCTCCGGTGGTTGGGGTTTCTGTGTGGTACGGCGTCGGCTCGAAGCACGAGCCGGACGGCAAGACGGGCTTTGCGCATCTGTTCGAGCACCTGATGTTCAACGGATCGGAAAACGCCCCCGGCGATTTCTTCGAGCCGCTGCAGGAGATTGGCGCCACCGACTATAACGGCACCACATGGTTCGACCGCACCAATTATTTCCAGACCGTGCCGACCGGGGCGCTGGACCGCACGCTGATGCTGGAAAGCGACCGGATGGGCCACCTGCTCGGCGCTGTGACCCAGGAAAAGCTCGATAACCAGATCGGGGTCGTCCAGAACGAGAAACGGCAAGGCGATAACCAGCCTTACGGGCTCGTCGAATATGAGCAGCTGGAAAACCTCTATCCGTCCGGCCACCCCTATCACCATTCGACCATCGGCTCGATGGATGACCTCTCCAACGCCACGCTCGAGGATGTGAAGCAGTGGTTCCGGGACAATTACGGGCCCAACAATGCGGTCCTGGTGCTGGCCGGCGACATCGACACCGCAACCGCACGGGAAAAGGTCACCAAGTGGTTCGGCGCCATCCCTTCCGGCCCTGCGATCCGCCAGGTCGAAGCGCCAGTGCCGACACTGCCCGAACCGCTGGCCAAGACCATTTACGACCAGGTGCCCACCACCCGTATCTACAAGATGTGGGCGGTGCCGGGTCTCAACGATCCGGATTATATCCCGCTCGTCATGGGCGTGACCGTGCTCGGCGGCCTGTCGAGCTCGCGGCTGGACAATTCTCTGGTCCGGGAGAAGCAACTCGCAGTAGGCGTGGTTGCGAGCCCCGAGATATTCGCCCAGGCCGGCCAGATCGTGCTCTATGCCGATCTCAAACCGGGTGTGAGCGAGGAAGAACTCGTCGCGGCGTTCGATGCGGAAATCGCCGATTTCCTCGCCAACGGTCCCACGGCCGATGAATTGCAGCGAGCTGCCACGACCTATGCGGCCGGCGCGATCCGGGGGCTTGAACAGGTGGGGGGATTCTCCGGCAAGGCACCGCTGCTGGCCCAGGGACTGCTCTATTCGGGCGATGCCGGGCACTACAAGACCGAGCTTGAGGCGGCCGCCGTAGTGACCCCGGAAGCCGTGCGCGAGGCAACGGCCAAATGGCTCTCACGCCCGACATTCACCCTGCGCGTCGAACCGGGGACCCGCCAGGAAGGCGGCGAGAACCGCGGTGGCTTCTTCGATGCCCCTGATGGCGCAGGCGGGATGCAGCCGGCCTTCTACTCCCACCCGCTGTTCGGCCAGGCCGGAGCGGCGACGCTCGCCAGCCCTGACCGTTCGAAACTGCCCGATATCGGCGAGCTCAAGCAGCTCGACTTCCCCGATATCGAGCGCGCGACCCTTTCCAACGGGATGCAGGTCTTTTTCGCACGCCGCGATGCTGCCCCGGTGGTGAGCGCGCGCGTCCTGTTCGATGCGGGCTATTCGGCCGATCCCAAAGACAAGCTCGGCATCCAGTCGATGATGCTCAGCCTGATGAACGAGGGAACCACGCGGCTCGATTCGACCGAGCTCGCGATCGCCAAGGAGCGGCTGGGCGCCAATCTGGGCGGCTATGCCGACGCCGATACGACAAGCTTCGGACTGGATGCCGTTACTCCCAATCTTCAGTCGTCGCTGGAACTGCTGGCCGAATATGTCCGGCAGCCGGCTTTCGACCCGGCGGAGCTGGAGCGCGTGCGTGCGCAGCAGCTGAACCGCATCCAGGGCGAATTCAACAATCCCGCTGCCATCGGCCAGCGGGCGCTCGCGCCGCTGCTCTACGGCGAAGCCCATCCCTACGGCATTCCGCCCAGCGGAACCGGCGAGCCGGAAGTGGTGCAGAATCTCACCCGCCAGGACCTGATCGATTTCCACCAGACCTGGCTGCGGCCGGAAGGAGCCAGGATCATCGTTGTGGGCGACACGACGCTGGCCGAGCTCATGCCGATGCTGGAGAAGAGTTTCGGCGACTGGCGCGGGAGCGATACGGTCCAGCCGGTCAAGGATTTCAGCGTAGCGGTACCCGTACCGCAGCAGCGCATCGTGCTGATCCACCGGCCCGCTTCGCCGCAATCGATCATCTTCGCCGGCCGGGTTCTCGAGAAAAAGGGAACCGACGATCTGGTGGACCTCAATGCCGCCAACGAAACCTTCGGCGGCAGCTTCCTCTCCCGCATCAACATGAACCTGCGCGAGACGAAGGGCTGGTCCTATGGCGTACGCAGCCTCGTGCAGGCGCCCATGGAGAGCGCCGCATTCATTCTCTACGCGCCGGTGCAGGCCGACCGGACCGGCGATTCCATCGCCGAGCTGCGCAAGGATCTCGCTGCCTACACCTCCGACCAGGGTGTGACTCCGGTGGAACTGCAGCGGATCGTCAACGGCAATGTCCGGGAACTGCCGGGCCAGTTCGAGACTTCAGGAGATGTGCTTGCGGGAGTCATCAATATCGTCACGCTCGATCGGCCCGACGATTATTATGAAACGCTCGCAGGCAGGTATGAGAATATGACGGCCGCCCAGCTTGACGCGGAGGCGCGCAAGGCCTTCATCGGCGACGATCTGGTATGGGTCGTTGTGGGCGATGCCGAAGTGGTCCAGCCGCAGCTCGACCAGCTCGGCCTTCCGGTCGAAGTGCGCAATATTGACAGTGGTGTAAGCAGCGGCGAATAGAGTTGCATTCCCGTTTGATGAAAAGGAATTCCAAATGTCCGTAGCCGGCACTTACGAATGCGTCACCAAGACCCCGATGGGCGACCAGACCAGCACCTTTACTGTGGTCCCTGGTGACGATGGCAACAGTTTCACCGGCACCAACGCGGGGCCGATGGGCAATCTCGAAGTCAAGGACGGCAAGATCGACGGCAACACGCTAAGCTGGAAGATGGACATGACCGTGCCCATGCCGCTGGAGCTCAACTGCACGGCGACCGTTGACGGGGATCAGCTGACCGGCACCGTCAATGCCGGCGCATTCGGTGACATGCCGATGACGGGGCAGCGCACCGCGTAATCCCTTCCCCTCGGGCCAGCACCTGGTTTAGACTGCCGATGCGGGCCAAGGCGGGCGCCCGCATCAAGGCGCTTCGGCGTCCAAGCTCCGCTCCCTTCGGCGCGACGCCTCATGGTGAGCGCGTGCGCCGTGACGGAGCCTTGCGATGACCGACGACACCCTGCCCGCCCCGCCGCGCCTTTCGCTTGCAGCGCTGTTTCTCAAGTTCCTGCGCTTCGGCTGTCTGGCATTCGGAGGCCCGGTGGCCCAGATCGCGATGATCCGCCAGGCGCTGGTAGACGATGAGCGCTGGATCGGCAGCACCCGCTTCAATCGCCTGCTCGCAGTAATGCAGGTGCTTCCGGGCCCGGAGGCGCATGAACTTTGCGTCCACATGGGCATGATTGCGCGCGGCCGCATCGGCGGATTGCTCGCCGGGCTCGGCTTTATGCTGCCCGGCTTCGTGCTGATGCTGGCCTGCGCCGCCGCCTACACCGCCTTCATCGCCGGAAGGACCGACCTGGCCGATATCCTGCTCGGCGTGCAAGTGGCGGTGCTGGCCGTCATCGCCCGCTCGGTCCAGCGCATCGGGCAACATATCGTGACCGGCTGGCTGCTCGGCGGAATCGCCTTGCTGGCAGCGGCGGCGACACTTGCCGGGATACCGTTCTGGGCGCCGCTGGTGGCCGGCGCGTTCGCCTATGGGCGCGCGGCGGAGAAGCCGGGGGCAGGCCTCGCACTCGCCGCAGTCATCATCCTGGCAGCCGCGCTGCTGCTACCCGAAGGCGACGCCGCACCGCTCGTCGGCGGCGGGGCCGGAAAGGCTGCGACTGCCGCCGCGCTGTTCCTTGCAGGTCTCAAGGGCGGGCTGCTCACCTTCGGCGGTGCCTATACCGCCATCCCTTATGTCCGCGCCGACACTGTCGGGCGCGGCTGGCTCGGCGACGGGCAGTTCCTCGACGGCGTGGCGATCGCGAACCTGCTCCCCGCCCCGCTGGTAATTTTCGCCACATTCGCCGGCTACGTCGCCGGCGGCCTGCCGGGAGCGCTTGCCATCACTGCCGGCATGTTCCTCCCCGCCTTCGCCTTCTCTCTGGTGTTTTTCGAGCGGCTCGAAGCCGTTGTCGAGCACCCGCGCCTGCACCGTACGCTTGACGGCGTGGCGGCGGCGGCGGTCGGAGTGATCGCCGCGACGCTGGTGCAACTGGCGCTAGCGACGGGCGGACGGCTGGACGACCCGTGGCTGGCCCTGCCTATCTTCGCGCTTGCAGCGCTGGCAGCGTGGCGGCTCAAGGGCGCATGGGTGACGCCGGTCATCGTCGCGGCAGGGGCCGCGGCTGGAGCTTTGGTGCTCCGCTAAGCCGTCATATCCCCGGGCGGTAGTTCGGGTCGCGCAGTGTGAGAATGTAATCGACGAGCCCGGCGACTTCCGGCTGTTCGAGCTCGAACTCCATCTCTTCGGGATAGTTGTGCGCGTCGAGCAGCCATGTCTCCAGCGTCGCTTCGTTCAACCCTTCCTGGTTGGCTATGGCTGCGAATGGCGGGGCGTCGGGATTGGGCGAAATGCCCTGGCGTTCTACGGAGTGACAGCCCCCGCAGGACGCCTCGACAAACGCAAGGCTGGGTTGGGAAGGGCCGGACGCTGATTGCGCGCGCTCCGCTTCATATGCGCACCCGCCGAGCAGCGCCACGACCCCGAGCGCCGCCAGCATCTTCGCCCTGAAATCTGCCATTTGAGTCATCGATGCTATCCCAGCTTGGCCCGCAGTATCTCGTTGACCACCTGCGGGTTAGCCTTGCCCTGCATGGCCTTCATCGTCTGGCCGACGAAGAAGCCGAACAATGCTTCCTTGCCGGCCTTGTACTGTTCCACCTTGTCAGCGTTGTCGGCAAGGACCTTGTCGACCGCCGCCTCGATAGCGCCGCTGTCGGACTGCTGCTTGAGCCCTTCGGTCTCGGCGATTTCGGCAGGTGCGCGGCCGGTCTTGAGGACGATCTCGAAGATCTCCTTCGCCTGCCCCCCGGAGATTTCCCCCTTGGCCTGCATGTCGAGGATCGCCGCCTGCGCCTCGGCCGTGGCGTATGCCGGACTGGCCTCGTCGCCAAGCGCGTTCATTACCCCCGGGGCCACCGAAAGCGACCAGTTGGCGACCTGCGTCGCGACGTCCTTCTCGGGCTTTCCGATGCCCTTTGCTGTCGCTGCCAGCAGTGTCTCGAAGCGGGCGAAGGTCTCAACCTCCGCGGTCAGCTCGCGCGCGTTGTAATCGCTGAGGCCCAGCTCCTCGATATAGCGTTTGCGCTTGGCGTCCGGCAATTCGGGCAAGCTCTGGCGGCATTCCTCGACGAATGCGTCTTCCAGTTCCAGCGGCAGAAGGTCCGGATCGGGGAAATAGCGGTAATCATGCGCGTCTTCTTTCGAGCGCATGCTGCGCGTCTCGTTCCGGTCGGGGTCGTAGAGGCGCGTTTCCTGCTCCACCGTGCCGCCATCCTCGATCAAATCGACCTGTCGGCGGGCCTCCTGCTCGATCACCGCCATTACGAAGCGCACCGAATTGACGTTCTTCGTCTCGGTCCGCGTGCCGAATTCCTCGCCCGGACGGCGCACGGACACATTCACATCGGCGCGCATCGAACCCTGTTCCATGTTGCCGTCGCACGAACCGACATAGCGCAGGATGCTGCGCAGCTTGCGGACATAGGCCCC
>CAYRCH010000095.1:1499-9135 GCA_964422665.1 uncultured Sphingomonadaceae bacterium | reverse complement strand
GCCGCGCTGCTGATTGCAGGAATCGGGATCGGCGGCGGAGTTGCGTCTTATCTGGAAGCGCGGCGGCAGGGTATCGCCACGCTCAAGATCCTCGGAGCCACCGGGAAGGATATCGCCCGCATCTACGCCCTCCAGATCGGTGCCGCGGCTCTGGCGGGGGCACTGGCCGGCCTGCTGGCGGGCCTGCTGGCGACGCCCCTGATCGCGCAGGCCCTGGGCAGCCTGCTGCCCATTCGCAGCGGCTTCATCGCCGACCCCGGCGCCCTGTTCAGAGCGGCGGCGTTCGGGATGCTGGTGGCGCTGGTATTCGCGGCCCCGCCGATCATTCGCGCACGACATTTCCCCGCCATGACGATCATGCGTGCCCGCGTAACCCCGCTCACCGGCCAGTGGCGCGCCTATCTGCTGCCGGTCGGGCTCGGTCTCGTGGGAATACTGGTTCTGGCGCTGGTCGGCGCCCCGCAACCCTGGCTGAGCGCGCTGTTCCTGGCCGGTGCGGGCGTGGTCCTGGGCGTATTGGCGCTGGTCGGAGCGGCAATCCGCGCAGCGGCCCGGCGAGTGCCCCGCCCCCGCGATCCCATACTCCGCGCCGCGATCGCCAACCTCCATCGCCCCGGTGCACGAACCGGCGCGCTGGTTACGGCGCTCGGCTTCGGTCTGTCCGCCTTCGTGCTGCTCGCAGGCATCCAGACCAGTCTCGATGCGAATATCCAGCGCGACATCCCGCGCGAGGCGCCCGACTTTTTCGCGCTCGATATACCCCGCGACGGTGTCGAGCGTTTCGAACAAACGGTCCGGGCCGAGTTTCCCGACGCATCCCTGCGAGTGGTCCCCAATTTGCGCGGCGCGATCCTGGCCTATGGTCCGCAAGGGTCGATGACGCGCGTTGCCGATCTCGAGGAAATTCCCGAGGGTGCCTGGCCGCTACGAGGAGAACGCGGCCTGACCTATGCCGACGAGATTCCGCCCGGGAATTCGCTGGTCGAAGGAGCCTGGTGGGCCCAGGGTTATTCCGATGAACCCCTGGTTTCGATCGATGTCGAATTTGCCCGCGCTCTCGATCTCGGGGTCGGAGACTACCTGACCATCGGAGTGCTGGGCGTGGAGCGCACGGCGCGGATCGCCTCGCTCCGCCGCATCGACTGGGAAAGTCTCGGCTTCAACTATGTGCTGGTGTTCTCTCCCAATGCCCTGGCCGATGCGCCGCACAATGTGGCCGCAACGATCGACCTGCCTGCGGGATCGGATACGGGGCCCATGCTTCGCGCACTGGTCCGCGAATTTCCGTCCAGCTCGGTCATCGAAGTAGGCGCGGTGCTGGCCGAGGCACGGACGATTCTCGAACAGGTCGGGACCGCCATTCTCGTGGCGGCTTCGGTTGCCGTGCTCGCGGGGCTTGCGGTGCTGATCGGGGCTATCGCCGCCGCGCGCGCCGCCCGGCTTTACGATCTCGTATTGCTTCGGGTTCTGGGCGCCAGCCAGCGACAGCTGGTTATACTGCAGCTCGCCGAGTTCATGCTGCTGGCGATTATCCTGGCCTTGCTGGCGCTCGCACTGGGAAGCGCCATGGGCTGGCTTGTCGTGGTCCAGCAATTCGAATTCGAATGGCTGCCCGACTGGCGGCGGGTGCTGGCGGTGCTCGGCGCCGGGCTTGCGATGGTGCTGGGGTTTGCGCTGGCGGCAACGCTGCCAATGCTGCGGACCAAGCCCGCAAAGGTCCTGCGCACTCTCTGACTTCGCTGTCCGGGGCGGATCCGAAAAAATGGGGGCGCGAAGGCCCCCATTTTCCTCGGTACCAGTCTTGCTGTTACCACTTGTAGCGGACGGTCGCGCCATAGGTGCGCGGGTCGTTGGGATAGCCCGAAATGCCCAGCGGTTGCGCCACGGAGTCGAAGATCGTGCCGATCTCGCGGTCGTCGAGCAGGTTCCGGCCCCAGATCGAGACCACCACCCCGCAATCGCATTCGTACGAAATCGACGCCGTAAGGTCATCGGTCTGGCGCGTGAACATCGCAGCCGCCGCATCGGACGCCGAAGTGTCCACCCCGCCGCCGGGCAAGTCGATCAGGAAGCCGGGCAGGCCGTCAACCAGCTGCACTTCGGACTGGTGGAGGAACGAAACACGCGGAATGATGAGGTCGTTGCCGAGCTCGAATTCATATTGCGCGCCCAGGACCACGGTCCATTCCGGAATATCCGCAGGCCGGCGTCCGGAAAGGTCGCCCACCGCCGAGATCTGGAAATCGTCGTAGACCGGATCGAGATAGGTTACGCCGGCATTGAGCGTCAGCCCGCCCGTCCGGATCTGGCCTTCGAATTCCACGCCGAAGGTGCTCTGCTTGCCCGCATTGAGCAGCGCAAAGCCCGTGCCGGTGAAGATGTTCGACTGGAAGCCTTCGATCTCCTGGTCGAACACGGTGAGAGCGCCGGAGAACACGCCTGTGTTCCACTTGATGCCGCCCTCGATAACTCGCGCTTCCTCCGGCCCCGCATAGCGCGACGTATAGGTCAGGTTGTTGAGAACCAGGCCCGCACCTTCGATCGCCGTCCGATCCGAAGGGAACGGGCGGCTGTCGCGAGAGAGGTTGACCGAGCTCGCCTTGAAGCCGGTTGCGTAGCTCGCATAGATGTTGATGTCGGGGCTCAAATCATACGACAGCCGGATCGTATAGCTGAAATTGTCGTCATCGATCTCGCCGTCTTCGACCGCGTTGGGCACATTGAGGAAGGGAGGCAGGAACTGGAAGCCCCGCAGTTCGCCCAGCGGATTGGCCGCGGGATTGTTCGCATTGGCGGCGGCGAAAGCGACGATGCCGTTATAGATCGGCGCCGTGGCCGGGTCCGCCGCGAAGGCCGCCACCGCGGCAGGATCGTTCGGGTTGACGCCCGCCTGCTGCAGGCCGCCCGCGAACAGCAATTGCTGGCGGAAGGGCGCATATTGCGGCGCATCGAGGTCGATGCCGGAGAAGACATCGGTCGATATCGTATCCGTGGCGAAGGTCTTGCTGTCCTTGGTGTAGTTACCTCCGAGGGTCAGGACGAGCCCGTCCATCAGTTCGACATCGACCTGCCCGAATAGCGAGATCGACTGCGTGTCGAGCGTATAGGCCTCGCTGAAACCCGAGCCCTGGGCGAAGAACGACCCGAGGTAATTTGTTCCATCGAACAGGCTGAAAGCGCCTTCCAGCGTCGGGACATTCAGCGCCCCGCCCGAAGCGCCCTGCACCAGGAGGTTGGCGTAAGGCCGGAAGGCCGGTCCGTAAAACAGCGTGCCCGACTGCTCGATGGTTTCATCGAGATAGAAGGCACCGAGCAGGAACGAGAACATGTCGCCCATTTCGCCGCTGAACCGCAGTTCCTGGGTGAATGTCTGGATGCCGAGATCGATATTCTGCCCATCCAGCAAGTCGGCGCTGGTGAAGTCCGAATCCTGCCGGGTCAGCGACTGCGTCTCGCGATAGGCAGTGATCGAGGTCAGAGTCAGCGGGCCAATATTGTAATCGACCTGCCCGGAGACGCCGTAATTCTCGATGTCGTTGGAAGAGCCATAATTGGTGTAGACCACATTGGCGAAAGGATCGCTGGGATCGGTGACCTGGCCGCCGACCCCGATCACAGCTGCGGTGGCAGCGGAGCTCTGCATGTTGACCACACCGCAGCAATCCTCGTCGATCTTGTCATAGTCGCCGATGATCCGGATCTTGAGATCGCCGCCCACGGGCTCGATCAGGAACTGGCCGCGAGCGAACCAGCGATCCCGCTCATTCGTGTCTTCCCCGGTGCCAAGGTCCTCGAAGAAACCATCGCGCTTGTTGACACCGGCCGCGAGGCTGGCCGCCACGCTTTCACCCAGCGGCCCCGTAACGTAGCCCTTGGCGATCATCTGGTTGTAGTTGCCGTAAGTGCCCTCGATGGAGCCTCCGAATTCAAATTGCGGCTCCTGCGTCACGATCGAAATGACACCCGCCGAAGCATTCTTGCCGAACAGGGTCGATTGCGGCCCGCGCAGAACCTCGATCCGCTGGACATCGGGCAGGTCGGTGATCTGGGCTGCAGTGCGGGAACGGTACACATTGTCCACGAACACGCCCACGGAGGGTTCGATGCCGGCATTGTTGGCGCCGTTGCCGAAGCCGCGAATGAAGAAGTTCGTGTTGGCGAGGCTTTGCCGCTGACCGACCGATAAGGATGGAACCACCGTTTGCAGATCGCGCAGGTCGCGGATCTGCGCGCGTTCGAGCGTCTCGCTGGTGGTCACCGACACGGCCACGGGCACATCCTGAAGCGTGGCCTCCCGCTTCAGCGCAGTGACGATGATTTCATTCCCCGTCGCGTCCGATTCCGCCGGAGGCGGTGCCGGCGCGGCCAATTCCTCTTCCTGCGCGGCAGCGGCGGCAGGCAACGCTAGGCAGATACTGGCCACCCCAGCGAGCAGCAGTGACTGGGCGGAAGGCGCACGTCCGGCAAGAATGTTTCTCATCAGGAAAACTCCATCTCTCCATCCCGTTGGATCGCGCAGTTTTCCTGCGACTTTTCGCAAGCGGGCTCCTGCAGCAATGAATAACATCGGATGATACGGACTCAAACAAAAGCGGAGAGGCGGTTACAATGGCAACCATTCATGTTGCTAAGCTGTCACACCGAGATTTGGGGCCGTTTCGGTTAGTGGCCCGCCCACGCAAGCCTCGCCAAACGATCTCGCCCAGCCTATTGCCGCGCTTGCCATGCATGTTTCGGATCTCCGCATCGCCCTGTTCAGCGGCAACTACAACATGGTTACGGACGGCGCGAACAAGGCGCTCAACCGGCTTGTCGAGTATCTGTTGCGCCAAGGGGCGGCGGTACGGGTGTATTCGCCGACAATCGAAACTCCGGCATTCCCCCCTCAAGGCGAGCTGGTCTCACTCCCCTCGGTTCCGATACCCGGGAGACCGGAATATCGCGTCGCGCTGGGCCTAAGCGGCCGGGTACGCCGCGACCTCGATCAATTCAGGCCGAACATCGTTCACATAGCGTCCCCCGATCCTGCCGGCCATCGCGCCGTCAGCTGGGCTCGGCGCGGGGGCATTCCTGTCCTTGCCTCCGTGCATACGCGTTTCGAAACCTATCCGCGCTATTACGGACTGGGTTTCGCTGAACCCGCGATCCTTGCAATCCTGAAAAGGCTATATCGCCGCTGCGACGCCTTGGTGGCTCCGGCGGAGAGTTTCGCGGATGTGCTACGCGAGCAGGGAATGAACGGGGATATCGGCATATGGTCGCGCGGCGTCGATCGCTCGGTGTTTCATCCCGGTGCCCGGGACATGGCATGGCGGCGCGGCCTCGGCATTGCCGATGATGAAGCCGCAATCGGCTTCCTGGGCCGGCTGGTGATGGAAAAGGGCCTCGATGTCTTTGCCGACACCATGGCCGAGCTCACCCGTAGAGGCATTCCCCACCGGGTGTTGGTGGTCGGAATGGGGCCTGCGCGCGACTGGTTTGCGGAACGAGTGCCCGAGGCTGTGTTTGCCGGCTTCCAGGCGGGGCAAGATCTCGGGCGCGCGGTGGCGTCGATGGACATATTCCTGAACCCTTCAATTACCGAGACTTTCGGCAATGTGACGCTGGAGGCCATGGCTTGCGAAGTCCCGGTTGTAGCGGCCCGCGCGACCGGGACTGACGTCTTGGTGGCAGACGGCGAAAGCGGAGAGCTGGTGGAGCCGCGCGATGTCACCGCCTACGCAGACGCTCTGGAAGCCTATATTCGCGATCCAGAACTGCGCGCCCGCCACGGGGCCGAAGGCCTTCGCCGCAGCCTCGCCTATGACTGGGACCGGATCAACCAGGTCGTCGCCGAGACTTACCTCCGGCTGATCAGGCAGCACAAGGCGGCTTAAGACCGGATTTTCAGCGCAGCACACCGCGAGACGCCATGCGCCGCGCATAAATCGTCAGGAGCACCATTACGATAGCCACCACCGCAACGACGATCAGCGTCATTGCGCTGTCCGTCATGCCGGGGATGGGATTGCTGTAAGAATAGGCGTTGGATACCACCAATCCTGCCAAGGAAAATGCATAGGCGTGAAATGCAAATCGGCGCCGCAGCAGTAAAAGTGCTGATCCCGCTACCCCGCTCCACACGCCGATTGCCCAGAATATGTCAGCCCAGAGCGGGAAAGTTGAAAAGTATTCGACAGCGACATCGGCATCGATCCCCAATGGTTCGACCGCCGCCGCGATATATTCGCGGTTGCCGATCTGCGACATGTAGTAATCATATCCTCCGTAAAGGGTAAAAAGCAGCGCCAGCGTGCCGACGACCCAAAGGTGCCACGGTGCCTGGTCCGTCCCAACCGGTTCTTCCATCGGTCCTCTCCCTCAGCGACCCGGTTCCTGGGCGAAAAGATGCGCCTGTTTGCCGGCAATGGCAATCCGTGCGGTCCTCCCCTATCTATCGCGCCATGGCCGACCTGTTTGCTGACGAAATTCCCCAATCCGCCGGTCCGGAAGAGCGCCGTACCGACGCGCCCCTGGCGGACAGGCTGCGCCCGCATGCACTTCATCAAGTTGTCGGGCAGGAACATCTGACCGGGCCGGATGGCGCGATCGGCCGAATGGTGGCAGCTGGCAAGCTCGCCAGCATGATCTTGTGGGGTCCGCCCGGGACAGGCAAGACCAGTATCGCCCGCCTGCTGGCGGATGCGGTGGGCATGCGATTTGTCGCGATCAGCGCGGTCTTTTCCGGCGTCGCAGACCTCAAAAAGGCCTTCGCCGAGGCCGACGCGGCCGCGCGGGCGGGCCAGCGCACCCTGCTTTTCGTCGATGAAATTCACCGCTTCAATCGCGCCCAGCAAGACGGCTTCCTGCCATTCGTCGAGCGCGGCACCGTGACCCTGGTCGGGGCCACGACCGAGAACCCGAGTTTCGAGCTGAATGCGGCGCTGCTTAGCAGGGCTCAGGTCCTGATCCTGCACCGGCTTGATGCCCGGGCGCTGGGCAGCTTGCTGGACAGGGCGGAAGAACTGGAAGGCCCCCTGCCACTCACAAATGAAGCGCGCGAAGCGCTGATCGCATCCGCCGACGGAGACGGAAGGTTCCTGCTCAACCAGGCCGAGACGCTCTATTCGGCCAAGCTCGATGAGCCTCTGGGTCCTGCGGAGCTGGGCCACTTTCTTCAGCGCCGCGTCGCGGTGTATGACAAGGACCGCGAGGGGCACTACAACCTGATTTCCGCCCTTCATAAGAGCCTGCGCGGTTCCGATCCCCAAGCCGCCCTCTACTATCTTGCGCGGATGCTAGTGGCCGGTGAGGAGCCCCTCTACGTCCTGCGCCGGCTGGTCCGCTTCGCCAGCGAAGATATCGGCCTCGCCGATCCGCAGGCATTGGTCCAATGCCTCGCAGCCAAGGACAGCTATGACTTCCTGGGATCGCCCGAAGGCGAACTCGCCATCGTCCAGGCCTGTCTCTATTGCGCCACTGCTCCCAAGTCGAACGCCGGGTACAAGGCGCAGAAGGCGGCGTGGAAGAGCGCGCGCGAGACCGGCAGCCTGATGCCGCCTCAGCACATCCTCAACGCTCCAACTCGGCTGATGAAGGAAATCGGCTATGGCAAGGGCTACGCCTACGACCACGATGCCGACGAGGGTTTCTCAGG
>CAYRCH010000095.1:0-1399 GCA_964422665.1 uncultured Sphingomonadaceae bacterium | reverse complement strand
CGTTCGGATTTGTATTGGTAGACCGCGCCATGTCCGGTGCTGCCGCAATATTGGACACCGGTAGTTACCCGATGCTTTCCCCCGATGGGCGCTACCTCGCGGCTGCGGAATTGAGCCCGTCAGGCTATGGCAATCTCAACGGCATCGCGCTGTGGGAGATAAATCCGGACCAGACCGTCCGACGCTTCTTCACCGATGCCCTACTCGAGGCATGGGGATGGCGAGTGGATGGTTGGTCAGGCTCCGAATGTGCTGTCGTCAGCGGAATTGGCGCCGAATGGCAACCTGGTAGCGAGGAAGAGTGGAAGACCATGTGGGAAACCGCTCCGCGCCTAACCCTTGAGTTGCGAGTGAATGAGAACGCTGTTTCGCTGGTTCACGTTGATCGGGAGAACGCCTGCTATTCGCCGTCTCCCTACGAATGAAACAGTTCGGGCACTTCGTTGCAATCGACTGGTCTGGAGCCAGGGGCGAACGGCACCGTGGTATTGCGCTTGGCATTTGCGATGACGGCTCGAATGACCCGCCTCGGCTCGTTCGTCCCGGACATCGCTGGTCAAGAATCGAAGTGTTGGACTGGCTGTTGCACGATCTGCCTAGCGATACGTTGGTCGGGCTGGATCTGGGTATCTCGCTGCCATTCGCCGATTGCGGTGCGTTCTTTCCCGGATGGGAACACTCCCCCGCCGATGCGCGTGGATTGTGGCGACTTGTGGAGTCGATTTGCAGAGCCGAGCCTTACCTCGGCGCCAACAGCTTCACCGATCATCCTCAGGCCAGCGCCTACTTTCGGCGTCACGGTGGACGGGAGGGTCGGCATTTCCTCGCGAACGGCACAAGGAAGCGCAATGGCCGCTTTCGCGTAACGGAATTGGCTCAGGCATCGCGATGCGGCTGTAAGCCATACAGCAACTTCAACCTTGTCGGAGCGGCGCAGGTCGGCAAGTCGAGCCTGACGGGCATGCGTCTATTGCATGCGCTTGAGGGACGGCTGCCCGTATGGCCAGTGGATCCGGGCCCCACCTCGGGTTCGGTCGTCGTGGAGATCTACACGACGCTCGCCGCCGTTGCCGCAGGGCGGACTGCCGGCAGGGCCAAGATGCGCAAAGTCGATGAGCTGGATCATGCGCTCGTGAATCTGGGCTCGACCCCATCGCGGTTAGTCGGCGATATTAGTGATCATGAAGCCGATGCACTGCTCACTTCGGCCTGGCTGCGCAACTCAGCCCAAAGAGCGGAACTCTGGAATCCTTCCGGCCTGAGCGATGTCGCTCAAACTGAAGGCTGGACGTTCGGCGTTCCCTGACGCAAAAGCCCCGACGTGCCGGCTTAGCTCAGTTGGTAGAGCACCTGATTTGTAATCAGGGGGCCACGGGTTCGAATCCTGTAGCCGGCACCA
>CAYRCH010000094.1:0-9159 GCA_964422665.1 uncultured Sphingomonadaceae bacterium | reverse complement strand
CGTCGGCTTCCTATCGCAGAAATGCGCTAGCAGCCGTCACCCTCGCATGATCGCCACTTCCATGAATTGCGGCTTGCTCTGCGAGCCTCCCGTGTTGACGGCCAGCGGGTAGTTGCCCGGCGGAAGCGCGGCGAGCGGCATGCCCGCCGCTGCCAGCGCATAGGGCGACACACGGTGCCGGGTGCACAATCCGCCGGCGCCGTCGCTGACCAGCGGGGTTTCGAACTCGATCGCAATGCTGGCATCGCTGGAGCGCACCACGCTGCAAACGGCGAGCTGACCGCCGCCGAGATCGAGCACCAGGCCTGTACCCGGAGGAATGCCGATCAACCCGTCGACACGGGCTCCGGTCTTGGAGAGGTTGCGCAGCACGGCGCTGTAGCGATGGTCGTCATGGATGACCCCGATCCGGCGGAAGACCGAGCGTCTGTCCGCGCGGTAGATCTCGGGGCCCTCCGGCTCGATGCGGAATTCGCCCGAGGCCATATGGCCGGTGATCACCTCGTTCGTCACGGCTTTGGAATAGATCCAGCCCTGGACGAACTTGGCGCCCTTGGAGACCACCACTTCCAGCTGGTCGAATGCCTCGACGCCCTCCACGGTGGTTTCCATGCCCAGCGCTTCCGACAGGCCGATAATGGCCGTGATGATCTTGGCGCTGTTCTGGTCCTTCTGGGTGCAGGAATCGACGAAGCTCTTGTCCACCTTGATCTTGTCGAATGGGGCGGAGCGGAGATAGCTGAGCGAAGAATAGCCCGTCCCGAAATCGTCCAGAGCAAGCCTTACGCCAAGCGATTTCAGCGCGGCGAATGTCTGGTCGACGGTCTCGCTATCGCCCATGAACACGCTCTCTGTCAGCTCGAGCTCAAGCCGGCCCGGCGCGAGCCCGGATTCGGCCAGCGCATTCTCGACCATTTCGGGAAAACCGGCATGGGCGAACTGCACGGCAGAGACATTGACAGCCACGCGCACGGTCTTGGGCCAGGTCACCGCATCGCGGCATGCGCGCCGCAGCGCCCATTCGCCCAGCTGGATGATCAGGTTGGAGGCTTCTGCGACAGGCACGAATACATTGGGTCCGACCATGCCGCGCTCGGGATGCTCCCAGCGGAGCAGGCCTTCGAAGCCCACCACCACATTGTCTTCCGTGCGGACGACCGGTTGGTAATGCAATTCGAGCTGATCCGTGGCGAGGGCTTCGCGCAGGTCGTCCATCAGCAGTTCGCGCTCTTCCTCTTCGTCCTTGAGGTCGGCCGAATAGAAGCGGAACTGGCCGCGCCCGCCCTTCTTGGCCGCATAGAGCGCCAGGTCGGCAGCACGGACGAGATCGACCCGGTCGAGCCCGTCATAGGGCGCGACCGCCACGCCTACGGAAGCGCCGATGATCGCTCGGCGTCCTTCGATCTGGTAAGGCTGGGAAAGGATCTGGATGACCTTTGAGGCCATCTCGCCGAGCTTTCCGCGATCATCGAGATCGGGCAGCATGACCTGGAACTCATCACCGCCCAGACGCCCGATTTCGCCGCTCTTGCCGATTATGGCGGTCAGCCTCTCTGCGACCTGCCGCAATAACGCGTCGCCCGCCGGGTGGCCCAAAGTGTCGTTAACCTGCTTGAACCTGTCGAGATCGAGCATCATCAGCGCACAGCAGCGCTTTGCGCTCCTGTAGGCGGAAAGCACGGCCTCGAGGCGCCGATCCATCCGGTGACGATTGGCAAGGCCGGTGAGGGAATCGAACTCGGCCAGCCGGGAATCTTCCAGCTTGCGCTGATATTCGATCGTGACGTCCTTGGCGCTTCCCCGATAGCCGAGGAATTTGCCGTTATCGCCGAATTTCGGATAGGCGGAGACCGACCACCACACCTCGCGCGAATTCCCGCCGTCGCCGAGTGAAAGGAAGCGAACGACGAGGTCGGTCAGCTTGTTGCGCGCCTTGAGCTGGAAATTGAGCGGCCGGTCGGAACGCTCGTCCGGGTTGTCCGGATCGGTTTCGAACAATTCGACCAGCGGGCGGGCGAGCAGCTCCTCGATCGGGCAGTTCAGCTTGTCGGCCGCACTTTGCGAAATGTAGGTCAGCCGGCCGTCGCTGTCAGTCGCCCAGAGCCAGCCCATGGCCGCTCGCTCGAAATCGTCGAGTACTTCCACCCTGCGCGTGGTATCGCTGGGCAGGATGACGTCGACGCCGCCATAATCCCGCCGCGCGTAGTTATCCGCGCCCCCGGTTAGACCTCTCAGGAAACTCTTGGCCGCCATGGGCTGTACGCAAATCCCGCCAGACGACGGGCCTGATGCCCTGTCGCATAGCCGACTACTGGCGCACTTTGGTGAATATCGGCCTAAATACGAAGGTTAGCGAATTGCAAATGGCGAAGCGGATGCAACGCTCAGGCGGCCTTGCGCAGCTCGAGTTCCATCCGGTCCCAGATTTCCACGAGCGCACGGGTGAGGTCCGCCATCATTTCCTCGGTGTGCGCTGGACCCGGAGTGAAGCGGAGCCGCTCCGTCCCGCGAGGCACGGTCGGGAAATTGATTGGCTGCACATAGACGCCATATTCCGCGAGCAGGATATCGCTGATTTTCTTGGCCCGCACCGGATCGCCCACCATCAGCGGCACGATATGGGTGGTCGAATCCATCACCGGCAGGCCGGCCTCGCGAAAATAGCGCTTGAGCGTTGCGGCCGCCGCTTGCTGGGCATCTCGTTCGGCGCTGCTTTCCTTTAGATGACGAACTGCTGCCAGCACCCCCGCGACGAGCACCGGGCTGAGCGAAGTGGTGAAGATGAAACCGGGAGCATAGGAGCGGATGCAATCGACGATCTTGCGGTCCGCGGCAATGTAACCGCCCATCACTCCGAACGCCTTGCCGAGAGTACCCTCGATTATGTCGATCCGGTGCGCCGCCTCGTCCCGTTCGGAAATGCCGCCGCCATGTTCGCCATACATGCCAACCGCATGCACTTCATCAATATAGGTCAGTGCGTTGTACTTCTCGGCAAGGTCGCAGATCGCATGGATCGGGGCGATATCGCCATCCATAGAATAGACGCTCTCGAAGGCGACCAGCTTCGGACAGTCCGGACCTTCCGCTGCCAGCAACTCCTCAAGATGCGCCACATCGTTGTGACGGAAGATCCGCTTCTCACAGCCGGAATTGCGGATGCCTGCAATCATCGATGCGTGATTGAGCTCATCGGAGAAGATCACGCAGCCGGGAAGCAGCTTGGCGAGAGTCGAAAGCGTGGCATCGTTGGAGACGTAACCGCTGGTGAAGAGCAGCGCGGCTTCCTTGCCGTGAAGGCCGGCAAGTTCCTGTTCCAGCTGGATATGATAGTGAGTGTTGCCGCCGATATTCCGAGTGCCGCCTGATCCTGCCCCGACATCGTGCAGCGCTTCTTCCATCGCTGCGACGACCTTCGGATGCTGGCCCATCGCGAGGTAGTCGTTCGAGCACCACACGGTGATAGGCTGCGGACCATTGTGATGCGCGAAGCAGCGCGCATTGGGAAAGGCGCCCTTGTTGCGAAGGATATCGATAAACACACGATAGCGGCCTTCGGCATGCAGCCGATCGATCGCCTGGTTGAAGATCTGATCGTAGTTCACTCTTGCTTCCCGATGCCAGCGGGCCGGTATGCTGGCGCCTTACGCGATGGTGCGGGGGGATTAAAGCGCGGAGTTTGCGAACGATTCGCGTTAGAACGGTTCGATCTGTTCGATCCCGTAACGAGCAAGGGCCGACTCCAGTCCGGCGAAACCCTGTTCTTCTCCGGTAAATATGGCCAGGTCCGGCGTTTTGCGTTCGAATGGCTGGCCTTGCGTCAGGAACGCGATGCGGCGCGCTATCCCCGCATTTCCATCGACGAACTGCACGCCGGGTCCGGCTGCAGCTGCCAGTTCGTCCTGCACCAGCGGAAAATGAGTGCAGGCGAGCACGATCGTATCGATTCGCGCGCCGCCATCCATCGCGCGCAGGCCGGCAATGGCATCGGCGAAGATCGCCGGGTCCGGCGTGCCGCCGCGCAGCTTAGTCTCGGCGGCCGACACCAGCGCCGGGCAGGCATGGCGCAGGAGCAGCCTGTCGGATGCGAATTCCGCTTCGAGATTGTCGACATAGGCCTGGCGGACCGTGGCCTCCGTTCCGAGCAGGCCGATTACGCCGCTCTTGGTCATGGCCGCTGCGGGCTTGATCGCAGGAACGGTCCCGACAATCGGGATGTGCAGCACGTCGCGCACCATGCCGAGCGCGATGGTCGATGCCGTGTTGCAGGCGATGCAGGCGAGGCGCGGGCGATAGCGCTCGCTCATCCGCCCCAGCAGGCCCGCGACGCGCGCGGCAATCTCCGCCTCGCTCTTGGTACCATAGGGCAGGCCGGCCGTGTCGGCGGCATAGATCACCGGCGCGTCGGGCAGGAGCTTGCGCACTTCGCCCAGGACCGAGAGCCCTCCGACTCCGGAATCGAAAATCAGGATCGGGGCGGATGGATCGGTTTCGGTCATTTCCCGCGCGGATTGCTTGTCGAAGGGCTGCCTTCTACCTAGGCATCCGCAAAAGGGAAGCAGACCGGGGATCGCTGCCGCGCATGGACCAGTTTTTCGCAGTGCTGACGGCCTATCTGATCGGCTCGATTCCGTTCGGTCTGTTGCTTACTCGTGCGGCGGGCCTGGGCGATGTCCGCAACATCGGCAGCGGGAATATTGGTGCGACCAATGTGCTGCGGACCGGCAACAAGGGCCTGGCCGCAGCAACATTGCTACTCGATCTCGGCAAGGGTTTTGCCGCCGTCATGCTGGTACGGTATCTCTGGCCCGATGCTGTGGCCTGGGCGGCAGTCGGCGCTGTGGTCGGACATTGTTTTCCGGTGTGGCTCAAATTCAAGGGGGGCAAGGGTGTCGCCACCAATGCCGGGGTCGCGTTCGGACTCGCCTGGCCGATCGGGCTGGCATACGCCGTATTCTGGCTTGGGGTCCTCGGCATCACCCGGATCAGCTCGGTCGCGGGGATGAGTGCCGTGTGCGGGGCGGTGATCGTCGCGGGCCTGGGCGGCTGGAGGGAATATGTCCCGGCCCTTCTGCTGATCGCCGCGCTGGTCATCTGGCTCCATCGCGCAAACCTCGCGCGGATCCGCCAGGGCACCGAGCCCAAGATCGGCGGAAAAAAATGATTCTTTCTGCGGATCGAGGGCAGGGCATCTCGCAGCAGGAGGCCTTCGATCGCATCCGGCTCTTGCGTTCGCCCAATATCGGCCCGGTCAGCTACGGCCAGCTGCTGCGCCGCTTCGGCACGGCGAGCGAGGCACTGGCAGCGCTTCCCGATCTCGCCAAGCGCGGAAGCCGCGACTATCGTCCGGCGGCAAGCGGGAAGATCGAGGATGAGATTGCCTCCGTGCGCAAGGCAGGTGCACGCTACCTGTTCCACGATCTTCCGGATTATCCGACGCTTCTGACCGAGATTGAAGGCGCCCCGCCGATACTGATCGTGCGGGGGGAGGTGAGGCTCGCGGCCGGCCCCTGCGTTGCGATTGTCGGTGCGCGCAATGCGTCTGCCGCTGCGGTCAAACTGGCGCGAGATTTTGCGACGGCGATCGCCGGGGCCGGTTTCACCGTGGTCTCCGGGCTTGCCCGCGGAATCGACGGCGCGGCGCATGAAGGCGCGTTTCCTTCGACAATCGGCGTGATCGCCAGCGGGATCGATATAGCCTATCCGCCACAGCACGAGACGTTGCAGGAGCGGATCGCAAGCGAGGCGCTGCTGATCGCCGAGCAGCCTCCCGGTACGGAGCCGCGCGGCAGCCACTTCCCAAGTCGCAACCGGATCATCGCGGGGCTGGCGGCCGGCACTCTGGTAGTGGAAGCGGCACCAAAATCCGGCTCGCTCATTACCGCACGACTGGCGGGCGAGGCTGGGCGCGAAGTGATGGCGATCCCGGGTTCGCCGCTCGAGCCGCGCAGTCAGGGCTGCAACCACCTGATCCGCGAGGGTGCGGTGCTGGTGCAATCGCCCGACGACGTGATCGAGCTCCTGACGGGTTTCGACGGCAATCCGCGCTCGACATTTCGCGAACCCGCCAATGCGGTCAGCTATGAAGCCGACGACCTCGATGCCGCACCTGCGGATATCGAGACCCTGCTGACGGCTGCTCCGGTCGCGGTGGACGAGCTGATCCGCCAGTCGGGCGAGACACCGGGCGCGGTCCATACTGCGTTGCTCGAACTGGAGATCGCCGGCCGCCTGACACGCCATGCGGGTGGGCGGGTGAGTTTGAACGTGGCGCAGGGCTAATCGACATGTTGCGGGAATCCGACCGGCGGGTCATCAGGGAACTGAATCGCGAACAGCGCAGGTTGGCCTCAAACGGTCGATGGTTTCTGGTCGGATATATCGCGCTCTCGACTGCAATTTGCGCTGTCGCCGACATCTGATTTTACGACACATCGTCAGTGGATTTCTTGATGGCAGTAACAGGTTGGGCGTTGGGCTACGTCCTGCTTGTCGGGCTGATGCAGGGCGGCGACTATTTTTCCAAAGGCAGGTCCGGCGGAATCGGAACGTACTTCGTAATCTGTCTCGTCACTGGGATCGCCATCAGCCTTGCTTTGGTGGTGCTTATCTTGCCGGGCCTGTACCTGATGATGCGATGGATTCCAGTATACGCCCGTGCGTTGACCAATGAGGATTGGATCGGAAACAATCTTCGGTGGAGTTGGGCAGCGACTGAGCCCTATCAGATGGCGCTTTCCGTCGGGATGGTCGGTCCGGTCCTATGCTACGGTTTGGCCTGGCTGCCCTTTCTTGCGCCGGCGGCGTTTGCGTCCGTGTCGTTCGAGTTGGAGGCAGTGTTGGTCAACCTGGTCTTATCGATTGGTATTGGCTGGCATACGGTTTTGGGAATTGCGACACTCTCGGTCGTTGTTTCCGGACAGGCAGAGGGCGGTTCATCAGCCCGTACGCAGGAACCCGCTTGACGAAACCGGAATTCCCGAACCACTCTCGCGCGTACGTACACGTGAGGGAAAGCCGCTCAATCCATGCAACTCGTCGTCGTTGAATCGCCCGCCAAGGCGCGAACAATCGAGAAGTATCTCGGCAAGGACTTCAAGGTCCTTGCCTCGTACGGCCATGTCCGCGACCTCCCGCCCAAGGACGGCTCGGTTCGTCCGGACGAGGATTTCGCGATGGACTGGGAGCAGTATCGCGACAAGCAGAGCCAGGTGAAGGCGATCGCCGACGCGGCCAAGGGCGCTGACCGGCTGATCCTCGCCACCGACCCCGATCGCGAGGGAGAGGCGATCAGCTGGCACGTGCTGGAGCTGCTGAAGAAGCGCAAGTCTCTCCCCGCCAATGTCGACCGGGTGACCTTCAACGCCATCACCAAGGCGGCCGTGACCGATGCGATGAAGAGCCCGCGTGCGCTCGACGAGGATCTCATCGATGCCTACCTCGCCCGCCGCGCGCTGGACTACCTGTTCGGCTTCACCCTGTCGCCAGTGCTTTGGCGCAAGCTCCCCGGGGCCAAGAGCGCGGGCCGCGTGCAGTCTGTCGCGCTGCGGCTGATTGTCGAGCGCGAGCGCGAGATCGAGGCGTTCAGGCCGCAGGAATACTGGTCCGTCGTCGCGAAGATGGAGCAGGACGGGACTGCCTTCGATGCGCGGCTGGTCCGCTATGCGGGTGAGAAGCTGGAGCGGCTCTCGATAGGCGACGACGGCACGGCGATGGCGGCGAAAGCTGCCGTCGAAGGCGCGCGCTTCACGGTCGAGGATGTCGAAACCAAGCCGCTCAAGCGCAATCCTGCGCCGCCTTTCACTACTTCCACGCTGCAGCAGGAAGCCGCGCGCAAGCTCGGCTTTTCCGCCAGCCACACCATGCGCTGCGCCCAGCATCTCTACGAGCAGGGCGCGATCACCTACATGCGGACCGACGGCGTGCAGATGGACGGCAGCGCCATTGCCGCCGCGCGCGATGCCATCGCCGACCGCTATGACCATTCGTTCCTGCCTGAAAAGCCCCGGCAATATACCACCAAGGCCAAGAACGCACAGGAGGCCCACGAGGCAATCCGGCCGACCGATTTCAAGCGCGATCATGCCGGCTCGGGCGACGAGGCGCGGCTTTACGAGCTGATCTGGAAGCGCGCCCTCGCGAGCCAGATGGCTGCCGCCAGCCTCGAACGCACCACCGTCACCATGCGCGATCCGACCGGTCAGCATGAACTGCGCGCCACGGGGCAGGTGGTGAAATTCCCTGGCTTCCTCGCAGTCTACGAAGAAGGGCTCGACCAGAAGAGCGAGGATGACGAAGAAGGCCTGCTTCCCACCATCCGCAAGGGCGATGCGCCGGCCAAGAAGGCGGTCGAGGCGACCCAGCATTTCACCCAGCCGCCGCCGCGCTTTTCCGAAGCGAGCCTGGTCAAAAGGCTCGAGGAACTCGGCATCGGACGGCCTTCCACCTATGCCTCCACGATCCAGACACTGCGCGACCGGGCCTATGTGCGGATGGAGAAAAACCGTTTCTTCGCAGAGGATTCGGGGCGCCTGTTGACGGCCTTTCTCGAGCGCTTCTTCCCCCGCTACGTGGCCTACGATTTCACCGCGGAAATGGAGGAGGAGCTCGACGACATTTCCGGTGGACGCGCCGAATGGAAGAAGGTGCTCGCCGAATTCTGGCGCGACTTCAAACCCAAGAGCGACGAGGTGATGGAGCGCAAGCCTTCGGAAGTCACCGAGGTGCTCGACGAATTCCTCTCCGATTATCTGTTTCCGCCGACCGAGGACGGCTCCGATCCGCGCGCCTGCCCGCTATGCCGCGACGAGGGTCGCGAGGGCGGCAGACTGGCGCTGCGCGGCGGGCGTTACGGGGCGTTCGTGGCCTGCGCCAATTACCCGGAATGCAAATATACCCGCCGCTTCGGCCAGCCTGGCGAGGATGGCGGCAATGGCGCGGATGACGGGGTGATGGGCACTGATCCCGAAAGCGGGATGGACGTGGTCCGCAAGACCGGACGCTTCGGGCCCTACATCCAGATTGGCGAAGGCAAGGAAGCGAAGCGCGCTTCGATCCCGAAAGACGTCGACGATTTCGACCTCGAATGGGCGCTCAAGCTGCTGGGCCTGCCGCGCATTGTTGGCACCCATCCGGAAACCGGCGAGGAAATCGAAGCGA
>CAYRCH010000093.1:1564-9170 GCA_964422665.1 uncultured Sphingomonadaceae bacterium | reverse complement strand
CCAAGCTCGTCATTGCCGCGAAAGCGGGAACCCAGCGAACAATAAAGTCGCGCAGCTCGACTGTTACTGGGTCTCCGCTTCCGCGGGGATGACGAAGTATGAGACGTGGGCCTAATCTTCCGCCTTCTCGACCCGCGCCAGCTGCTGCTCGACTTCGACCTGCGCGTCGACCTTCGTAGCAAGATCGCGCACCGTACCGGCAAAAGGCGCGGTGAGCGCATGCTCCATTTTCATCGCCTCGAGCACCATCAGCCGCTGGCCTTCTTCAACCGCATCGCCCTCCGCCACATCGAGCGCGATGACTTTGCCGGGCATGGGCGCGAGGATATCGCCGTCATGGGCACCGCCGGTCGCGGCGCCGGCGTGACGCGCCGGCTCGAAGCGCCAGGTCGCGCCCTGGAGCGTGGTCCAGGTGACGCCCTGCTCCGTGATGGCGAGCGCATATTGCCGCTGGTCGTATGTCAGGGGCCGGGCGAGATCGGCGACATATACGCTCTGTCCGTCGGCGAGCCGCACCTGTGTTTGCGGAGCCGCATTGAGCCGGAAACCTGCCGGTGCGCTGGAGGAGGCAACATGCGCCTCCGCCACCAGCGCCAGAAGCCAGGCCGGAGGCTCGACTTCGTAGACCAAATCATCCTCGTGCCCTTCGATGAAGCCCGTATCGAGCCGGCTGGCCATGAAGTCTGGATGGACCAGCGCCGTGCCGATGAAAGTCGCGTTCGTCTTCACCGGCCAGATTTGCGCGTCCCATAGCACGTGGCTGAGACCGGCGGCCGCCTCTCTACGGCTCCCGGCATGGCAGACGATCTTGGCAATCATCGGATCGTAGTGGGGGGAGATCGTGCCGCCTTGCTCGACGCCGGTCTCGATCCGCACCGTGCCGGGCCGCGCCTCCTCCATCTCACGGCCATGCGCGTCGGTGACCCGCAGCGGCCTGATCGAGGAGGGCAGGGCAAACCGCTCCAACTGCCCCGTGCTCGGCAGGAATCCCTTCGCCGGGTCCTCGGCATAGAGCCGCGCTTCGATCGCATGACCCGACATTGTGATCTCGTTCTGCCTGAGCGGCAGCTCACCCCCGCTTGCCACCCGCAATTGCCATTCCACCAAATCCACGCCCGTGATCTCTTCGGTCACCGGATGCTCGACCTGGAGGCGGGTATTCATCTCCATGAACCAGGTACGCTCGGCGCTGAGGCCCTCGCTGGCGTCGGCGATGAACTCCACCGTGCCCGCGCCGACATAATCGACCGCCTTGGCGGCCCGGACCGCCGCGCCGCAGATCGCCTCGCGCGTCTCCTCGTCCATGCCGGGCGCGGGAGCTTCCTCGATCACCTTCTGGTGGCGCCGCTGGAGCGAGCAGTCGCGCTCGAACAGGTGCACGACATTGCCATGCGTATCGCCAAACACCTGCACCTCGATATGGCGCGGCGAATTGATCCATTTCTCCAGCAGCACATGGTCGTTGCCGAACGCCGCCTTCGCCTCGCGTTGCGCGGACTCCAGCCCCGCGGCGAAGTCCTCCGGCCGCTCAACCTTGCGCATGCCCTTGCCGCCGCCGCCCGCGACAGCCTTGACCAGCACCGGGTAGCCTATCGCCTCGGCTTCTTTCGCGAGCCGCGCCGGCGACTGGTCCTCGCCCATATAGCCGGGCGTCACCGGCACGCCCGCCGCTTCCATCAGCTTCTTGGCCGCATCCTTCAGCCCCATGGCGCGGATGCTGTCGGGGCGCGGCCCAACCCAGATAAGTCCCGCATCACCCACCGCCTGCGCGAAATCCGCATTTTCGCTCAGGAAGCCGTAGCCCGGATGAATCGCCTCGGCGCCGGTCTTCTTCGCCGCCGCGATGATCTTCTCGCCGACGAGGTAGCTCTCGGCCGCAGGCGAAGGGCCGATATGCACCGCCTCATCCGCCTGCCGGACATGCAGCGCCTTGGCATCGGCATCGGAATAGACCGCGACCGTGCGGATCCCCATGCTGCGCGCCGTGCGGATGATCCGGCAGGCGATCTCGCCGCGATTGGCAATGAGGAGCGATTGTATCATTCGCAACCGGTTAATGGATTCCGGCCCGGATTGCGAGCCGCCGCAAATCTCAATCCTCGTCGCGGAGCGGGGTCATCGGCATCGGGGCGGGGGCGCCGGCCATGCGCGCGCGGATCATCAGCGCGCCTCGCGTGTGCTGCGGCCATTCCGCCGGCTCCTCCGGCTTGCGCATCGCCTCGAAGAAGGCGCGGCACACATGGCCCAGCTTTTCCAGCTTCGTCGTATGCACCCGGCTGTCCCACGCCGCCGCTCCCAGCGCCCGGACCCTGCGCCCGATCGCGCCGTAAATATTAGCCGCGGCCAGCACGGCCCAGCGCTGGCGGAAGCGCAGCCGGTGCGCGCCGTAGCGCGCCGCTGCCTCGTGAAGGTCGGCAATGTCGAGCATCCGGTTCACCAGCGTCACCACTTCGCCGCGGTGATGCGGCTTCATCAGCTGGCCCGGCTCGATATCCTGCTCCACCGTCCATTCGAGCGGGAGGTAGCGCCGGTCGGCCGCGTCGTCTTCCGCGAGGTCGCGCGCGATATTCGCAAGCTGGAAGGCAAGGCCGAGATCGCAGGCCCGGTCCAGCGTGTCGTTATCGTCCGCGGGCACGCCCATCACCCGCGCCATCATCACGCCGACGGCCCCGGCGACGTGATAGCAATAGAGCATCAGATCCTCTTCGCTGCGCGGACGCCAGCCCTTCGCATCGAGATCGAAGCCGGCGATCACATCTTCCGCCTGGTCGAGAGTCAGCCCGGCTTCCATCGCCACCTGCCCGAAAGCATCGAAGGCGATATCGGCCGTAGGGTGTCCTTCCAGCGCGCGGCGGGTGAGGATGCGAATTGCCTCGATCCGATCCTGCGCATCGGCGGCGTTTGCCTCCTCTCCCAGGGCTCCGCCATGATCCTGTGCATCGGCAATATCGTCGCAGCGCCGGCACCAGGCATAGAGCAGCCAGGCGCGCTCTCGCGTCGTCCGGTCGAACAGCATGCTGGCGGCAGAGAAGCTGTGCGATCCCTCGGCGATCGACTGCCGCGCCTGTTCGACCAGCGCATCCCGGTCGCGCCCCCCGCCTGCCCGGCGCGGCGTGTCGCGCAAGATGCGCGAGGGGGCCAGCATGCGCGGGCCGATGCGGCGCGGCCGGCTCACAGCTCGCTGGCCTTCATCTGGAAGATCGAGGTGTGCGGTTCGTAACGCTCCATGGCGTCGAGCAGGTCGGAAAGGCTGTCGCGCGCGATCAATATGTTCTGGTGCGCCGGCCGGATGAAACCGGTCTGGGCCATCTTGCGGTTAAACGCGATCAGCTCGTCGAAGAATCCGAAAGCGTTGAGCAGCCCGACCGGATTGGAATGGTAGCCGAGCTGCGACCAGCTGACCGCCTCCCACAATTCGTCCATCGTGCCGACGCCTCCCGGAATGGTGACGAAACCGTCGGACAGGTCGGTGAAATACTGCTTGCGTTGATGCATCCCGGAAACGGTGTGGAGCTCGGTGCAATCGGTATTGGCGACTTCGCTTCCGGACAGCGCCTCGGGAATGACCCCGATCACTTCGCCGCCCGCTTCCAGCGCCGCGGACGCAAGCGCGCCCATCAGCCCAAGCCGTCCGCCGCCATAGACCACCCCGATCCCGCGCGCGGCCAGCCCCACGCCCACTTCACGGGCGAGCGCGATAAAGCGCGGGTCTGCCGGGGTCGCCGAACCGCAATAGACCGCGAGGCGTTTCAAGAGCGGTCCTCCCCGGTACGGGGAGGGGCACCAGCCGCAGGCTGGTGGAGGGGCACCATCAAACTCTCCGTACGCCGCATGCAAATATCGACAATGCGCATAACAACCGCTTCCAAATCATCGAGCACGCGGCTGGCCGGCACCCGCGTTATCGCAACGCCCTGCGACCGGAGGAATGCGGAACGCCGCCGGTCCCTGTCGGCGGTGGCCGGATTGTCGTGCACCCATCCATCCACCTCGATCGCGAGTCTCGCCTTGGCGCAATAGAAATCGAGAACATAAATGCCCGCAGGATGCTGGCGCCGGAATTTGAAGCCGCCCGGCCTTTGGCGAAGTGCGCTCCAGAGCATGGTCTCGGGGAGCGACATCTCCGCCCGGAGTTTGCGCGCCCTGCGTAGGGTACCCGCCGGCCCATTGATCATGGCTCGTACCCCTCCACCATGCTTCGCATGGTCCCCCTCCCCGTTTCGGGGAGGATCATGCAGACAGATCCTCGAGCATCAGCCCGGCCGTCGCCTTGGCGCTGCCGACCACGCCGGGAATGCCCGCGCCCGGGTGCGTGCCCGCGCCGACCAGATAGAAGTTCAGGATGTGGTCGTCACGATTATGCCCGCGGAACCAGGCGCTCTGCGTCAGGAGCGGTTCGAGGCTGAAGGCACTGCCCAGATGCGCGTTGAGATCCAGCGCAAAATCGCGCGGCGCGTAATGGAACTTGGTCACGATCCGGTCGTGGATGTCGGGGATCAACCGCCGCCCGACCTCGTCGAGGATGCGCTTTTCGAGCACCGGGCCGATCTGCTCCCAGTCCACGGCCAGCTTGCCCATATGGGCGACCGGCACCAGCGCGTAGAAGGTGCTCCTGCCCACGGGCGCCATGCTGGGATCGGTCACGGTCGGGTGGTGGAGATAGATCGAGAAGTCCGCCGGCAGCACGCCGTGATCGTAAATGTCCTCCAGCAGCCCTTTGTAGCGCGGGCCGAACAGGATCATGTGATGGGGGATTCCGGGCCATGTGCCCTCGAGCCCGAAATGCACCACGAACAGCGATGGCGAGAAGCGCTTCTTCACCAGCTTAGCGCCGGTCCGCTCACCCACCGGGCTTTCGCCCAGCAGGTCGCGATAGGAATGGACGATGTCGGCATTGCTGGCGACGGCGTCGAACCGTTCCTTCCACCCGCTGGCGGTTTCGACCTCGCTCACCCGGTTGCCGATCGTATGCACGCACACCACCGGGTCATGCATCCGCACCGCGCCGCCGAGCCGCTCGAAATGGCGCAGCATCGCCGCGACCAGACGGTTGGTGCCGCCGCGCGCCCACCACACGCCGCCATCCTTTTCCAGCTTGTGGATCAGCGCGTAGATCGCGCTGGTGGTCATCGGGTTGCCCCCGACCAGCAGCGTATGGAACGACAGCGCCTCGCGCAGTTTCTCGCTCTGGATGTAGCGGCTGACCATGGCGTAGACAGACATCCACGCCCGGTTCTTGAGCAGCGCCGGCGCCGCCTTGATCATGGAAGCGAAATCGAGGAACGGCACGCTCCCCAGCCGCAAATAACCTTCGCGATAGACTTCGGCCGAATATTCGAGAAACGCATCGTATCCGGCAATATCCGCCGGCTCCAGCTTGCCGATCTCGCGGCGCAGCGCATGCTCGTCGTTGGAATAGTCGAAATTCGTGCCGTCGGGCCAGTTGAGCCGGTAGAACGGCATCACCGGCATCAGCTCGACATCCTTGTCCATCTCGTGCCCGGTGAGATCCCACAATTGCCGCAGGCAGTCGGGATCGGTGATGACGGTCGGCCCGGCATCGAAGGTGAAGCCCTCCCGCTCCCAGAAATAGGCGCGCCCACCGGGCTTGTCGCGGGCTTCGATCAGCGTCGTGGCCACTCCCGCGGCCTGCAGCCGGATTGCCAGCGCGAGGCCGCCGAAACCCGCGCCGACCACGCAGGCGCGCTTGCCGGAGAGGGCATTTTCCTGCCCGGGTTTGATTTCGCCGCTCATGCCGCCTTCCGCTCCGCCAGAGGCGCACCCTCGCCGCCGAGAGCCGCGAGCGCCCGGCCCACCGGCACGGGCGGCTTGCCGCACAGGATGCGCAGCCTGTCCAGCGAGGTCGACTGGGCACCGTAGAACCGTTCGATCAGCGGCGCCGACAAGCGGTAGAATCTTTCGAACACACGATATCTTTCTTCCGGGCGCGCGGCCTGGAACAGCATTCGCCCCAGCCGGCGATAGAACCTGGTCTGGCGCCAGTGAAGCCGCGAATGGCCGGCCAGCAGCGCCGCCATCTGGTCGCCCGGCAGATCCGCATTTTCCGCCACCAACAGCGCCGTGCGCACGGCCTGCGGCAGGCTGTAGCTTGTCAGCGGGTGGCAGAAGAGCCCGCGTACTCCCGCCAGCGCCACGCCCGGCACCTGCGTCTCCGCCTGGTACGCTGCGTGATTGCCGCCGGTCAGCACCGGCAGCACGCCGGTTTCGCTGCCGATTATGTCTCCGTCCCAGTCCTGGCCCGCGCAATATTGGTCCAGCCGCTGCGACAGGGCCGAACGGTCGAGCACCGGCCGGTCGGCATAGTAGGTATCCTCCACGAACAGCTCGTAGGCGCCGAGCGGCAGCACGTAGACGAAGCGATAGGCCCCGTGCTGCTCGACATTGGCGTCCATGATCACCGGCCGGGTAAGACCGTGGGCGCGCGGCAGCCGGATATGCCGCCCCATGAAGAGCTGCCATCCGCCGGCCAGCCTCGGGCTGGGGACGAAGCCCCGGCAATCGATCACGGCCCGCGCATGCAGCCGCTCCCCGCCAGCGAAATCGATCCCCGCCCCATCGAGCGCGGCGATTTCGCGCCGCAGGAACACCGCCTCGCCATCGAGCTCGCGTTGCAGCGCCGCGTCGAAATCGCCTGAGCCGAGCGAACGATAGGGCGTGCGCAGGTACCGCCGATAGGAAGGGAAGCGCACTTCATAGCCCCCGTCCCAGTCTACCGTCCGGAAGCTTTCCATCAGCGCCGTGCCCGGCCGGTCGAGGTCGCTGGCGAACCAGCTCCAGCGGTGATTGCCGCCCAGCCGCTCGCCGCGTTCCACCAGCGCGACCTTCAGTTCCGGGCGGCGCTGGCGGAGCGCAAGCGCAATCAGCCCGCCGGCGAGGCCGCCACCGGCAATCGCAATATCCCATCGTGTCGCAGTCATCGGTGAACGGTGTAGCGGCTGCGGCGGCAAGGGCAATGGCTGCGACCATGCTTGGCAAGCCGTTCGCCCTGCGCGATAGGTCGCAGGATGAACGCTTCGCTCGCGCCGCACCGCAAGGCCTGGATCGCCACTGCCGTGCTTTTGCTCATCGCCCTTGTCACCCTGTCTGCCATGGATCGCCCGCCGATCTGCGAATGCGGCGAGGTCAAGCTGTGGCACGGCATCGTGCAGTCCAGCGGCAATAGCCAGCACATTACCGACTGGTATTCGCCCAGCCACTTCACCCACGGGCTGATCATGGCGTTCTTCGCCTGGCTGCTGTGGCAGAAATGGGCGCTGTTTGGGGGCAGGCCCGCCCAGTGGGCACTGCCGATCGCGGTCGCGGTGGAAGCGATCTGGGAAATCACCGAAAACACGCCGATGATCATCGACCGGTACCGCGAGGTCACAATCAGCTGGGGCTATGTCGGCGATTCGATCGTCAATTCGATGGCCGATATCGGCTGGATGATCGCGGGCTTCCTGGTCGCGCTGCGCATTCCATGGTGGGCCAGCGTGGCCATCGCATTGTTCTTCGAAGCGTTCACCGCATGGGCGATCCGCGACAATCTCACGCTCAATGTGGTGATGCTGTTCTGGCCGGTCGAGGCGATCCGCCAGTGGCAGGG
>CAYRCH010000093.1:0-1464 GCA_964422665.1 uncultured Sphingomonadaceae bacterium | reverse complement strand
AATTCATGGACTACTACCATTCGATCACTCCGGCCGATGCCGCCGCCAGCGGGCTGCCAGTGTTCGACGCCGATGGCGGGATCCGCAATCTCGGGGCGCAATTGCTGCTTGCGATCGACCTCAATGGCGATTTGCGCGACGGCGGCTGGGGCCTGTTCGCCATCGGCGGCTATTCGCGGATGCTTGGCGATGCGGCGGATTCTCCGCTCACCTCCATTCGCGGCAGCGCCGACCAGTGGATCGCGGGCGCCGGTATCGGCTACACCTTCTGAGCCGCACCTCTGTGCCAAGCCGTTCGCCGGGCACAGAATACTTTCATCGGAAACCGGTTGCCGCCATATAGGGCGCATTCCTACATCCACGCCCGCACGGCATCAGCCGCATGCGAATTCCTGACCAGGGGACTTGTCCGATGAAGCTTTCCGTGAGATCCGCCCTTTTGCTGGCGCCGCTGCTGCTGGCCGGCGCGCCCGCCGCCATGGCCCAGGCGCCTACCGTAACCGCCGCGGCCCCCGCCGCGCAGAGCGAACACGACAAGCTCTTCGCGTTGTTCGCCGAAACCAACGAAGCCACGCTCGAGCGCAATCCGATCAACGCCATGTTCCGCGGCGACATGCGTTATGCCGACAGGGTCGGCGATTTCTTCTCCTACGAGACCTATGCCGATACGCGGCGGGACGCGCTCGATGCGCTCGACCGGCTCCGCCAGATCGACCGCGACGCGCTGAGCGAGACGGACCAGATCGCCTACGACACGTTCGAATATTACCAGACCGAGGTTGCGCGCGAGAACAGCCCCGAGATCCTCGCCCTCACGCTGGTGCGTCCGCTCAACCACTTTTCCGGCGTCCACACATTCTACCCCACCTTTGCCAGCGGGCAGAGCGCCGCCCCGTTCAAGACGGTCGAGGATTACGAGAACAACCTGAAACGCCACGCCCAATATGCCGAGCAGATCGACGAGGCGATCGCGCGCTTTCGCGAGGGGCTGGAAAGCGGCGTGCTGGCGACATCGCTCACCACGCGCAACATGATCGAGCAGCTCGATACGCAGCTTGCCCAGCCGGTCGAAGAATCGCCGCTTTACGGGCCGATGGGCATGTTTCCGGAGGATTTCTCCGAGGCCGACAAGGCCCGGCTGACCGAAGCCCACCGCTCCGCGATCACCGACCAGATCTATCCGGCCCTCAAGCGCCTGCGTGATTTCCTCGCCGACGAATATCTCCCGCAGGCGCGCGAGACTGTCGGCCTCAGCCAGATGAAAGGCGGAGCCGAACTCTATGCCAGCATGATCGAGAGCACCACGACCCTGCCGCTGACCGCCGATTACCTCCACGATCTCGGCCTCAGCGAGGTCGCGCGGATCACCGCCGAAATGGAAAAGGCCAAGGCGGAGATCGGCTTCGAGGGGACGCTGCCCGAATTCTTCGAATGGGTGCGCACCGATCCGCGCTTCAAGCGCGA
>CAYRCH010000092.1:3910-9185 GCA_964422665.1 uncultured Sphingomonadaceae bacterium | reverse complement strand
CGCCAACTGGCCACGAGCGCAGGAGGCAATACGTGGTAGAAGGCGGCCAGCGCAAGGACGATGCCCGGCTTCATAAGTTCCGAAGGTTGCAGCACGATCGGACCGAGGTCGAGCCAACGCTGGCTTCCTCCGCCGACGGCACCGATGATCTCCACCAGCAACAGTAGTGCCAGCACCGAGACGTAAACGGGAAGGGCCGCCCATCGATAGAAATCCGGCGTGAAATAGCTCATCACAAGCGCCATCACGACAAATACGGCGAAGCGGATCAGATGAGATGAGGCGTATGGGTCCATGGACCCACCCGCCGCGGAATGCAGCACGGCAGCTCCGAACAGGACCAGCAAGGTGAGCGGCAGAATCGCCCGCCAGGACTGATCGGCCAGGAACGGTGGAAGGACCAGCCCCTTCATTGCGCCGGCCCCAAGGGACTCGCCGAAGGTGCGGCGTTAGGCGAAGGGGAGGGTGAAGGCGCTGTCGCTGCGGGTACGGGCGATGTGCTGCCCCGCTCAGCCGGCACGCCGGTTTGTGGGCGACCGTCAACGTCCGAAATGTTCAATCCCCCGGCTTCTCCGGAATGGCGCGCCTGTTCGAGACGCGCGGCATCGGCCCGAGCTTCGGCATCGACCCGCGCGGCCAGTTGGTCGATATCGGGGGGCAGGGGCGGAACCTCAATTCCGGTCACGGCCGACGCATATTGGGCATAGCTCGCGGCTAGGCGTTCCTGCGCCGTGCCGCCCCATTGGGCTTCGAGTGCGTGGAGCGCTTCAAGCCCTTTTTGCGGATCGAAGAGATAGGTTAGCACATCTCGCGCAACGGGTGCTGCCGCGCGCGACCCACCCATGCCGTGCTCGATCACCACTGCCCCGGCATAACGCGGCTGGTCGACCGGTGCAAAGAACACGAAAAGGCCGTGGTCGCGGTATCGCCACGGTACCCCGGCTCCTCCTCGCCCGCCGCTGCCAAGGCCGCGCACCTGGGCGGTGCCCGTTTTGCCGGCCATCAGAATGTCCGGGAAAGGCAATCGACTGCGAACTGCCGTCCCGGCTCCGTTCACCACCTCCGACATACCCTGGCGTACAATTTCGAAATGGGCCGGATCGTAAGGAAAATCTCCAGGCGATGGCCCTTCGCCCGCGACGAGGCGCGGCCGAACGCGTTTTCCCGACGCCAGGCAGGCTGACATCACTGCCAACTGAAGCGGGCTGGCAATCATGTAGCCTTGGCCGATCACTGCATTAAGCGAATCGGAATGTGTCCACTCCTGATCGAAGCGGCGCCGTTTCCATGCTGCATCCGGAACGGTGCCGTAGCTCTGGCTCGCGACCGGGAGGTCATAGCGCTCGCCGAGCCCAAGGCTGCGTCCCATGGCGGCGATGATCTCGTAACCGTGGCGATGCGCCATGGAGTAGAAATATGTATTGCAGCTTCGCGCGATTGCCGTGTGGAGCTTCATTGATCCGTGACGGCCCAAGCAGCGGAAAACACGATTGCCCAGCCGGTAGCCGCCTCCGCAAAAGACCGTTTCTTCCGGATCCACGCCCGCTTCCAGAAGCGCCATCCCCGCCATCGGCTTGAGGGTTGAACCCGGCGGATAAAGTCCGCTGAGGACTTTGTTGCGCAAGGGAACGCGCTCGTCTTCCCTTAGCATCTGGTATTCGACACGCCCGATCCCATCGGAAAAGCTGTTAGGATCGAAGCTGGGCATCGAAGAGGCGCAGAGAAGGTCGCCTGTGCGGCAATCCATAATTACCACCGAGCCCGATTCGAGGCCAAGGCGTCGCCCCGCATAATCCTGGAGGGGGCCGTCAATCGTCAGCCGCACTGGATTGCCCTGGATATCGTCGCGCGTATCGAGATCGCGCACGATGCGCCCTCCCGCAGTGACTTCCACGCGCCGCGCTCCCGGTGTTCCGCGCAGTCTCGCCTCGAACTGCTTCTCCAGCCCGTCCTTGCCGATCTTGTAACCGGGTGTCAGCAGGAGAGGGGATGGCTCCTGTTCATATTCCTCGGCCGAGGCTGGCCCGACATAGCCCAGCAGATGGCCCACCGTCGGGCCGGTAGGATAATATCGCGAATAGCCGCGCTGGGGCACGACGCCGGGCAGTTCAGGCAGGCGGACGCTGACCGCGGCAAATTCGTCATATTGGAGGCCACTGGCGACTTCGACCGGTTGGAACCCCCGAGCGCGATCGATTTTGTCCTTAAGGTCGGCGACTTCCGACTGGTCGAGCTCCAGCAAGTCGCCCAGTAGTTCAATAGTCGCGTCCCGGTCCTGCATGCGTTCGGGGATTACATCGACCCGAAAGTCGGCCCTGTTCGACGCGAGAGGCACACCGTTGCGATCAAGAATCCAGCCACGCCGGGGCGGTATGAGCGACAGGTTGACCCGGTTGCTTTCCGCCAGCACGCGGTAGCGCTCATTTTCGGCCACCGCGATATAGCCCATTCTCGCCGCGAGCAGCAGGCCGATCCCGCCCTGTACTGCACCGACCACGAATGTGCGCCGCTCGAAGCGGTTTTCCAGCAGGGCTGAGGTCGGCGGTTGTTTCATTTCCTCGGGGCAGACGAATGGGATGCGGTCAGTCGATGGTGCGGAAGCGAAGCAGTCGCAACCTGTCGAAACTTGCCACCGCTCGCGCCACAATGGGGAACAGCAGCACTGACAGCAATAGCTGCGGTGCAATAAGCCGTAACTGAACGAGGCCCACTTCTATTCCGGCTACCAGCGATGCCGCTATCAGGTAAGCCGAGACAATACAGCTTGCCGTGATCCAGTCCTGCCAGAAGCCGCGCCAGGGGAAACGGGTCTCAATGACCTCGATCGCTATCATGGCCACCGACCAGAGCAGGATCGCACTGCCGAACGGCTGGCCGCTGAACAGGTCGTCGAACGCGCCGAGCGGCGCGCCGGCCCAGATTGGCAACAAGCCCGGTGCGACCAGGCGCCATGCAATCAGGAAAAGAAAGCCCAGGGGAGGCAGGATCGGTGCGGAACTGATGATAGGCAGGAAGGGCGTCAGTGAGGAAAGAAGAATCGTGCCGATTGGCAATGCGATGGCAATCAGCGGCGAATGGGCGCGGTTGATGCGGCTGCCATATTGATCGCGTCTGGCCTTGGGATTGATGCGGGGCGGCGCCATTATTCCGGATCGCCCGGAGCTGTCGCCTCGGCCACCGGGCTTTCAAGTACGTCGCGCTGCCACATCTGTTCGACGATGACGAAATCGGTTGCCGCAGGGTCGCTGATGACCCGGGCGAGGGCGCCATCACTGGTCTTCTCTGCCGCCACCGCGACAGCAATGCCGGGCGGGAACATGCCGCCCGCACCCGAGGTGACGAATACGTCGCCTTCCTCAATCGGATTAAGGCCAAGGTTGACCAATCTCAGCCGGATCGTGCCATCGCCGCGTCCCTCGGCGAAGGCTATCACGTCGTCCTTCGCACGCCGTACGGGGACCAGGCTCTCATTGTCGCTGAGCAGCAGGACGCGCGCATTGTTGCGGCTGACATCCAGTATCCGCCCTATGAGGCCGAGTGCGGAACGCACCGGCATTCCTGGCTTTACGCCGTCATTGCTTCCGGCTGCGAGATAGGCCATCCGCCTCGTGCTGGAAGAAGTGGCACCAATCAGCCGGGCCGCGACCACGGGTTCCTCCAGTTCTTCCTGCAAACCCAGCGCTGCCTTCAGTCGCCGATTTTCGGCTTCCACTGCCTTTGCCTCTTCGAGCCTGACTCGGGCAATATCGAGCTGCTCTGCCAGTTCTGCGTTCTGGCTGCCGGCGCGGAAATAGCCCGCGATCATGTCGAAGATATTCCCGCCATTGACCCGGGTCGCAGCGCCGGCCTTACCTGCGGGAGCGACCATGTCCACTGCCGCTCCGCGGGCGGGCGCGACAGGATCTGGACGCCAGATCGAAAGCACAAGCAGGGCCGCCCCGACGAGCGCGCCAAGCCCGGCGATAACATAACCGGTGAAGACGCTGTATTGCGCCTTTTTAGAATAGCCTGGCTGGCGACTGGTCGGCGGCGCCATTACCGACCCCTCCTCTTGTTGGCTCTGCTCCTCAGGCGGTCATCAACACACCGCGATAGACCGGATCTTCCATCGCTCGCCCGGTTCCAAGCGCCACGCAGGAGAGCGGATCTTCCGCAACGCTGACCGGAAGACCGGTTTCTTCCCGCAAATGCTCGTCAAGCCCCTGGATCAGCGCGCCGCCGCCTGTCAGGACGATACCCTGATCGACAATATCGGCGGCGAGCTCCGGCGCGGTATTCTCCAGCGCGATGCGGACGCCTTCGACGATCGCTCCGATGGGTTCCGACAAGGCTTCGGCGATATGGGCCTGGTTGATCGTGATTTCCTTGGGCACGCCGTTCACGAGGTCGCGGCCCTTGATGGTGATCTGATCGCCAACCCCGTCTTCCGGCACGGTGGCGCAGCCGTAATCCTTCTTGATCCGCTCGGCCGTGGAATCGCCGATCAGGAGGTTGTGATGGCGGCGGACGTAGGAGACGATCGCTTCGTCCATCTTGTCGCCCCCTGTGCGTACGCTCGTCGTATAGGCGAGGCCGCGCAGTGACAGGACCGCAACCTCGGTCGTGCCGCCGCCAATATCGACGACCATCGAGCCGACGGGTTCAGTCACGGGCATGTCAGCACCAATCGCTGCCGCCATCGGTTCGAGGATCAGGAAAACTTCCGAAGCGCCGGCATTGCTGGCGGCATCGCGGATCGCGCGGCGCTCGACCGAGGTAGAGCCCGAGGGCACGCAGATCACGATTTCCGGATAGCGGAACAGGCTCTTCTTTCCGTGCACCTTGCGAATGAAGTGTTTGATCATCTCTTCGGCGATCTCGATGTCGGCGATCACGCCGTCGCGAAGGGGGCGGATCGCCTCGATGCTGTCGGGCGTCTTGCCCATCATCATCTTGGCGTCGTCGCCGACGGCCTTCACGCGCTTGATGCCATTGATCGTCTCGATCGCCACCACCGACGGCTCGTTGAGCACGATGCCCCGGTCCTGCACATAGACCAGCGTATTCGCCGTACCGAGGTCGATCGCCATGTTCTGCGATCCGAATTTGAACAGATTGGAAAAGATGCCGCCCATCAGGTGTTTTCTCTGCAGTTGCCGCCAGTTGCCGCCAGGATTGCCGGCAGAATACTGGTCTGTTTGTAATCGGTGCGGCTCCTTAGCTTGAAGCGCGGCCAAACACCAAAAATTTGTGTCGAAAGCACCACGGTTTGTCGACAGCCCGCCTCGCGCCGGCG
>CAYRCH010000092.1:0-3810 GCA_964422665.1 uncultured Sphingomonadaceae bacterium | reverse complement strand
ACGTCGAAGCTCCCCGGCGATGCGATCGAGCAGGTGGCAACTCTCGGATTCCGGGGAGAAGCGCTGCCTTCGATTGCGAGCGTCGCAAAACTGACACTGGAAAGCCGCGAACATGGCGCTGCCAATGGCTGGCGAATTGTGTCCGACCACGGCGAGGTGGTGGAACGCGGCCCTGCCGCCCTGCCACCGGGAACGCGGGTCAGGGTGGAGAACCTGTTCGCACGTGTGCCCGCGCGGCGTAAATTCCTGCGCACGGCGCGCAGCGAATATGCCGCCTGCCTCGATGTCACGCGCCGGCTCGCCATGGCCCGGCCAGATGTCGCGATCTCGCTCGAACACGGTGGCCGGAGTATCTTCAATTTGCAGCCTGGCCAGGAACTGGCGGAGCGCGTGGCGCAGATCGTCGCTCGCGAGTTGAAGGACAATGGCGTTGCGGTGGAATGCGAACGCGGAGCCTTGCGGCTGAGCGGCATCGCCGGACTGCCGACCTACAATCGCGGTATTGCCGATCACCAGTATCTGTTCGTCAACGGCCGGCCGGTGAAGGACCGGTTGCTGGCAGGAGCGGTGCGCGGCGCCTATGCCGATATGCTCGCACGGGATCGGCATGCCGTGCTGGCGCTGTTCCTCGATCTTCCGTGCGAAGATGTCGATGTGAACGTCCATCCAGCCAAGACCGAAGTCCGTTTCCGCGATGCCCAGGGGGTGCGCGGCTTCATCGTGTCCGGACTGCGGCAGGCCCTTGCTACTGGCGATCGCCGCAGCGCGCAGGCGCCGGACGCGGGGGCCATGGGGCGCTGGCAGCGGGAGCCGGAGCAGACCGAGCCGGCCCCGGCACTTGCGTCGATCTTCTCCCGTGACTGGTCCCGGGGCTCAGGCGTGCGCGAATTCTCGCAACCTTGGCGTGCAGCGCAGTCCTTGGAAGAAGGTGTGATGACTGCGCCGCTCGATGCGCCGGCCGGAAAAGCCGAGGAAGCGGCAGAACTCCCCGCCGATATCGAGCAGTATCCACTGGGCATTGCCCGCGGTCAGGTGGCCAACACCTACATCGTTGCCGAGGCGGATGACGGCCTCGTAATCGTGGATCAGCACGCTGCCCATGAACGCATCGTGCTCGAGCGGCTGCGCGCCGCCGGAGCGGGCGAGAGTACCTCGGCGAGCCAACCGCTGCTTATGCCCGAAGTGGTCGAACTGGATGAGCCGGCCTGCGACCGGCTCGAGGAAGCGGCCGATAAACTTTCTGCGCTGGGATTGCAGATCGAACGGTTTGGGCCCAGCGCAGTCCTGGTGCGGGCGATGCCGGCAGCCCTGGGCAAAGCCAACCCGCAGGCGCTGCTTGCCGATATTGCCGACGACATCGCCAGACATGGTGAGGCGTTGCTGCTTGGCGAAAAGATCGATCTCGTCCTTGCCACGATGGCGTGCCACAATTCCGTGCGCGCTGGGCGTCCGCTGGCGGTCGCGGAAATGAACGCACTGCTGCGTGAAATGGAGCGCACGCCTCGTTCAGGACAGTGCAACCATGGCCGTCCGACATGGGTTAAACTGTCGATGGCAGACGTCGAAAAACTGTTCGGGAGACATTGATGCGCGGGTTGTGCGCCTTGGGCTTGGTGCTGCTGTTGGGGGCTTGCGAGGACGAGCTCTCACCGGAAGAACGCGCGGCGCGCGATGCACGGGACGTTGCGGCAGTCGAAGCCGGAAATTCCACCAATCCGCCCCCGCAGCCCATCAGCCCGCAAGTGATCGGCTATCCCGATATCGAGAAATACAATTTGTTCGGCGCGGGGTGTTCCTTTGCGCCGGGGACAAGCATGGGCGCGATCGTGCTGGCTATGGATGATACCGCCTATATCAAGCTGGAAGGCGAAATTATTCGCCTTGCCTCCGACACCGGCAGCAGCAACCTCCCGCTCGGCGCGCACACCCAGTATGACGGCAAGGAATACCAGATCGAGCTCGCGCTGGAAGAGGACGAGGGCGTACTTTCCGGCGAAGAGACCATGACCTATCCGGGGTTCGCAATCATTCGCGACGCCAACGATCAGGTCGTGTACCAGGCCGATGGCGCCATGCAGTGCGGCGCCTGAGGTCTACTGGCCCAGGGATAGATCCCGCTGTCAGGCGCGAAAGCGCGGGATTCCGGCCTCCAGCGAGGGAATTATGCGCCAGCGCGCGAGGACGAGGCTGAACACGCCAAACAGAAGCAGGCCCGCAGCCACCAATGTGAAGAGAATACCTTCGCCGGCGAGCGAGGCAACGGCGTCCCCCAGCGTCATTACCTGCCCGCTGCCGCCCTCCAGCAGGCCCGCCTCGATTAGGGACCAGCCAATCAGTGCGAACACGACGGCCCGCGCGGCATAGCCCATCCCGCCCAGCGCTCGGGTGGCACGCGGCGCTCCGGCAGCTATGCGTTGCATGAAACTGCCGCTGATTCCCTTCTTGGCCTGGAAGATTGCGGCGGCGACAAAGGCGAGCCCCAGCAGGCCCAGAACCAATCCGCCCAGATCGACCGACAGAATGCCTGCAGCGGCGCGCTCGGCCCCGTCGCCCGAAGCGTAACCCTCCATTGCAAACCGGGCGGCCGACCACGCCAGCGCCAAATGCCCGATCCCGCTACCGGCGTGGCCCAGGCGTTCCGCGCGGCCGCGCTTGTCGCTTCCATGATGTTCGATGTCGAAAATGGCAGAGGCCAGCCGAAACAGCGCATAACCGGCCAGGCCCACGACCATCAGCCAGAGGATCACGGTGCCGAGCGGAAAATCCCATATCGCCCGGAAAATGCCATCGGCGCCGCTTCCGATGCGCTCGACATTGGTCAGCGCGATCAGGCCCAGGACAGAATAGAGGACCGCCCGGCTCAGAAAACCGGCCCGGACCAGGCCTTCAAAGCGATTGGATGAGCCGATCACGCCGTTCTCCCTGCTGTGTAACAGGGTGCCAACGACCGGCGCGAAAAATCGCTCCCTAGACGTTGAACTTGAACAGCATCACGTCGCCATCCTGAACCAGATATTCCTTACCTTCCTGGCGCAGTTTGCCGGCTTCGCGCGCACCGGCTTCGCCGCCCAGCCTGACATAATCGTCAAAGGCGATGGTTTCGGCGCGGATGAAGCCCTTCTCGAAATCGGTGTGGATCTCGCCGGCTGCCTGCGGTGCCTTGGCGCCATCGGGAAAGGTCCATGCTCGGGCTTCCTTCGGCCCGACAGTGAAGAAGGTCTTGAGCCCGAGCAGCTTGTATCCGGCACGGATCACCCGGCTTAACCCCGACTCCTCGAGCCCGAGCTCGGCGAGATATTCGGCGCGGTCTTCCGGGGGCATTGCCACGAGTTCGCTTTCGATCGCGGCCGAGACAACCACGGCCTCGGCGCCTTCGGCCTTGGCTTTTTCGAATACTTTGGCGGAGAGTTCGTTTCCGCTGGCCGCGTCTTCTTCCGCAACGTTGCAGACATAGAGCACCGGCTTGGCGGTCAGCAGCTGTGCCTGTTCGAACAGCCGCGCTTCCTCGTCATCCTTCGGCTCGGTCAGCCGCGCGGGCTTGCCATCCTGCAGAAGAGCCAGCGCCTGCCCGAGCACGCTCACCAGCGCTTTGGCTTCCTTGTCTCCGCCCGTTGCCCGGCGTTTGGCGTTCTCGACGCGCTTTTCCAGGCTTTCGAGGTCGGCGAGCATCAGCTCGGTCTCGACCACTTCCGCGTCCGCCAGGGGATCCACCCGGTTGTGGACATGCTGGATGTCGTCATCCTCGAAACAGCGTAGCACGTGGACGATCGCATCCACTTCGCGGATGTTCCCGAGGAACTGGTTGCCGAG
>CAYRCH010000091.1:0-9556 GCA_964422665.1 uncultured Sphingomonadaceae bacterium | reverse complement strand
TCCCGATAGAATTCCACCATCTGTTCGGGCGACGCGCCGCTGGTCATCATCACATTGATGCCGGAACCGTCGCCGGACTGCAGCGTGGTCGAGTTGATCACCTGAGCCCCGCGATAGATCGAGAATCCGTCCGGAAGTTCGGCCGCGAGATTTGCGCCAGAGCGGATCGAGACGGTTTCGCCATCATTGCCGCGGATCTGGATATCCGCCTCTCCGCTGTCGCGATCGACCGTATATTCCGCTTCGCCATCCGCCGTGGTGACGGTTGCGGTGTCTTCCGAGCCGCAGGACGCAAGCATTGCCGTACCGGCCATCATCACAATAAGGCGCTTCACCATTCTTCTCCTGTCCAGGTGGGAGTTCAGCTTTCGGCCGTGCGGCGCACGAACATATCGAGCAGGCGCACACCAAAACCAGTGGCGCCCTTGTCCCAGGTCCCACCCGGCTTGTCTGCCCAGACCATTCCCGCGATGTCGAGATGCGTCCAGGGTGTACCCTTATCGATATAGCGCTGCAGGAACTGCGCGGCAGTGATCGAACCGCCCCAGCGCGGACCGACATTCTTCATGTCGGCGATCTGGCTGTCGATCAGCTTGTCGTATTCCGGCAGCAGCGGGAACCGCCACAGCTTTTCGCCCACTGCCCTGCCAGCATCGGTCAGTTCTTCGACCAGCGTATCGTCATTCGAGAATGCGCCGGCATGTTCGTGACCGAGCGAAATGATGATCGCGCCGGTTAGCGTGGCGAGGTCGACGATGCGCCAGGGCGAGTAGTTCTTCTGCGTCCAGGTCAGCACATCGCACAGCACCAGCCTGCCTTCGGCATCGGTGTTGATCACTTCCACGGTCTGGCCAGACATGGATGTGACCACGTCGCCGGGCCGCTGCGCCTTGCCGTCAGGCATATTCTCCACCAGCCCGCACACGCCGATGACGTTAGCCTTCGCCTTCCGGCCTGCGAGCGCCAGCATCGCGCCGGCGACAGCGCCGGCGCCGCCCATGTCCCATTTCATGTCTTCCATGCCGGCAGGTGGCTTCAGCGAGATGCCGCCCGTATCGAAAGTGACTCCCTTGCCGACCAGCGCCAGCGGCTTGTCGGCCGGATCGCCGCCGAACCACTTGATCGCCAGAAGCCGCGGCGGACGGGCGGAACCCTGGGCAACGCCGAGCAGCGCACCCATGCCGAGATCTGCCATCTGCTTTTCATCGAGGACGACAATTTCCGCGCCCGTCCCGGCCAGCCTGTCCTGACAGCGGGCGACGAAGCTTTCGGGATAGATCACGTTGGCCGGCTCGGTCACCAGTTCGCGCGCGAACTCGACCCCGTCTGCGACAGCTGCCTCGATCGCCCAGGCCGCTTCTGTGCCATCCGGCGCACCGGCCACCACAGCCTGGACCAGGGTCTTCTTCTGCTCGTCTTTCAGCGCGGTGCGATAAAGATCGTAGCGCCAGCTGCGCAGGCGAAGCCCCATGAGCACATGGCAAATCTCCTCCGCCGAGAGCGGCGTTCCGGCCATATCCAGGGCAATCGCTCCCTCGCCGGAGGTGAGATATCTTGCTGCCAGTGCCGCACCTGCCTTTTCGAGAGCGACGGCGCGATCCTTTGCATCGGGACGGCCGATCCCTGCCAAGACCAGGCGGATGATTTTGCCGTCGGATTCCTCAAAGGTTTCGAACAGCTGCCCGGACTTGCCGGTGAAGCGTGCCGCCTGCGCGCCTTCTTCGCCGGCGCGGGCCAGGCCGAAGGGGAACTTGTCCTGTTCGACAAGCCGCGCAACCAGCCGGGGTGTCGATGCGTCAAGGGCGGGGCGGAATTCGATCTGCATGGATTCTCCTGGAATTCTGGCGGTCGGCCGGTCAGCGCGTTCTGGCGCGCGAGCCAATTGCCGGCGTTGCAGTTAGGCCCGACCGGTGCGATAGGCAAGCCATGCCCAGCCTCGCGCAGCCGCCGCTGCAGGTCGAAACAGCTTCCCTGCCCGCACTGCGCAGAGCCACTGCGTGGGCCGCGCTTGCACTGGTCGCGGTGCCCGGTCTGGCCGCGGCGCAGGAAGTCGAGCCCGAAGCGGCAGAACAGCAGTCCATCCTGGGGGAAGACCGGGAGATTGCGTTCGAAGCCAATGAGTTGAGCTACGATTCCGACAGCGACGTCGTCACTGCGGCTGGTAATGTGGTGATGAAAAGCGGCGGTCAATCGGTGCGCGCCGATCGCGTCTCCTGGGACCGGATGTCCGGCATCATCACGGCCGAGGGCAATATCCGTTTCGTGGATGAAGACGGCAACCAGCTTTATACCGACAGCCTCGAACTGACCGACGAACTCAAGGCCGGGGCAATGCGCAACATGCTGCTGGCCCTGCGCGAAGGCGGCCGGCTTGCGGCCGAACAGGGGCGGCGCGACGAAAATGGCGATGTCGTGCTTGAGAACGCCGCCTATTCCGCCTGCGCCGTGGTCAACGAGGATGGCTGCCCCAAGACACCGAGCTGGCGGATCGTGGCAAAGCGCGTGATCTACGATCAGGAAGAGAACCGCGTTTCCTTCCGCGGTGCATATCTGGAACTGTTCGGAATGCGTATCCTCCCGATGCCCGGGCTGGCAGCCCGCACCGATGGACGGGCCGAATCCGGCCTGCTGATCCCGAACCTGCGCATCTCGGCCTCAAACGGGGTCGAGGTCAGCGAGAGCTACTACATCCGACTCGCCGACAATCAGGACCTGAGGGTGGAAGGGTTCGTCTATACCGAAGCGCCGCCGATGGGATCGGTCGAATATCGCGCCCTGACCGGCAATGGCGCCTTTCAGCTGACCGGCTATCTCACCCGCAGTTCGCGTATCCCGATCGGCTCCACACCGGGAGCGCAGCAGCAGGATTGGCGCGGATATTTCGCCGGCAACGGCAAGTTCCAGTTCTCGCCGGAATGGTCGCTGACCGCTTCGGCGCGCGTGGCCAGCGACCGCACCTTCCTCCGCCGCTACGACATCAGCCGCGACGACCGACTTCGCTCGATGGTCCGGGCCGAACGCATCGACGATGCGTCCTATCTCTCGATCGAAGGCTGGGCGACGCAGACCCTGCGCGCGAACGATCCTCAGGGGCAGGTGCCGATCGCCCTGCCCCTGATCGACTACCGGCGGCGCATGAGCGATCCCATTCTCGGTGGCCGGGTGGAGCTGCAGGCCAATACGCTGGCCATCACCAGGACCGACGGACAGGACACTCAGAGAGCCTTTGCCGGGGCGAAGTGGGAACTGCGCGAGGTCACCCCCTGGGGGCAGGAGATAACCTTTACCGCGCTGGCCCGCGGGGATGTTTATCATTCCGACCAGAACGAGCTGACCGATACCGTCACCTATCGGGGGGAATCCGGCTGGCAGAGCCGGGCGGTCGCCCTGGGCGCGGTCGATGTGCGCTGGCCGCTGGTGGGCGAATTCCTGGGCGGAACTCAGGTCCTCACGCCGCGCGTGCAACTTGTTGCGAGTCCGCAAATCCGCAATCTGGACGTACCCAATGAGGATGCGCGGGCAATCGACCTTGAGGATTCGAACCTGTTCGCGCTGAACCGCTTTCCGGGCTACGACAGGATCGAAGACGGGGTACGGTTCACCTACGGGCTCGACTGGCAGTTCGAGCGGCCGGGCTTCAGAATCAAGACCACGATCGGCCAGTCGTACCGCCTCACGACGGAGCCCACGCTGTTTCCGGATGGAACCGGCCTGACCGAGCGGTTTTCGGATTTCGTGGGCCGCACGGAACTGCGCTACCGCGATTTCCTCAAGCTCACTCACCGCTTTCGCGTCGACAAGGACGATTTCGCCGTCCGTCGCAACGAGTTCGATGCCACGGTCGGCACCGACCGGACCTATCTCGAACTCGGCTATCTGCGCCTCAACCGCGACATCGACATAGATTTCGAGGATTTGCAGGACCGCGAGGAACTCCGCGCCGCGGGCAGGCTCTCATTCGCCAAATACTGGTCGCTGTTTGGCTCCGCCGTGATAAATTTGACCGATCGCGAAGAGGACCCCGCCCTGACGGCTGACGGCTTCGAACCGCTGCGTACGCGGCTGGGCCTGGCCTATCAGGATGACTGCCTGGAAATCGGGGTAACCTGGCGGCGCGACTATGCCTCGTCAGGCGATGCGGAGCGCGGTAATACATTCCAGATCCATTTCGCGCTGCGCAATCTTGGCATCCGTTAGGATCGGCAGAGCGGCGGCTCCGGCGTTGGCAGGTTCAAGTAAACGCGCTATCGCGCGCTCATACCCGGTTCAGCCCGCTTTTGGCAGGCACCGGAGCTAGAAAATTGCGCGCTCGCGCCGAACGACAGGACCTTATGTAGTGACGGAAATGGCTGGTCAGAACTGGAAGAAAATCGCCCGGAGCTCATTGGCCTCGCTGGCGGCGCTCGGACTGGCAATCTCGCCAGTAGCGGCGCAGGCTCAGGAAAGCGCAGGGGCGGAACAACCGGATCCCTCCGGGCTGGACCTGCCGGCGGTCATCACCTTCCTGGGGGAGAACAATCCCAACCTCCGCACCGCGGCAGCCAAAGTGAACGGCTCGGTTATCACCGGCACCGATGTGGATCACCGCGTGGCGCTGGTTCTTGCAGCGAACGAAACCCAGGTCAGCGAGGAAGAGGAGCTGCGGCTGCGGCTGCAGGTGCTCAACAACCTTATCGATGAATCGCTGCAAATACAGGAAGCCGCTGCGCTGGAGATTCCCGTTTCCTCCGCCGAGGTTGACCAGACCTATGAACGGGTGGCGACGCAAAATTTCGGGCGTACGGTCGAAGCGCTCAACGAATATCTTGAATCGATCGGTTCTTCGCCCGCCTCGCTGAAGCGTCAGATCGAAGGCGAGCTTGCGTGGAGCCGAATCCTGCGCCGCAATATCCAGCCGTTCATTTCGGTTTCGGAAGAGGAGGTGAACGAGCTTCTCGAGCGCCTCAAGGCCTCCAAAGGCGCGGCCGAATACCGTCTGGGGGAAATTTTCCTCGCCGCGACGGATCAGAATCGCGAAGCGGTCAGGCAGAATGCACTGCAAATCGCCCAGCAAATCCAGCAGGGCGGCAGTTTCGTCGGCTATGCCCGGCAGTTCTCGCAGGCGTCGACCGCAGCGGTTGGCGGGGATCTCGGATGGATCCAGCTCCCACAGCTGCGCTCCGATCAGCTCGAATCGATCGTGCGGCAGATGCAGCCGGGCCAACTGGTCGGCCCGGTGGAGATTCCGGGTGGCTTCTGGATCGTATTGCTGATCGACAAGCGGCAGGTACTCACGGCAGATCCGCGCGACGCCGTGCTTGCCTTGGCACAGATCACCTACGAGATGCCTGCAGGCCAATCCACTGCCGATCGCAACGCCGCGCAGCAGAGGTTCCAGGAGTTCGTCGGCTCCATGCGTGGCTGCGGCGATCTGGGCCGTGCACAATCGGAATTCGGAGCCCAGGTCGTATCGAATGACCAGATCACGGCGCGGTCGCTGCCCGCGGCGTTGCAGAATGAAATCCTGCAGATGGCGCTCGGCCAGGCCACCCAGCCATTCCAGACCGGCGAAAACGGCATGAGCGTGCTGATGCTTTGCGGCCGCGACGATCCGATGCTCGATGGCGGCCCGAGCTTCGACCAGCTGATGGCCCAGCTCGAAGATGATCGTGTCAACAAGCGGGCCCAGCGGTACCTGCGCGACCTTCGGCGCGACGCAGTGGTCGAATATGCCGGCCAGTCCTGATTGACCTCGCCGCTGGCAGTAACGCTTGGAGATCCGGCCGGTGTCGGGCCGGAGCTGATCTGCGCCGCATGGACGGCGCGCGACAGTGACAATTTGCAGCCTTTTGCGGTGCTGGGCGGCGCAACCATCCTGAAGGATTCAGCTGTGCGGCGCGGTCTGGATATCGCAATCCGCTCGGTGCCCGATCTGGCCGGAGCGGCGAAGGTCTTTCAGGAAGCGTTGCCGGTGATCGAAGGGTTGGACGGAGAATATCGTCCTGGAGAACCCTCTCCGGAGGGCGCACGAATCGCGCTCCAATCTCTCGAGACAGGCGCTGCGCTGGCTTTGAGCGGGGCGGCGTCAGGCGTGGTCACCGGACCGATCGACAAGGCCCGGATGGCCGAAGTGGGCTTTGCCTACCCCGGCCAGACCGAGTTCTTCGCCGATAGGAGCGGCGTTGCCGCGGACGATGCGGTCATGATGCTCGCCGGCCCGCAATTGCGGACCGTCCCGATAACGATCCACGTCGCACTGGGCCAGGTCCCGGGGCTGTTGACGGCCGAACTTATCTGCCACCGTGCCCGGATCGTGGCGCAGGCGCTGAGGCGGGATTTTGGCATTGCCAGCCCCCGGCTTGCCGTTGCCGCGCTTAATCCACACGCTGGCGAAAACGGATTGATGGGCAGTGAAGAACAGCAGGTGATTATACCGGCCATCGCTGCCCTGAAAGCAGAGGGTATCGAAGTCAGCGGACCGCATGCTGCAGACTCGCTGTTTGCTCCGCGGGCACGTGAAACCTATGACGCCGCGATTGCCATGTATCATGACCAGGCCCTCATCCCCCTCAAGGCGCTCGATTTCGATGCCGGAGTGAATGTTACGCTTGGCTTGCCGATTGTCCGCACCTCGCCCGATCACGGCACCGCGTTCGGGATTGCCGGCAGCGGCGCAGCCGATCCCGGGGCAATGATTGCGGCGATCCGTATGGCCGGCGAGATCGCCGAGCGCCGCGCCGCCGCGTGACCCTGCCGCCCCTTCGCGATGTCATTGCCCGTCATGGGCTGAGCGCGTCCAAAGCGCTGGGGCAAAACTTCCTGCTGGACGAACAATTGCTGGATCGGATTGCCGCCGTACCCGGCAATCTTGACGGTGCAGAGGTACTGGAAGTGGGACCCGGCCCCGGCGGGCTGACCCGCGCCCTCCTGCGTGCGGGCGCCCATGTCACGGCAGTCGAGATGGACCGGCGCTGCCTGCCTGCGCTGGCTGAACTTGCCGATGCCTTCCCCGGCAAGCTTCGGGTGATCGAAGGCGACGCAATGAAAATTGACGAAGCTGCGCTATTCGCCGGCCCTTACCATGTCGTCGCCAATCTTCCCTACAATGTCGGCACCGCCCTCCTCATACGCTGGCTTTCCGGAGAACAATGGCCGCCGCGCTGGCATTCGCTCACCCTGATGTTCCAGCAGGAAGTGGCGCAGCGGATTGTGGCACAGCCGGGCAGTGGAACTTACGGTCGTCTCTCGGTCCTGGCGCAGTGGCGCAGCGCCGCCAGAATTGCGATGAAGGTTCATCGCAGCGCCTTCACCCCTCCACCCAAGGTGATGAGCGCGATCGTCCAGATCTTGCCCGCTGAGGCACCGGGGGAGGTTTCCGCAAGAGTGCTGGAACGCGTGACCGAGGCCGCCTTCGGACAGCGGCGGAAGATGCTGCGCCAGAGCCTCAAGGGATTGCCGGGAGCGATCGAGGCGCTGGATCGGCTCGGAATCGATCCTGCACGCCGGGCCGAGACACTGAGTGTGGAGGAATTTGTCGGTATTGCTCGAGAGCTTGGTTTCGCCGCATCCACCGGCTAGTGCCGGTTTCAGATGAAACAGCCTGACCGCGCGGAGATGGAAATGCTGGCCGGGATCGACCCCGCGCCGATGCTCGCGCGCGTCGAGACCTGGTCGGCAATCAACACCGGAACTCGCAATCTGGGCGGCCTGGCCCGCCAGGCCGAGCTATTGGCAAATGCTTTTGCGGAGCTGCCCGGGAACGTGTCGCTCGAAGAACCCGCACCGGTCACGGCGATGGATGGAAGCGGCGCCGAGATCGAGCTTGAGCACGGAAAGCACCTGCTCCTGCAGGTCCGGCCGGATGCCAGCCGCCGGTTCTTGCTGACCGGGCACATGGATACGGTGTTCCCGGCCGACCACCCCTTCCAGCACACGCGCTGGATCGACAACGAAACGGTGAACGGCCCCGGCACAGCGGACATGAAGGGCGGAATCGCCGTCATCCTGGCGGCGCTCACGGCCTTCGAAACCAGTCCATCTGCGAAAGCGGTCGGCTACGATGTCATGATCAATTCGGACGAGGAGACAGGCTCTCTGTCCTCCGCCAACCTGATCTCCAGGCTCGCTCAGGGCAAGATGGCGGCGCTGACTTACGAACCTTCCGCCCTGCCCGATGGCACCCTGGCCCATGCCCGCGGGGGCAGCGGCAACTACTCCGTCGCAATTGCAGGCCGCTCCGCCCATGCCGGGCGCAACCCGCAGGATGGCCGCAATGCGATAGTCGCCGCAGCGGCGGTCGTGCTCGGGCTGAAAGAAATCGAATGCGCCGACATCCCTATCAACCCCGCGCGGATTGAGGGTGGCAGCGCCAACAACGTCGTGCCCGATCATGCGGTGCTACGATTCAACATCCGTCCCCGGACACAAGCCGCTGCCGATTCATTTCCAGCCCTGCTGAAAGCGCTGCTGGATGACGTGTCGTCAAAATATGAGGTCAGCATTCGGCTCCATGGCGGCATCACGCGGCCTCCCAAACCGGTGGACGCGAAGGCGCAGAAGCTGTTCGACCTGGTGCGGGCATGCGGGGAGGAACTCGGCCAGGCGATCCGCTGGCAACCCAGCGGCGGCGTATGCGACGGCAACAATATCGCCGCCTGCGGAATACCGGTGGTCGATACTATGGGGGTCAGAGGCGGTGCGATCCATTCTCCCGAGGAATTCATGATTGTGCCCTCCCTGAAGGAGCGGGCCGAGCTTTCCGCATTGGTGCTCCACCGGCTGGCGAAGGGAGAAATGATGTGAGCTTTCGTCTGCGCGCAGCCCGCATTGCCGATCTCGAACCGCTTTACGAGATGGCCAAGCTCACGGGTGGCGGGTTCACCAACCTGCCCCCCGATCGCAAGGCGCTGGGACGCAAGCTGGAGCGGGCGGAGACCTCCTTCGCCAGGGAGGACGATGCTCTGGCGGACGACCTGTTCGTCCTCGTCCTTGAGCGCGCCGGATCGAAGGAACTGCGCGGAACCTGCCAGCTGATGACGCAGGTCGGCCAGCAATGGCCGTTCTATTCCTACCGCCTCACCACGCTCACCCAGCATTCGCAGGAGCTCGACCGGACGGTGCGGGCCGAGATGCTCAGCCTCGTCACCGATCTGGAAGGTTCGAGCGAGGTGGGCGGCCTGTTCCTTCACCCGAACGAACGCGCGGGCGGGCTCGGCCTGCTGCTCGCGCGCAGCCGGTACCTGTTCATCGCCATGCACCGGCCCCGCTTTGCCGATCGCATCCTGGCCGAACTGCGGGGGATCATCGACGAGCGCGGAGGTTCGCCGTTCTGGGACGGCGTGGCCGGCCGCTTCTTCGGGATGAACTTCCAGGACGCGGACTATTTCAACGCCATCAACGGCAACCAGTTCATCGCCGACCTGATGCCCAAACATCCCGTATATGTCGCGATGCTGAGCGAGGATGCGCGCAGCGTCATCGGCGTGCCCCACCCTTCGGGGCGGGCGGCGATGCGCATGCTGGAGAATGAAGGTTTCGCCTATGAAGGCTATGTCGACATATTCGACGGCGGCCCGAC
>CAYRCH010000090.1:0-9810 GCA_964422665.1 uncultured Sphingomonadaceae bacterium | reverse complement strand
CAGCGGCGCGACTGGCTCTATGTCGATGACCACTGCCGCGGGATCGAGCTCATTCTGGAAAAGGGCGCGATTGGCGAATGCTACAATATCGGCGGAGGCACCGAACTGCCCAACCTGGAAGTCATCGAAACACTTTGCCAGGCACTCGATCGCGCCTTTGCCAAGGATCCGTCGCTCGCCGAACGTTTCCCCGATTCACCGGCGGCGCAAGCCCGCCCGACCGGTTCACTCAAGCAGCACGTCACGGATCGGCTTGGGCACGACAGGCGATATGCAATCGACGAGCGGAAGGCTCGCACCGATCTTGGCTATGCTCCGGCTCACGATTTTGTCGAGGCGTTCGCGAGGACCATCCAGTGGTACCTCGATAATGAGGGCTGGTGGCGCTCCTTCTCAAAGCCCTTTGAACAGCCTCCCAAGGCAGCGACCCCGCCGAGCGTGGCAGCAGTCAGCCAGGTCAGAACTTAAGCTCCGGTCGGATCTTCCGGACTTTTCGAGCGGACGAACAGCCCCGGCCAAAGCCGCGCCGATACGAGCAGCATCAGCGGCACAGCGATCGTCAGCACAACATCCTTCACGCCTTCGCCATATTGCATCGAGCGGTCGGGCCAGGTTTCTGCGCGCAGATCATGCCATTCGTTCAGCAGCGCCAGGAACAGCACGAGAAGGCCGGGGCGAATGTCCCTGACCGAAGTGCGCATAACCCCCGCCAAGACAAAAACGAGCATCGCGCCTATCAGCACGTGCAGCGCGTCATTCCCTACCCCGACCAGCCTTTCGATGAATGACTTGCTTTGCCCCCACCATTCTTCGCCCAGGTGGATGAAGTCGAAAAGCCAGGCGGGCATCAGGCTCTAGTTGGCGCCAGCTTGCGGTGCCAAACGGGGCCGGATGCCCGCTGTAGCCGCCAGGGCCATCAAACTGATCGACACCGCAAATATCGAAGACAGGGCTGCCGTGCGCAAGGGATAATCCACCAGCGAGTGCGTCAGCAGCGTGGCCGAGGCGACGACTGCGGCAAGCACATAGGGTGATGCGCGGTCATCGCGCCAAATGCGAAGAGCGCACCAACCCCACCACACTAGAAACGCCGCCAGCAGTATCAGACCCGCCAGGCCCGTCTCCAGCACCAGCTCGATATAATCATTATGCGCGTGATTGATGTAGGTGCGCGTCACTGTCGCCGGATCTTCGTACGAGGCATACAGTTCGGCAAAGGTTCCGATCCCCGAACCCACCGGCCAAAAATCGCGAATGGCGTGCCAGCTTACTGTAAAGATAGCCTGCCGCGACCCGGCCGGCATCGTGGCAGCGCTATCCAGCATGGCCCGACCTTCCGCCGTTGCGAACAGAATCGCCGTGCCCGCCGCGAGTGCCGGCACCATCAGTGCCACTACTTTCTTCCTCAGGCTTGGCTGCGGCGATACAATCAGCGCACTCGCGATAGATACCGGCAGAAGCAGACCGTAGCCTGCCAGAGACCCATTCACCGCGATACCTGTAATGGTGAGACCCAATGTGCCCAGAACGGCTGCTATTCCTATTAGCCGCCTCTCATCGGTGCGCTCCAGCGCTTCTGCAAGCAGCGCTGTCTGGAACGGGATGGCCACGAGCAACAGGCTGGCCATGTGATTGGCGTTGGCGAAAAATCCAACCGCCGAACCTAGGTTGGTAATGTCGTAGAAATAGAGAGGCGAACCACTTCCCTGCGATTTCTGAAGCGCCGCGACGATCACCGCCAGACAAGTGGCGGAGGTCACCGCGAGCGCCAGCCGTCGCGGTCCGAGTACAATGGGTGCACGAAGCGTCACACACAGCAGCGCGGCAGCCGGAAGGAACCAGATCGCCGATTTGAAGCTTTCGTGGGGCATTAGCGAGACGAATGCATAAACCTGCCGGATATCGGCAAAGTCCATCTGCGCAGCAAGGACATCCCGTCCGGGAAGCGCACGCCACACGGCCGCTGGCAATGGTACCAACTGGACCAGAGCCACCGCCAAAGCTGATGCGAGGATCAACCATAGCCACCGCTTAGAGCCTGCCGAAACGGCGTCGGGCTGGGCCAGCCAAGCCAGTGCCAGCAGCAATACGGCCAGCAGCTGGAGCCCGGCATTTGCTATATACCCGCCGGCGCTGGCGCCGCCGACGATGATGCACAGCGCAACATAGAGCGGCGCGAGCCATCCGATCCGGCCGGAAGTCATTCCGGCAACTTCTCGATCACTACGGATTCGAGGCTGGCCCATTGTCTCTGCTGGCGAACGCCAGGAATGCCGACAAGGCGGAGTTCCAAGGCGCCACAGCCTTCCTCAGGGACCACGAAAGCTCCTGCGGCAATCTCCCCGGCCAACTCCTCCAATCGCTCGCGAAGCAGCGGTTCCTTGCTTCCCCGGCAGGATATTTCCCAAGCCAATCCGCCCGACAGGCTGGACTCTTCAGCCAATACGTCGCTGACAAGTCTGTAGCGTCCCGGAGGCAGCCGCAGAAGCTGGGATGCGAACGTTCCGCGAGTCCTGCCGAAATAATAGACCTCCAACCAGCCATCCTTAATTTCCGAAGTTCCCGCCCGGCCCGGTCTCAAATTCCAGCCGAAGGGTGGAGTGCCAGGCTGTCCGGAAAACTCGAAGTCGAAGACTTGGCGTCCGACCACATCAGGTTGGGTGTCGTGATAGAGGGCCCAAAGCCGAGCGGCGCCATCCAGGTCGGGGCGCGCCGCTATCCGAGAGACCAGATTGGATATCCACCCTCTTTCACTCCGCGAGAATGCCGCGCCGCGCAGTTGAGCCGAGATCTCTTCCATCAACTTTACGGGAGCATTCTGCTGCTCGAGGCGTAACAGAACTGGCCCGGCAAGTCGATTTCGGGCGAGCTCCTTGGCAATCGGGTCGAGCCCCTTCCCTTGTTGGATCAAGCCTGAAACGAGACGCACAAGCATCTGGCTGTTTGACGTCCCGAGACCGGAAAGCACCTGCGCTTCTATGATCGCTTCATCCGATCGTCCGGAGCGGCCATAGGCGTCTAACAGGAGCAGCCGCGCTTCACGCAGGCGTGGACTGCGGTTCCTGGCCATTTCCAGCAGTTCGACTGGCCGCCCGTCGCCATTCCGTAAGATTTTCTCAAATGCATGAAAGAGATATGGATGGCCGCTCAGTGGGTCGAGAGATGCGGCTGCATCGATACGACTCATATCGCCCTCGAGCGATCTCCCCTCGCTGGAATGCATTCGCGTGAGGATCGTTTCAAAACTTGCGGCAGGGTCCTGAAGCAGAGGAGTAGCCGGCCATCCCGAGCTTTTGGAGCGTCCCGTGTTCCAGGAAGTGGAGAGAATAACCGCAGCCCCCAACAGAACCACTCCACAGGCGCCAACGAACAAGCGCGGCCAGTCTATGGAAAACGCTGGCACCATCGCCAAATCAGGCCTTCTTGCGATCGATCAATCCCACGGCGAGCTCATGCGGCTCAAGCCGGCCCTCACTGTTATAAGCATGGTAGTAACTATAACCGTAATCGCTGGTGCTGAAACGATATTTGGTCAGCGCGACCCCGGCAATGTGCGCTCCGGAAGCACGCAGCCGGTGGATCGATTCAAGAACCAGGCGACGGCGTGCCTTGCCGCTTTCCACCACGAGCGCGACGGTATCGCACATGCTTGCGAGCAGCGGCGCATCGGCAAAGCCGTAGGAAGGCGGAGCGTCGACAATGACTACGTCAAAGCTTTCTCGCGCCTGCGCGATAATTCCGCGGGCTTTGTCAGAATTGAGAACCTGTACCGGATTGGGCGGAATAGGGCCGCTGGGCATCAACCAAAGGTTGTCCTCGGAAGTCTTGAACACATGATCCTGAAAATCCCTGCCGTCGATCACGAGTTGCGAGAATCCCGCTTGCCCCGCATCGTCCACCACGAACGACGGCTTTCGCAAATCGGCATCGATGAGAAGGACGCGATAGCCATGCTGGGCAAGGGTCCTGGCAAGGACGAAGCTGGTTGTGGACTTCCCTTCGCCCGCCACCGTGGACGTGACCAGGAGCGTTTTGGGCATACCTTCGGCGGTTGAAAACTGAAGCGTCGTGCCAAGTGTCGCATAGGATTCCGAAATCGGCGATCGACGATCGGTGATGACTTCGGCGAGTTCCTCTCCACGCTGTTTGGCCGGAATCGCTGCCAGGAGCGGCATGTGCAACTTCTCACGAACGTCATCCGGCGTCATTATCCGGTCGGTGAAATAGTAGTGCGCAAGCGCCAGCCCGGCTCCGGCACCCAAGCCGAGCAACAAACCGATCGCAATGTTGAAAAGCACATTAGGCGTATAGGGGGATGCCGGGACCTGCCCCCTGTCCACGAGCGACGCTAGGGGAGAGTCGATTCCTCCCGCCACGCCAATCTCGTTGTAGCGTTCGAGCAGAGCATCATAGAGTGACCGATTGGTATCCAGTTCACGCGAGAGGATGTTGTACTGGATCGATCGCTCGCGAAGATTCAGTACCGATTGCTTCAACTGGTTGACCTTGGCCTGAATCGACGCCTCTTCGGCGGCAGCAGCCTGGAACTCCGCCCGCAACGTGCTGGCCCGGCTGCCAGTGACCGTGCCCGATTCTGCTGCGATCGCGCTGGTAAGCGAATCTATGCGGGTCCGCAGCCGGACCATATCAGGATAGTCTTCCCGGAACGTCTGGAGCTTCTCTTGGTATTCTGCTTCCAGCTTTGCCTTTTCCGCACGCAAACCGGCCGTGCTCTGGCTGGCTTCGGCGGCAGTGCCTGAACCGCTCATATTCCTGTATCGTTGCTCAGCGGAAATTCGGCGCTGCTGGGCTGCGGCCAATGCCTCGTTCAGCGATGTCAATGAAGCGCCTTGGAGGCTAGTGCCGGGCGTACCATCGGCCGATGGCGCAGTTTCTATAATCTCGTTTTCTTTGGCGTAGGCCACCATCTTGCGTTCGGCCTCATCAAGTGCCTCCCTGACAGCGCCCAATCGCTCTTCCAGGAACTCACGTGCGTTCGACGCCGCTTCGTACCGCCGCTCGAGCGTGGAATCGATAAATGTTTCCGCATAGCCGTTCACAACCCGGGCTGCCTGAGAAGGATTTTCGGATGTGAACGTTATTTCCACAAGCCGGCTGGACGGCACGGGCGTGATCTGGACATTCCGAGCCAGCGAATTTGCCAGCCGGTCAAGGCGTTCCTTTTCCGATACGCCTTCGTCAACTTCCCCCGCACCCAGGTTCAGGTCTTCGACCACGTTTCGCGCCAAGGAAGTGCTGCGCAGCAGCCCATATTGGGTGGCGAGGAACGACATGTCCATCTGCGGCACGATCATGCTCTGATCGTCGCTCCCACCTGTAGTCAGAATGGGCATCGTTGGCGGGTTCAGCTCGAGAATTGCAGTCGAGCGATATAGCGGGGTCTCAAGGAGCGATATGATGATCGACAGCGCCAAACACACACTTGTCGCGGCCAGTATTAATAAACGCCGCTCCCAAAAGATTCGCCATATCGCGGCCAGGTCCAGGCCTTCCGCCTTCAGGTCGTAATCGGGAACATAGCCATCGGCCGGAAACAGCGGGCGATACTGCCCTGGCGCAACTTCGAGTTCGCCCGATCCGCCCGGTATGATGGGTCGATTCATGCTCCGCCAGGCCGATCAGAATACCGGCGCGAACAGATTTACGAACGGAAGCGAGCGCAAGAGATCCCTTTGGGCTTGCCTTACTCGCGACCCATCGACCACGATAATGTCGCCCCGATATATCAACGGATCCTCTGCCTCACCGCGGCGAATATCCGTCAGGTCGAATGCTGCCGCCATGCGCTGGCCATCGATCTGCCTGAACACGGCGACACGGCGCTCATTGGCCGCGTCGTCCGGACCTCCGGCCATGGCAATCGACTGGATCAGCGTGATCCTTCCGGGGACCGGGAAGACGCCAGGACTGCTTACGGATCCAGCTACCGTTATGCTGCTGCCGGAAGAACTGATTACACCTACGGTCACGTCGGGATTGCGCAGATAGGTCTCGTTGAGCTTGCGATAAAGCTCCTGCTGCAACTGCGCGGTGGTCAGGTCGACAGCGCGCACGCTCCCGATAAGTGGCATGGCGATGTGACCGGTAAGGTCGACCGAATATTCGCCGGTCAGATCCGGGACCTGAAATACATTCACCGAGAGCTTGTCGAGCGGCGCAATCTGGTAATTCTCGTCGAGTGTGATGGTCGAGATCGCATCCGGCTGACCGAAATCCGCCACATCATAGGGAATGCTGCCCCCACGCGACGACGCGCAGCCAGCGAGCACGAGAGCAAGACACAAGCCGATGAACCCGGCAAGCCCCTTACGCAGTGCGCCGGCTACCTTGCTCGGCGCAACACCGGGGGTCAAGAAGTCGCCGCTGGACAAAAGGCCACCTACCGATTGACCCGCACGACCATCTGCCATGATCAACCTCTGACTCCTGCCCCCAAACCAATTATGGACGAGCGTCCCGCCAGCCATCCGAAATCAGGGACTTACGGGTTGAGGCACATCCCCCTCGTCATCATCCCCAAGCCCCAGAACCAGAATGAGCGTCAGCACAGCCGCGGTGCCGGTGAGCATCCACAGCAGCGTGTCGTCATCATCGCCGTCGATCGGTTGCGCGATTGCCGGTGCAGAAGCAACTGCCGTTACCGCAAGAGCCATTCCCGCGATCGAGGCAACCAATTTCTTGTAAGCCATTGCACTTTCCAATCCGCTACAAACTCAACGCTATCGAATATCGGCTGATTGCTCAAGCCTTCTAGTTAAATCACCTACTGCCACCGAAGTCATAACAAAAAGCGAACCAAGGTATGAAGCCGGAAGCAAGCTAACAAATCCGCGTCAACTCGGGTAATTCCGCATTAACCCGGATTATCCCGCGTTAACTCGGATGTAGCCATATAGTTCGGGTCCGGTGAAGACACCTGCCCCAAGAAAACGACCAAATGGCCAATTGGCAGGACGGAACGATGTAAAGTAGCACCGCCGCCCTCCCGCCGAAGTGCGCCTCAGTCAGAATCCGTACCGGAAACCCGCCCAAATCGTACGCGGCGTCCCGAAATCGATCGAGCCGCCCTGATTGCGCGTAATCACGTCGGCATCGAAAAGATTTTCCGCCCGGGCCACGAAACTGAAGCCATGGCCAAGGGCAAGCTGACCGAACAGATCTAGCGTGGTGGCGGCCGGGAGCACGTCATCCTCCTGGTCGCCTTCGAACTGATCGCCGACATGGCGTAGCGTTGCAGCCAGGACCGTCCCTTCGGCCGGCCGCCAGCTCAGCGTTGCGCTAGCCGACCAGTCGGGGACCTGCGACGGTCGGTTGCCGTCGAGCGGCGCCTGAACTCCGCTCGCGTCCACCTCAGCATCGATATAGGCGACCGAGGCATTGAAGCCGAACTGTCCGGCATTGACGGTTGCACCCAGTTCCAGCCCTTGCGCGTCAATCGCATCGAGATTCTGTCTCTGTCGGACGTTGGGCGCAAGCGTGACATTGGCAATTGCGCCCTCCACCCGGTTGTCGAACGCGGTCAGCGAAAACGACACTCCCGGAGCCGGCTCGATATCGACGCCCGCTTCAAAACCTGTGAGTATTTCGTTTTCCAGGTTCTCGTTGGCATTGGTGACAACAGGGAATACGACGAATGGGCGGTAAAGCTCGTTAAGAGTTGGCTGGCGCAGCCCGCGATATGCCGCGGCGCGCAGCCGCAGCGCGTCGCTGGCCTGCAGAACCGCACCTGCCCGCCAGGAAACATCCCAGCCGGAACGATCGGCGAAGGAATCGTCTCGCACCACCCCGCCGCTGCCGTCGAGTGCGCGATAATAGCCGTCCCGAATGGTCCAGCGGTCCGCCCTGAGGCCGCCAGTCAGGATAAGCTGCCCGATCGTCCAGTCGTTCTCGATGAACAGTCCCAGGTCGCTATTCTCGCCGCCCGCAAAACGCTCCTCCGTGAGGAGGCCGCTAAAGGCCGAATAGGCATCCTCGAACAAATCGCCTTTGGAACGGCGATAATCCGCGCCGATACGTAGCACATGGTGGGGCCCCACAGGCGGACGGACCTCGACCTTCCCTCCCAGCCCGCTGGACGGCGTGTCCTTCTGGTCGAGCACAGGGACGAACTGGGTGGATGAAATCACCACATTGGTAAAATTGCGCCACTGGGCATAGGCCACCACGTCGAAGGCCCAGTCCCCCCGGCCTACGAGACGCAGGCTGATGTCTTCACCTTTGCTGGAATTGTCGGCTCCGTCGAAGCGAAGCACGCGCTTGTCCTCGAAAGCAAGGCCGCGTAGCTGCAATTCGACGCTCTCACCCAAACCCTGCACAACGCGGCCACTGGCCGACCAGGCATCAAATTCGGCGCGGGAGGTCGCAGCCACGCGCTGATCTTCCGGCGTGGTGTAAAACCCTTGTCCGCGATCCCAGCGCCCGGCGATCTCGGCAAATCCATTGCCAATGCGCGGAGCCGCGATCAGGCTTGCCTCTGTTTCGAGCCGGTCATTGGCGAGCAGCGATGCGCTTACCAGTCCACGGTCGCGGGGATCGGCGCTTTCCAATTCTATCGTACCGGCCAGCGCTCCAGCTCCGAACGGCCCGGAGCCGCCCCCGCGGGTGACCCGGACCAGCTCCAACCGCTCGGGCACCAGGGCGCTGAATGGGATATATCCGAAAAACGGGTCCGACATCGGGACGCCGTCGAGCAGTACCTGCGCACGGCTCGAGGCATTTCCGCCGAGCCCCCGCATAGTCACGCCCTGGGCGGACGGATTGGACGAACGGCTGTCGGACCGCCGGAACTGCTGGAGACCCGCAACTGAGGACAACACATCCTCGATCCTGCCGGATGCCGACGACACCAGATCCTCGCGGTCTAGCACCTGGACGCTATAGGCGGGCGTAGCCGGTGTGTCCGGAAGCCCTCTACCCGTGACGATGATGACTTCGGCGTTTTCGGAGGCCGCGCTTTCCTGCGCTTCCTCCTGCGCGAAGACTGGCAAGGCGCAGAAAAGCAGCGGCGCAGAGGCCAAATATTTCATCTTCATGTCTGGAGGCATCTTCCCGTTCGTTGACTTTGTCCGATCCCCTAAACCCATGCGCTTGCCCTGTCACCCCCGCTCTGGCAGGACCAGCCAATCGGGACGGGAGGGATCATGCGCGCCGCCTTTACAATCACCATTGCCGTACTTGCAATTGCCGGTTTGACGGGATGCTCTGCCGAGTCCGATGCCGCACCACAACAAGAGGAGCAACCGAGTATGTCCCCTCCGTCCCCGCAGGTCGCGGCCGATCACGAGGCGCTTCTGCAAAGCGACGATCCCAGGCTCGCAGCCAACAAGCGGCTGGTTTACGACATGTACCGGATCGTACTGGAGGCCGGTCTCGCAGACCGCGCGGGCGAATTCATTGCCGAGGACTACATCCAGCACAATCCCAATGCAGGCCAAGGGCTGGCAGGCGTCCAGGACTACATTCGCAACACCCGGCCGGAACGAGAAATCAAGGACGCGCTGGAGCTCCCACTGATCCACCTCATGGCGGAAGGCGACTATGTGACGACCGCCTTCGTCCGGCCCGAGAAGGATAGCGCCGGCAATACCTATTATTCGACCTGGTTCGACCTCTACCGGATCGAGGATGGAAAGATTGCCGAGCACTGGGATCCGATGCTCAAAAGCGACGCGCCCGTCGATCCCAACGACAAGAAGATCTGACCACTTTTCGCGCCGTTCGGTCGCACACGGCCGGACCCGCCAGCGACCGGGATAGGCCTCACAGCCGAGCCGGCGTACCGTCGAGCAG
>CAYRCH010000089.1:8637-9860 GCA_964422665.1 uncultured Sphingomonadaceae bacterium | reverse complement strand
TTGTAGAGGACGAGCGGATCGCCCGGAACGTGCAGCGCGGCGAAGGTCTGGAAGGTGGAGGGCATGGTGGGGGACTCCTGATTGTGGGAGCCTAGCAGGTCGAGGGTGCCGTCGCCATTGTTGGCAAACTTCGACCTTTGTGTTGGCCTGCTGCGCGGCGAGACAAGCTTGAGGGGAACGGGCGGGTGGAATGCCCTGGCGGCGACTTGCTCACACGTCTGACAGTTGAGTATTATGTCCCCGGAATTGCATGATGTCCCCGGAATTGCATGTCCCCGGAATTGCTGCCATCGACATTGGAGGGGGCCTCGGCTCCGCCGCATCCGGCGATCATCAGCATGGCGAGGCATAAAATCCCTGTACGCATTCGTCATTTTTGCTCCACAAACCAGGTCGCCGTAATGGGGGAAAGGCGGACCTTAAAGCGTCGTTGTAGCTCGCATTAAATCATGTCGCCGCGTCCGATCAGTTTTACTGGCCTGACGCTCACTGGGCAACGAACCGAGGTATCAATCATGTAAAGGAGGGACCGCACCCGCATATTTCCGCACTCACATGATTTGAAATAGAAGAGCCGCCGTGGAAAGAGCGAAGGCGCCACTGATCCGCACTCAGTGCACTGAATGAACCCGCCCTTATGTGGCACCAAGCCCTGCCCCTCCTGCGGATGGACAACGAATATACGAGAGCATCTTTCATGAGAGATAATTGACTTCGTAGGGAGGTTTCGTTTCTCTCGCAGCAGGCCTTGTCGGTAGTTCCGTGCCCAGGCATTTGATCCGATTGGCGCCGGGTTTGCAGCTCGCAGGCTGTCATGAAGTGCCTCTGACTGGCGCTGTGCAGCCTCCTTGCCTAGCTTCTTGAAAAGCTTCTTCCTCTCAGCATCCATGATCAAGTCATATCATCGAGGCTTATATCGGCAATGGGTCGTTTGCTGCCATTCGAATTGGTGACTCTCAAACCGAGCTTTTTGGCGGCTTAGGCTACCTATGGCCGAGTTTGGGCACGCAGCAGCCCTAAACCACCCGCCGCACCATAGCCCCCCAATTCCGCAAATCCCCGCGCTTCAAACAGGTCAGCCGATACCGCGCCCGCACGTCCTCCATCCAGTCGCGCTTGTAGGCGTCGTCCCCGGTGCCGAAATCCACGCGCGCCGCGCGGTCCCGGTCGATCGCATGCTCCATCAGCGCCGCGGTCAGCACCGTGCCCGATGAAAGCGGCCG
>CAYRCH010000089.1:6883-8537 GCA_964422665.1 uncultured Sphingomonadaceae bacterium | reverse complement strand
GCGTCGTGCAGTTCTGCCGCCACACCGCCTTCGCCGGCGAGCGGCCACAAAGTCACGTCGCTATGGCGTCGCTTCAAATCGCGGGCGATCGCGGGCAGCAGGCGGCGTGACGCCGCGGCGCTGGTGGCGAGGTGACGCCAGGTGAAGCTGTACCAGTTGGCCAGCGGCACCAGCGCGCGCCCGCGCCGCATCAGGGGGAGGGCGCAGGCCTCGGCCCCGTCGCGCGCCAGCACCGCCAGCGGCTCTAGCCCTCCTTCGCGCGCGAGCAGGCCGAACCATTCGCGCCGCTCGAAGGGAGTTTCGCTTGCCAGCTCCGCCCATGGGAGGACATTAAGATCATCGTGATAGCTGACCTCCACCAAGATGCTGGCCCCTCCGATTGTGCCCCTATGACCGACGCTCCCGATCCCGCGCCCCGGCCGCTCGACCATCTCGCGCTGTGCGGGGCGGCGGACGCGCCCGCGCTGGTGTTGAAGGAAATCACGCTCCGCTACAAGGATCTGGAGGAGCGGGTGGGGCGCCTCGCCGCATGGCTTGCGGGCCGCGCCGCGCCGGGCGCGCGGGTGGCGAGCTGGGCTTCGAAGGGAGAGCTCACCTGCCTGATGCCGCTTGCCGCGGCGCGCGCGGGGCTGGTCCATGTGCCGGTCAATCCGCTGCTGAAGCGCGCGCAGGCCGCCTATATTCTCGCCGATAGCGGGGCGAGCCTGCTGCTGGCCAATTCCGCGCGGCTGGCTTCGCTGGAGGACGGCGATTTGCCGCCGGGGTGCGAGGCGGTGGAAGAGGCCGAGGCGAGGGCGGCGGCGGCCACCTGCGCTCCGCTCGGGCCTTCCGCTGCCGATCCGGGCGAACTGGCGGCGCTGCTCTATACCAGCGGTTCGACCGGCCAGCCCAAGGGCGTAATGCTCAGCCATGCCAATCTCTGGCTCGGCGCGGTCAGCGTGGCGCATTACCTTGATCTGGCGCCGCAAGACGTGGTGCTCGCCGTGCTGCCGCTCTCCTTCGATTACGGACAGAACCAGCTGCTCTCCGCCTGGCGCGCGGGGGCGAGCGTGGTGCCGCTCGACTATCTCACGCCGCGTGACGTGGTGAAGGCCTGCGCGCGCCACGGCGTGACGACGCTGGCGGCGATCCCGCCGCTCTGGGTGCAATTGCTCGAGGCTCAGTGGCCGGAGGAGGCCACGGCCCCGCTCCGCCGCCTGACCAATAGCGGCGGCGCGCTGACGCCGGAGATCGTGCGTGGCCTGCGCCGGCTGTTCCCGCAGGCGCGGATCTTCGCCATGTACGGCCTCACCGAGGCGTTCCGCTCGACCTTCCTCGATCCGGCGCTGATCGACTGTCACCCAACGTCGATGGGCAAGGCGATCCCCTTTGCCGAGGTGCTGGTGGTGGCGGACGACGGCCGGCTGGCCGATGCGGGCGAGGAGGGCGAGCTGGTCCATTGCGGCCCGCTGGTGGCGCAGGGCTACTGGAACGCGCCCGAGCGGACGGCGGAGCGCTTTCGTGCCGCTCCGCCGCAGTCGCTCTATGGCGGCACGGCGGTATGGTCGGGCGACCGCGTGATGCGGGACGGTGACGGGCTGCTTTATTTCGCCGGGCGCCGCGATGCGATGATCAAGACCGCCGGCAACCGCGTCTCCCCGCAGGAGGTCGAGGA
>CAYRCH010000089.1:4258-6783 GCA_964422665.1 uncultured Sphingomonadaceae bacterium | reverse complement strand
GACGGATTCGACATAGCGTCTATGGGCGAGCTTGCTAAAATTGCAGATGCCGGCATCCACCCCCAACAAGTCTCCTTCGCCGGCCCCGGCAAGCGCGACAACGAGCTGGAGGTGGCGATCGGAGCAGGCGTAACGCTCAACCTCGAATCCGAGCACGAAGCCCGCCGCGCCCTCGCAATAGCAGACCGCCTTGGGGTTCGCCCGCGCCTCGCAATCCGCGTCAATCCGTCCTTCGAGATCCGCGGCTCTGGCATGAAAATGGGCGGCGGCGCAAAGCCCTTCGGCGTGGATGCCGAGCGCGTACCGGCGCTGGCAAAGGAGATCATCGCCGCCGGTGCGGAATGGCGCGGCCTGCACATCTTCGCCGGCAGCCAGTCGCTCGACGCTTCCGCGCTGATCGAGACACAGGGCCTCACGCTCGACCTCGCGGCACAGCTCGCGAATGAGATCGGTACCCCGCTAACTGCCCTCAATCTCGGTGGCGGCTTCGGAATACCCTATTTCCCCGGCGACAAGCCGCTCGCCATTGCGCCCATAGGAGAGGCGCTGGCGCTGCGGATGCAGTCTCTCGGATCCGCGCTCCAAGACACGGCATTCGCCATGGAACTGGGCCGCTACCTCGTTGGCGAAGCAGGCGTCTATCTGACCCGTATCGTTGATCGCAAGCTAAGCCACGGACGCACCTTCCTGGTGACCGATGGCGGTTTGCACCACCAGCTCGCCGCCTCCGGCAATTTCGGAACCGTGGTGCGCCGCAATTACCCGGTGGCCATCGCCAGCCGGTTCGATGCCGAAGCTGAGGAAGAGGCCGATGTGGTCGGCTGTCTCTGCACTCCGCTCGACCGCCTCGCCGACCAGGCGCACCTGCCCCGCGCCGATGTGGGAGGCCTCGTCGCGGTGTTCTGCGCGGGAGCGTACGGCCTTACCGCCAGTCCCGAACGGTTCCTGGGCCATCCGCCCGCTCGCGAGATACTGGTTTAAGGGTTCCGGCGGCGCCCGTCCCCAAACGGGACACACCCTCAAAAACCCCGGAAATCGGCCATTTACAGGCCAAATCCTAACACATTGTTCACCGTTATCTGGCAAGGCTTTCCATCGATCCGGAGAGCCGGGCGCGGATTGGCACTTGCCGGCCGACCTGCCGCTATTCGAACCGTGAAGGACCGATAATGTCTCGTTTTGGAATTGCCCGATTTGCCCTTGCCGTACCCATGGCCGCGCTCTCGCTGGCCGGGTGCGCCAGCGGCGGCGGCAGCGAATTGCCGCCTGCCAGCTTTGTTGCGCTGCAGGAAGGTCCGGGCGAGGAATATGTGATCGGCCCGCTGGACGAGCTGACCATCCATGTTTGGCGCAACCCGGAGCTTGGTGCCAAGGTGCAGGTCCGGCCTGACGGACGCATCACCACGCCGCTGGTCGCCGACATGCCCGCTGTCGGCAAGACCCCGGCCATGTTGTCGGAAGACATCCGGCTGCAGCTTTCCGAGTATATCAATGACCCCCTGGTGTCGGTAATCGTCAATGAGTTTGCCGGGACGTTCAGCCAGCAGGTCCGGATCGTCGGCGCGACGGAAAAGCCGGCCTCGCTGCCCTACCGTGCCAATATGACCATCCTCGACGCGATGATTGCGGTGGGCGGGCTTAGCGAGTTCGCGGCGGGCAATCGCGCCAAGCTCGTGCGCTTCGACAAGGCCAGCGGCAAACAGCGTGAATACGCTGTTCGGCTGGGTGACCTGCTCAAGAAAGGCGACAGCCAGGCAAATGTGATGCTGCAGCCTGGTGACGTGGTCATCATTCCCGAAAGCATGTTCTGATCGTGACTAGGGCAGGGGCAATCGCATGAATTCGCTGGTCGAAGAAGCGCAGGCAGCGCTTTGGTCGGTATGGAATCGCCGCTGGCTCGCGCTGGGCGTAGCCTGGGGCATCTGCTTGCTGGGCTGGCTTGCGGTGGCGCTGTTCCCGAATAGCTACGAGGCAAAGACCCGCATCTTCGTCCAGTTGGACGACGCGCTTGCCCAGCAGATCGGAATCGGCGCCGCCACTCGCGAAAAGGACATCGAGCGAGTCCGACAGACGCTGACCAGCGCGGTGAACTTGGAGAAGGTGATCCGTTCGACCGCAATCGGATCGGGCATCACTACCGAGCGCCAGATGGAACAGGCGGTTGCTGACCTGGCGGAAGACATCAAGGTCAAGAGCGAAGCCGACAACCTTTTCGAAATCACCGCAACAAGCGGCCGAAGCGATCTGTCCGACGCCGCCAATGCCCAGCTCTCGCAAGACATCGTCCAGCGGATGATCGACATATTCCGCGAGGAGAATCTCGGGGGCCCCCGAGGTGAGATGCGGGAGTCCATTCAGTTCCTCGATAACCAGCTTGCCGATCGTCAGCGCCAGCTCGAAGAGGCGGAACAACGCCGTCTGGCTTTTGAAGCAGAGCATCCCGATCTGATCGGCGGTGCTCAGGCGATTGCGAGCCGGCTTTCGGGTACGCGGTCGGAACTTCGCAGCGTCGAGGCAGACCTCGC
>CAYRCH010000089.1:0-4158 GCA_964422665.1 uncultured Sphingomonadaceae bacterium | reverse complement strand
GCCAGCCAGGCCCAGGAACCGGGGGTAGCCGCCGAGGCGCAGCGCATAAGCCGCGATTATGAAGTGCTGCGCAAGCAGTATGACCAGCTCCTGCAGGATCGCGAGGAGTTGAAGCTGCGCGGCCAGGTGGAAAGCGAACGCAGCGCCGTCAAATTCGAGATCATCGATCCACCCACGGTGCCCCGCGTGCCATCAGCGCCCAATCGCCCACTGCTGTTATTCGGTGTGCTGTTTGTGGGACTGGCAGGTGGAGCGGGCGCCGCATTCGGCCTCGGGAAGCTCAAGTCGACATTTGCCACGGCGGGTCAGCTTCAGCGCGCCTTCGATTTGCCGGTCGTCGGAGCGATCAGCACTGTGCTCAGCGACCAGGCTCGGAACGAGCGTAGGAGGCGCACCCGGCAATTTGCAGGCGCTGCGGGAGGATTGGGAGTCCTGTTCCTGATCCTGATGACTGTGGAATTCGTCCAGCGCGGCATGGGCGCCTGAGGGGAGCGAAATGACCGAACACACGAACATTCCCTTCCCGCCCGAAGGCGAGGAACCGGAAAGCGGCAAATCGCTGCTGGAACGGGCCGGGACCCTTGCGGGTGGAACTGAGGGCCTGACCAGTGGGTTCCGCCCTGCACCAGTACCCAAGGAACTGGCTGAGCGCCCTCGCAAGCGAGGGGAAGGACGCAGGCGTCCGTCGCCTGACGCTGTGGCGGCCCCCACCTCGCCGGCATCCTACGTTTCCCCGGCTCCCGATGATGCGCCAACGACTCCTCTCGCGGAGCCGGTCCTTTTCGCCGGCCCGAAGTTGAAGGTCGATCGCGAAAGACTGCACGATCAGGGGTTGATCGTTCCAGGTGGGCCCGTGACGGCTCTGCTGGAAGAATTCCGCATCGTGAAGCGGGAACTGCTCGACGCAGCGCGCAGACCCGCCTCAGACCTTTCTCAGGAACGTGCACAATTCGTGCTGATCTGCTCGCCTCATCCGGGGGAGGGGAAAACATTCTGTGCGACCAACCTCGCTCTGGCGATGGCTGCCGAGCGAGACGTGGAAGTTCTGCTGGTGGATGCCGATTTCGCCAAGCCTTCTATCCTGACACTGCTGGGGCTGCCGCGCGGGCCGGGGCTCATGGATGCGCTCGCCGATCCAGAGAAGCCCATCGAGGATTGCGTGATCTCCACCGACATACCAGGGTTCCATGTCCTGCCGGCGGGAAACCAGACGGCCTCAGACAGCGAATATCTGTCGTCGAGAGGGACAAGCGAGCGGCTCATGCGACTAGTGCAGGGCGCACCTCAGCGTATGGTCATTTTCGACAGCCCCCCGGCGCTGGCGGCGTCTCCCGCTGCCGAACTCGCAAAATTCGTAGGCCAGGCGGTTGTGGTCACCCGTGCCGACAACACCGGACAGAGTGCGTTGGAAGATGCGCTCCAGCTCCTCTCGCACTGTCCGGACATCAAGCTGCTCCTGAACGCCGCCAGTTTCAGCCCGAGCGGCCGGCGTTTCGGCTCCTATTACGGGTATGCCGGAGAATGACCGTGCGTACCCTCATTTCGATGCGCCTGGCATGCATTGTGGCTGGATTGGCGATGCTGCCGACCCCCGCGATTGCGCAGGAAGCCGAAGACGGCGGCGAATCCCGCCAGCGAAGCGAGATATCGCCCTACATCGAGGCGGCTCAGGTCCTCCAGGCCGAGCTATCGCCGGGCGACGATGTGGTCATTTACAGCCGGCTTGCAGCAGGCGTGGACGCAACGATCACCGGGCGAAACAGCGCTGCTGCCGTATCGCTGCGCTACGAACGACGCATCGGTTGGAGCGATGACGCGCCCGATGGCGATGTGATCAGCGGCGTTGCAAGGGGGTCGCTTGCCATCGTTCCGCGCGAACTGACGATGGAGGCCGGAGCCATGGCCACGCACACGCGCGTGGATGGCGGTGGCGCGGCCAGCATCGGTCCGTTTGCTGATGCCAATTCCGAAAGCCAGATCTACTCGCTCTACGCGGGTCCGTCGCTCACCACCCAGATGGGGGATGTGCAGGTCGAAGCGCATTACCGCATCGGCTACAACCGGGTCGAAGCACCCGAAGTCCTTTCAGTCGCCCCGGGGGCCGATCCCGTCGATGTGTTTGATGATAGCACTGTGCACCTCGCCAATGCCCGAATAGGGACAAGTCCGACAGACGGACCTCTGCCCGTCGGATTGGGCGTCGGGGGCGGCTTCTATCAGGAAGATCTTTCCAATCTCGATCAGCGCGTGCGTGACACATATGTGCGCGGGGATGTGATGGTGCCCCTCAGCCCGAACGTCGCACTAGTAGGCGGCGTCGGCTACGAAGACGTGGAGATTTCCAGCCGCGACGCATTGCGCGATCCCGTCACCAATGAACCGGTGATCGGTTCTGACGGGCGTTTCGTGACGGATGAGAGCCAGCCGCGCCAGATCGCCTACCAGACCGACGGCCTGATCTGGGATGTAGGCGTTGTGTGGCGGCCTAGCCGTCGAACCTCGCTGGAAGCGCATGTCGGGCGGCGTTACGGATCGACCAGCTTCTATGGCACCTTTGCCTACGCGCCGAGCCAGCGCAGCAGCCTCAATATCGCAGTTTACGACAACGTCGCCGGGTTTGGCGGCCAGCTGACAAACGCATTGTCCAACCTGCCTGCCGATTTCACCGCGTTCCGCAACCCGCTCACGGGCGACCTTGCCGGCTGCCTTGTGGGCAGCGAAGGCAGCGCCTGCCTGAATGGTGTTCTGGGTTCGGTGCGTTCGGCCACTTTCCGCGCCAGAGGCGTGGCAGCGGCTTACGGCCGCAGCTATGGCCGCCTCAGCCTCGGCATCGGTGCCGGGTACGACCGCCGCAAGTTCATTGCCGCTCCGGGGACGGTGCTCGCCGGCGCCAATGGACTGGTGGATGAAACCTGGTGGATCGGGGCTTCCGCCAACTACTCCATCGATCAGCGTTCCGGCCTTTCCGGGAACGTTTATGCCAACTGGTTTAACAGCGGCGCTAGCTCTCTGGGCGACCTGTCATCTTACGGCGCCACCGCCAATTACTGGCGCAATCTCACGGAAAAGCTGTCTGCAAACGCGGCAATCAGCGTGGATGCGATCAGCCGCGAAATGCTCGACGACCTGACCGTAGCTTCTGCTTTGGTCGGCATGCGGTACCAATTCTAGGCCGGAGGACCGGACGATGTTCAACGACTTTTATGGACTTTTTGGAAAGCCCTTCCAGCTCACGCCGGACCCGGCCTTCTATTATCCGAGCGGAACCCACCGTAAGGCTCTGTCCTACCTCTCCTACGGCCTAGCACAGGGCGAAGGGTTCATGGTCATCACGGGCGAGGTGGGTGCAGGCAAGTCCACGCTCGTCGCCCACCTGATGGCCACCGTGGATCCGGAGCAACTCACTGTCGGGCAGATTGTGACCAGCAAGCTGGGAGCGGAAGAAATCGTCCATGTCGTTGCCCAGAGCTTCGGCCTGGCGATCGAAGGGCACGACAAGGCCAGCGCTCTGGGCGAAATCGAGAACTTCCTGCATGAAGAGGCGAGGGCCGGGCGCCGCTGCCTTCTGGTCGTCGACGAGGCCCAAAACCTCGAGATCGGTGCACTCGAAGAGTTGCGGATGCTGTCCAATTTCCAGTTGGGCAATCATCCGTTGCTGCAAACCCTCCTGCTGGGCCAGCCGGAGTTCCGCGAAACCTTGCAAGGTCATGCAGGCCTGGAACAGCTGCGCCAGCGCGTGATCGCCGCCCATCATCTCGAGGCGATGCAGGAAAGCGAAATCGAGCCTTACTTCATCCATCGGCTGAAGCATGTCGGCTGGGACGGCAATCCCGGTTTCGAAGACGGTCTCTTCGCTGAATTGTACCGCGCGAGCGGGGGCATTCCGCGCAAGGTCAATCTGATTGGCAGCCGGTTGATGCTCCTGGGCGAAATGGACCAGCATCAGACGCTGACCCTGGAAATGCTTGAGCAGGTTCTGCACGAAATGGCGCAGGACAACGCCTCCCCTGCGGCGGCAGTCGAGGCCAAGCCCGATCAGCAGGTGGATGCCTCGGAAGTTCCCGGGTTCGAGGACCTGTTGGCCGAGCGAGATGGCAGAATCGCCGAACTCGAACAGGCGGTTATCGAGCTCTCCTATCGTATCAAGGATCTGGTCGA
>CAYRCH010000088.1:0-9880 GCA_964422665.1 uncultured Sphingomonadaceae bacterium | reverse complement strand
TTCTTCTGGGTACGCCCACACTGCAGGACATCTTCCGCAGTGATCGCTGGGACTACCCCTACTATAGCAAACCGGGGTATGGCGAGCCCGAGACCCGTCGCTTCAGCGTCTGGTTCGAAGGCGACCACCTCGTGCGCTGGGAAGGCGACAGCCAGCCTGACCGCCAGCCATTCCAGAAGACCGACACAGGTGCAGATGCGCGCGAACCGGTCTCGGAGCAGACACCGACCTCGTCGGGTGCGCCCGTTGAACCCCTTCGATAATCAATTCCACAAGGACAACTCGAATGCGTATTGCAATTGCGGGGGCAGACGGCCGCATGGGCCGCATGCTCATTGAAGCCGTGCTGAACAGCGAAGATCTCACGCTGTCCGTCGCCTTGAATCGCCCTGACTCACCCAGTATCGGTCAGGATGCAGGCGCTTTCCTGGGCGTGGAGACCGGTGTGCGCATCACCGATAATCTGGCGGCGCTGGCCGATGCCGACTGCCTCATCGATTTCACCAGGCCTGAAGCCACGCTGAAGCATCTTGAGGCCTGCATTGAGCACGGCGTGAAGTGTGTGATCGGCACCACCGGTTTTGATGAAGCCGGCAAGAAGGCCATTCAGGCAGCCAGCCAGAAGACAGCCATCGTCTTCTCACCAAACATGAGTGTTGGCGTCAATGTCACTCTCAAGCTGCTGGAAATGGCTGCCCGCCTGCTCAACAGCGGTTATGACGTTGAAGTTTTCGAAGCGCACCATCGCAACAAGGTGGATGCGCCCTCGGGTACGGCCCTGGCCATGGGTGAAGCGGTTGCTCACGCCTGGGGCAAAAACCTGAACGACATCGCCGACTGGGCGCGGCATGGTGAAACCGGCGCACGGGAAACGGGCCGCATCGGTTTCTCCGTTGTGCGCGGCGGGGACATCATCGGCGACCACACCGTCTATTTCTGTGGTACGGGCGAAAGAATCGAGATCACGCACCGTTCCAGCAGCCGCGCCACCTACGCACAGGGCAGTGTCCGGGCAGCGCGCTATCTTGCTCGCAAGGATTTCGGCCTGTTCGACATGCACGACGTCCTGGCCAGCTGAATCTTTCATGGGTGCCGGAACACTCTCGCGTTCCGGCATCTCTCAGCCAGCTTCGCCCGCCATGGAGCCCAGGGCGACCGGCTCCTGTTCCAGGTGAACACCGAAGCGGGTGGCAACTTCCGCGCGAATGACATCCGCAAGAACCTGAATGTCACGTGCACTGGCGCCGCCATGGTTCACCATGACCAGCGCCTGCCGTTCATGCATTCCCACCGGCCCCAAACGCCTGCCTTTCCAGCCGGCGCGTTCTATCAACCAGCCGGCCGCCAGTTTGTAATGCGACCCGTCATCCACGGGGTACGCCACCAAGCCGGGATGCAGGTCCCTCAGCTTGCGGAACGTTCTGGCATTCACCACCGGATTCTTGAAGAAGCTGCCGGCATTGGCCAGTTCGGCCGGGTCGGGCAGTTTCGCGCGCCTGATGTCACACACGGCGTTGAATACGTCGCGAGGGGTGACACCAGGGCCAGCCAGCGCGAGAGCCGGGTGCCGGGCGAGATCCGGATACCCCAGCTTGGGTGTCCATTCACGCGGAAAGCGGTAACGCACCGCCAGAATGACCCAGCGGCCCTGCTCGGCACGTTTGAAAAAGCTGTCACGATAGGCGAAGAGGCAGTCACCCGGGCCCATTTCCACCTGCATGCTGCGACGCATGTCCCAGGCCACGAGACTATGGAAGAAGTCGCTCTGCTCCACCCCGTAAGCACCGATGTTCTGCACGGGCGCGGCACCACAGGTCCCGGGTATCAAGGCTAGATTTTCCAGACCATGCCAGCCACGCTCCACACAAAGTTCGACGAAATTGTGCCAGGATTCACCCGCCTGGGCTTCCACCAGAACAGAATCGGCGTCATCGTCCACCAGCGCGACACCGCGTGTCGCCACATGCACGACCAGCTCATCAAGCCGCGGTGCCAGGACGACATTGCTGCCGCCGCCGAGAATCACCACGCCCGGATAACGGGCTGCTGTCTCGGAAAGGTCTTGTAAATTTCTGGTTGAATGCAGGCGCAGGAAGGCGCGCGCCTGTGACCTTAGACCCAGTGTGTTGTAGAAACTGAGATCCTGTTCAGTAATGTGCAGCAAAGGGGCCACCCCCAGTACGTTTCATGGTGCACATCTTACTGCATTCAAAATTACCGCAGATGAGGGTTTTGTCAGCTATAGCCTGCCAGACCCAAATTATTTTCCAGATACGCTTGACACGCGTTTAGTATTCGGCATAGAATACAAATCTTCGCAGCGGGAATAGCTCAGTTGGTAGAGCGCAACCTTGCCAAGGTTGAGGTCGCGAGTTCGAGACTCGTTTCCCGCTCCAGGTTTCCCGGTGCCCGGGGAAGCACTCGCCGATACGGCAAGGCTTCCCCGGGCACTTTTCATTGGACCGACGCGACAGCCTGCCGGACGGGCGGCACGAGCACCGCCGCGCCGTCGAAGCGCCCCGCGCGCGGGTCGTCGAGCGCACGATTGGCCTCGCGCAGGGGATAGGTCGTCATCGGGCCCGGGCGCCGCCCTTGCAGGCGCACCGCATCGGGCGCAGCGCGGCGGGTGCGAGATGACGCAGGACGAACGGAACGACGTGTCGGGCGAATCCGACGTGGCCGGAGAGGCGGCCGCCTACCTGCGCCGCCACGAGCTGGTGGTGGCGACGGCCGAATCATGCACGGCCGGTCTCATCGCGGCGAGTCTCGCCGAGGCGCCCGGCGCCGGAAAGGTGCTCGAATGCGCCTTCGTGGTCTATGACCCATCGGCCAAACGACGATGCCTCGGTGTGCCCGCCGAAGTGCTCGAACGACACAACCTGACGAGCGAACCCGTGGCGCTTGCCATGGCCGCGGGGGCCCTGCGCAGCAGCGATGCGGGACTTGCGATCGCGAACACGGGGGTTGCCGACGGCACGGACCCCGACATCGAGGCGGGAACCCAATGCTTTGCCTGGGCGTTTCGCCAGGACGGCGAGCCATGCGCCTTCAGCGAGACCCGGGTTTTCGACGGCGATCGCAACCAGGTCCGCAGGGCCGCGGCCGAGCATGCCTTGCGACGCATCCCGCACTATCACGCCATGTTCACCGCGACACGGGCCGGGTCTTCCGGGCACCATTGATGCATACCGGCTCCTAGCCGAAGCAGACCCCTGCCGGCTCCCGAAACCCCGCTGGAGATCGGACCGATGCCCAACCCCAAGGATGCCTGCCACCTGCTCGATGCAGATCATCGCGCAGTCAAGAAAATGTTCAAGGAATACGAGGAGCTCACTTCCTCGAAGGCGCGCGATGCCAGAGCGCGCAAGATGGATCTCGCGCGGGAGATCTGCCTCCAGCTGACGGTGCACGCCCAGATCGAGGACGAGATCTTCTATCCGGCGCTTCGCGAGGCCATTCGCGAGACGGACCTCCTCGACGAGGCGGAGGTGGAGCACCAGACCGCAAGGGACCTCATCGCACAGATCGAGGCGATGGAGGATTCCGAGGAGATCATCGACGCCAAGGTGAAGGTGCTGGGCGAATACATCGACCACCACGTCAAGGAAGAACGCAACGAGATCTTCCCCAAGGCGCGCGGAACCCGCAAGCTCGACCTGATGGCCATGCGCGACGAACTCGAGGCGCGCAAGGAGCAGTTGCTCGAGGAGCTGACGGCAAGCGCCTGACGCCAGCGTCATGTTCGAGCTCGAGGTGCCCTGGTGGGAGCTGGTCGCCCGGGCCCTGATCATCTACGTCTTCGTGCTGGCGATGGTCCGCTTCTCCGGGAAGCGGACCATCGGCCAGTTCACGCCGTTCGACCTGCTGATGGTCGTGCTGGTGAGCGAAGGCGTGTCCGAGGCGCTCTCGGGCGGCGAGGACTCGATCCTCGGGGGCTTGATCGTCGTGTGCACGCTCTTCGGCATCAACGCGCTGACCAACCGCCTCAGCATCGCCAGTGTCCGCTTCCGGCGCCTGGTCGAGGGGGAGGCGGTCATCGTCGGGCGCAACGGCACGATTCTCACCGATCGTCTCAAGGCCCAGCATGTGTCCGAGGATGATCTCTACCAGGCCTTGCGCGAAGCCGACTGCGACCTCAAGGACATGAAGTTCGCGCTGCTGGAATCGGACGGGAAGTTCAGCATCCTCCGACGCTCCTCCGTGCCCGACGACGAGTCGAAGATCGCCTGAACGCCCCGGACCGGATGACTGGCGCGCCGAGAGGAAGTGCGCGCGCGGATGGCTTGCGCGCAGAAAGGAATTGCGCGCGCGGATGGCTCGCGCGCGAAGAGGAATCGCGCGCAAAGGGGTAGGATGCGTCATCCCGCATGATCATCCAACGGATCCCCGTGTCGCGCTCCATCGGCCTGCTGCCCCAGGTGTCCGCCGCCCACCTGGTGAGCCACTTCCACATCATGGTGATACCGGCGCTCCTGCCGCTGCTTCCCGCCAAGCTGGGGGTCGGCTTCGTCGAGCTGGGCTTCGCCCTGAGTGTCTTCAACGTGGTTTCGACCGTGGTGCAGGCGCCGCTGGGTTTCGCGGTCGACCGCTACGGCGCCCGCCGGATGCTGCTCTGCGCGCTCTCGCTGGGCAGCGCCAGCTTCCTTGCCCTGGCCGTTGCCCCCAGCTACGCCTGGCTGCTGGTCGCCATGGTCTTGGCCGGCATCGCCAACGGGGTGTATCACCCGGCCGACTACGCGCTGCTCTCGCAAGGGATCGCATCGGGGCGGATGGGCAGGGCGTTCTCCATCCATACTTTCTCGGGCTATCTCGGCGGCGCGATCGCGCCGCCCCTGCTCCTGGGCGCGGCGACGCTGGCAAGCATCGAGGGCGCGTTCCTGGTGGCCACGCTCGTGGGGGCGCTCGCGATGCTCGTGCTGTGGCTGCCGACCTCCGCGGGCCAGGCCATCGGCGGGGCGCCTGACGCCGCCGCGGGGAAGGGGTCGAAAGGGTCGAAAGGGCCGGCTGCCGGCGCGTCGTGGACGCTCGCATTCGCGCCGATGGTCATGCTGCTGACGCTGCTGTTCGTGCTGCTGAGCCTCAGCGTCGGCGCGATCGACAAGTTCTCCGTGAGCGCGCTGGTGCAGGGCTTCGACGTGCCGCTGCACTGGGCGAATTCGGCGCTGACCGCATTCCTGTTCGCGAGCGCCTTCGGCGTGCTGGCCGGCGGCCTGCTGGCCGACCGCACCCGTCACCATGGCTTCGTCGCCGCCGGCGCCTTCGGGGCGGCAGCCGTCGTGGTGGCGGTGGTCGCGACCACGCCACTGGCGGGCGGCATCCTCGTCCTGCTGCTGGGCGTTGCCGGCTTTCTCACCGGCGTCATCGCCCCGTCACGGGACATGCTCGTCAAGGCGGCCGCGCCACGGGGCGCGGAGGGCAAGACCTTCGGCATCGTGATGACGGGCTTCAACATCGGCGGTACGGCAGGCCCGGTGCTCTTCGGCTGGCTGCTCGACCGCGGGCAATTCGCCGGCATCTTCTGGGCTGCCGTGCTGTTCATGACGCTCACCGTCCTGCTGACGCTCGGACAGGAATGGTGGCTCGCGAATCGCCGGCGCGACGGGATCGCGGCCCAGGCCGGAAGCCGTGCCTGAAGCGCTGGGCCAGGCGCCCGCAGGCCTGGCCGTCGAAATCGACAGCTTCATCAGCTTCACGCTGGCCCTGCTCGCCCTGCTCGTGGGCAAGCAGGTGGTGGCGAGGATGGAGGTCCTGCGCCGGAACAGCATCCCCGAGGCCCTCGTCGGGGGCGTGCTGTGCGCCGCCATCGTGAGCGCGCTGTACTACGGCGCGGACGTCATGGTCGGCTTCGACCTGCCCGGACGCGATCTCCTGCTGCTCTACTTCTTCGCCTCGATCGGACTCGGCACCGACGTGCGCACGCTCGCATCGGGCGGACGCCCCCTGGTGATCCTGGCCGTGCTCGCCATCGGCTTCATGGTCCTGCAGAACGGCGTCGGCATGGGCATGGCGGGCGCATTCGGCATGGATCCGCGGGCGGGCCTCATGGTCGGTTCGATCTCGCTCACGGGTGGAGTCGGGACCACGGTCGCCTGGACCCCGCATTTCACGCAGACGCTGGGCATCGCCGGTGCAGGCGAGCTGGGGCTGTCGGCCAACATGATCGGCATGGTCGCCGCCTGCTCGATCGGCGGCCCGATCGCCGCGATGCTGATTCGCCGCTACCGCGTCGCGCCGTCGGGCGACGCCGCGCTCGACGTGGGCGCGCTGCATCGCGACGAGCCCTACGCCCGGATCGACTACCACGGCGTGCTGCTCGCCTTGTTCTGGCTCAACCTCAGCCTGATGCTCGGCCAGGGCATCAGCCGTCTCGTCGCGATGACCCCGCTCACGCTGCCCGATTTCGTCGGATGCCTGCTCGCCGGCATCCTGGTGCGCGGCGTCGCCGACACCGTGTCGCCCCGGGGCGCCGGCCGGCTGTGGGACATGGTCAGCATGCAGCCGGGACTGGCCCTGATATCGGACATCGCGCTCGGCCTTTTCCTCACCATGGCGCTGATGGGCCTGCAGTTCTGGACGCTCGAGCCCATGCTTGCGTTCCTCGCCGTCGCCATGCTCGTGCAGATCCTCCTCGTGACCGCCTTCACCGTCATCGTCGTGTTTCGCGCCATGGGCCGCGACTACGAGGCGGTCGTCGTGTGTTCCGGGTTCAGCGGGATCGCCCTGGGGTCCACCGCGACGGCCATCGCCAACATGACCGCCGTGAGCCAGGAGTTCGGCGCCGCCCGGCGCGCCTTCATCGTGGTGCCCCTCGTTTGTGGCTTCGTCATCGACCTCGCCAACGCGGTCGTGATCGGGATGATGGCCGCGGCCTGAGGCTCAGCCCACGCTCATCAGGCTCGCGTTGCCACCCGCTGCCGCGGTATTGACGCTCACGCTGCGCTCGACGCACAGGCGCTCGAGCGCGATGTCGCGTTCGCCGGTTCGCAGCCCCTGCAGGTCGACGATCGGCCCCGGCCGCCGGGCCAGCACCTGCCCCGTCCTCAGCAACTCGGCGGCGCTGCCGTGGTGGAGCAGGGCGGTGAAGTCGCCCTCCAGTCGCCAGTCGGCAAGCCACCGGATTGCCGCGCGGAGCGACGGCGGCAGGCGCTCGCCGAGAGCGCGGGCGACCGGGTCGTCGGGCCAGGCCGGGCGCGAGCCGACCGCGAGCACCGCGGCGAGCTGGCAAAGCAGGTCCTCGACCCGCGTCGCCAGGCACATCACCTCCGGCCGGGGCGCCAGGCGCCAGGTGTTGCGCTCGCCGGTCGGTCCCTCGAGGATCCATTCCGCGAGCGCCGGCGCCTGCCTGGCGAAGCGTTCGCAGCAATCGCGTGTTTCGGCCAGCCCCGAATGGTCGCTCCAGCGCGCCAGTTCGGCCAGCAATCCGTCGGGAGGAAGCGAGGAATCCGCCCCGGGGCATGCCGGCCGCCGAGGCGGATGCGCGAGCAGGCGGCGCACGTAGAGCGGCCCGCCGGCCTTCGGCCCCGTTCCCGACAGGCCTTCGCCTCCGAAGGGCTGCACGCCAACGACCGCCCCGATCATGTTGCGATTGACATAGACGTTGCCGACGGGCGCGCGCGCCACCACCTTCGCGATCGTCTCGTCTATGCGCGAATGCACTCCCAGGGTCAGCCCATGGCCCGTGGCCTCGATGCGCGCCAGGAGGTCGTCGAGGCCGTCGCGTGGCCAGCGCAGGACATGGAGCACCGGCCCGAATACCTCGGCTTCGACTTCGTCGATGCGCTCGATCTCGATCAGGGTCGGTCGCACGAAGAGGCCTCCGAACGCGGCAGCCGCGCCGGGCGGAAGATCCGGATGCTCGGCGCGGCCGGCCTGAAAGACGCGCCTGCCGCGCTCGCGCATGAGCGAGATGTGTCGCTCCAGCGCTTCCTTCGCGTCCTCGTCGATCACCGGGCCGATGTCGACGCGCAGGCGGTCCGGGTTGCCCAGCGTTAGCTCCTCCATCGCGCCCTCGAGCATCTCGATGGCCCGATCGGCGATGTCGTGCTGCAGGCAGAGGATGCGTAGCGCCGAGCAGCGCTGTCCGGCACTGTCGAAGGCCGACGCGATCACGTCGACGACGACCTGTTCGAGCAGGGCGGACGAATCGACGATCATGCAATTCTGGCCGCCGGTCTCGGCGACGAGCGGAACGGGGCGCCCGCGGGCATCGAGCCGCCCGGCGAGCACGCCCTGCAGGATCCGGGCGACCCGGGTCGAGCCGGTGAACAGCACCGCCTGGACCCGGGCATCCGCGACGAGCGCCGCGCCGACGTCCTCGCCGGTGCCCGGGAGCAGCTGCAGGACGCCGCTCGGCAGGCCGGCCTCGCGCAGGATGCCGACGGCCTGCGCGGCGACGAGGCTCGCCTGCTCCGCGGGCTTGGCGAGCACCGTGTTGCCGGCCGCGAGCGCGGCCGAGACCTGGCCGGTGAAGATGGCGAGCGGAAAGTTCCAGGGACTGATGCAGGCGACGGGACCGCGCGCCCGGGCATCGGGGTCATCGAGGGTTCCACGGCCGTCGGCGGCGTAGTAGCGCAGGAAATCCACCGCCTCGCGCACCTCCGCGACGGCATTGGGCAGGGTCTTGCCGGCCTCGCGCACGATCGGTCCGAGCAACGACAGCATGCGCGACTCCATGATGTCGGCGGCGCGCAGGAGGATCTCCGCGCGCTGTCCGGCCGGGAGCGCCTCCCATGCGGGAGACGCCGTCTCCGCGGCCCGCAGGGCGTGCTCGATGTCGTCCCGATTCGCGTCGCGCACCATGCCCACCACCTGGGCGCGACATGCCGGATTCCGGACGACGCGCCATCCCGGCGGCGGTTCCGCACCCGGCGCGACGACCGGGAGAGGCGTTTCCGGTACCTGGGCCGCGACCACCGGGAAAGCGCTCCATGTCGGCCCGGCCTGGGCCAGCGCGTGGCGGACCGCTTCGATGCACCGCTCGTCGTCGAGATCGAGGCCGCGCGAATTGACGCGACAGCGGTAGAGCGCGCGCGGCAAGGGGATGCGCGGATGGGGCAGGCCCGCCTCGCCTTCGGCGAGCGCGGCCGCCTCCGCCGTGGCGACCGGATCCGCGACGAGCGCTTCGACCGGCAGGCGCGGGTCGGCGACCCGCTGCACGAAGGACGTGTTCGCGCCGTTCTCCAGCAACCGGCGCACCAGGTAGGCAAGGAGCGTGTCGTGCGTGCCGACCGGCGCATAGATCCGGCAGGGCAGGCCCAGCCCGCCCTCCGCCGGCGGGGCGACGACCTGCTCGTAGAGGGCCTCGCCCATGCCGTGCAGGCACTGGAATTCGTAGCGCCCTTCATGGAAGTCGGGGCCGGCGAGCTGGCGGACGACCGCGAGCGTGTGGGCGTTGTGCGTGGCGAACTGGGGGAATACGGCATCCGTTGCCGCAAGCAGCCGTTGCGCGCAGGCGATGTACGAGATGTCCGTGTGGGCCTTGCGGGTGAAGACCGGATAGTCCTCGTGCCCGGCGACCTGGGCCAGCTTGATCTCCGAATCCCAGTAGGCGCCCTTGACCAGCCGGATCATCAGCCGATGGCCGCTGCGCCGCGCCAGCTCGACGAGCCAGTCGACCACCGCCGCGCAGCGCTTCTGGTAGGCCTGCACCACGAAGCCGATGCCGTTCCAGCCATCGAGCGCCGGCTCCCGGCACAGGCGCTCGAGCAGGTCGAGCGAGAGCTCGAGCCGGTGCGCCTCCTCGGCATCGATGTTGAGCCCGATCTCGTGATGCCGGGCGACGCGGGCCAGGCCCAGCAGGCGAGGGTAGAGCTCGGCAAGCGTGCGCTCGCGCTGCGATCTCGCATAGCGGGGATGCAGCGCCGAGAGCTTGATCGAGATG
>CAYRCH010000087.1:8547-9921 GCA_964422665.1 uncultured Sphingomonadaceae bacterium | reverse complement strand
ATCGCCATGCCGGCCGTCACCACGCCGCCCGGCGAGTTGATGTACATGCTGATCGGCTTGGAAGGATTTTCGCTTTCGAGGAACAGCAGCTGGGCCACGATCAGGCTGGCCATGTTGTCTTCCACCTGGCCGGTGACGAAAACGATCCGTTCGCGCAGCAGGCGGCTGAAAATATCGAAGCTGCGCTCGCCGCGGCTGGTCTGTTCGACGACGACAGGAACCAGCGCGCCGGTTTCCGCGTCGCGCGTGAACAGGCCCTGGCTGCCAAAAGTGTCGCCCAGCTGGCCGGTGAGGTCGATCATGGAGTTCCTCTCGATTGATTGGTCGCGCCTATCTCGCGATTGCACGGCGATAGTTCAAGAGCCATTGCGTCCTCCCCCACCGGCGCAGCCGGCTCGAACGCGCAACTCACCGGACATTGTCAATTATTCGCCGAGTAATTGCGTAGTCAACGTGTGACTAATCAACAATTGACGCTCGCTCGGTAAAGACAAAGTCAACATTTTGTACGGCCTCGGGTTGAATTGTGAATCGCTTGCAGCTACCCGCAGGTCGGGGCAACGGCGTCGGGCTTGATGGGAGATGCGCTGTGAGGGACTGGCTGCTGCTGGGCGCATCGATCGCTGCACTCGTTCCCGCGCCCGCATGGGCGCAGGAATCGGCGCCACTTGACGCCGCCGATACCGAAATCGCCGTCCCGGGCGAAATGCGGGTCTGGGAACCCTCCGATTTCGACCGCTTCGCCCCGCGAAATGCGCTGGACATGCTGCGCAACCTTCCGGGCTTCCAGATTCGCGTGGAGGAAGAGACCCGCGGCCTCGGCCAGGCATCGGGCAATGTCCTGATCAATGGCGAGCGTCCCTCCAGCAAATCGGCCTCGATCCTCGACCAGCTTGCCCGCATCCCGGCGCACAGCGTCATTCGTATCGAGATCGTCGACGGGGCAAAAATGGATATTCCCGGCCTGTCGGGCCGGGCGGCCAATGTGGTCTCCTCGGCAACAGGCGGGCTGCGGGGCCAGTTCGAATGGAACCCCCAGCTGGCGGCAGCCTATTCGAGCACACGCTGGAAGGCCGGAAACATCTCTGTCACCGGCGGCAGCGCGATCGAATACACGCTGGCGCTCGAGAACGACCCTTTTCACGGGGGAACCGGGGGCATCAACTTCGTCACCAACGGCGGGACCACGCCCGAGGAACGCTTCAGCGAGACCCAGACGGTCGAAAACACTCCCAAGCTGAGCGGGATAGTGCGGTTCAACGATCTTGCCGGGATGCTGGTCAATCTCACGGCGGCGCATCAGTGGACCGATTTCAACAGCCGCGAAGACGAAACCGTCCTTGCCCCGATTGGCCTGCCTGCCGCGATCGAGCG
>CAYRCH010000087.1:0-8447 GCA_964422665.1 uncultured Sphingomonadaceae bacterium | reverse complement strand
GGGCTGGCGCCGAATCTTTCGCTGCAAATCGGGATCGGGGGCGAATCCTCGAAGATTTCGCAAACGGGCGCCAACGCCCTCTCGCGCACTTTCCGCCGACCGAAGGGCTCGCTGGCGCTGGCATGGGCGCCAGCCGCTGGGCTGGACATATCCTTCACGCTCGAGCGCAAGGTCGGCCAGCTCAACTTCAACGATTTCCTCGCCAATGTGAACGTCTCCAACGACACGACCAATTCGGCCAATAGCAACTTACGCCCCGAACAGTCGTGGGAACTGGATCTGGAAGTGGCCAAGGATCTCGGCCCGTGGGGTTCGATCACGGCGGCGCTGTTCGACAATCGCATCACCGATTTCATCACTATCGTGCCCGTCCCCGGCGGGATCGAGGGCGTCGGCAATATCGACAGCGCCCGCATCTACGGCGCCTCGTTCAACGGCACGCTGCGGTTCGATCCGGTCGGCTTTGCCGGGGCCCAGCTCGAGATCGAGGGGCAGTTCCGCAAGTCGCGCCTGACAGACCCCACCACCGGCGAAGAGCGCTCGTTCGACCGCTCGATCCCGCGCAATATCGAGGCCACGTTCCGCCACGATCTGCCCGACACCGATTGGGCGTGGGGCACCGGCTTTCGCAATACGGACTTCAATCCATATTACCGGGTCACCGAGTTCGGTTACGACTACAATGTGAAGAACAATCTGCGCCTGTTCGTCGAGCACAAGAACGTCTTCGGGCTCACCGTGCAGGGCAGCGTGAGCAATATCTTCGAAGAGGACGCGGTCCTCGAACGCACAGTATGGGCCGGGCCGCGCAGCAGCGCCCCGGTGCTGTTCGCGGAAAATCGCCGCCGCGAAATCGGCAGGGTGGTCAATTTCGAGGTCAAGGGCGACTTCTGATCCGCCTATGAAAAAGGGCGGCACTGAGGCCGCCCTTCCTTCACATATCGTGAAGCGCCTTACTTCTTCTTGGGGGCCGCCTTCTTGGCAGCCGGCTTTTTCTCATCGGCGGCCTTGGCAGGGGCTTTCTTCGCCGGAGCCTTCTTCTCAGCCGCAGCCTTAGCAGGAGCCTTCTTCTCGGCTGCGGCCTTGGCTGGAGCCTTCTTGGCCGGGGCCTTCTCGGCCGGCGCGGCCTTGGCAGCTTCCTTCTTCTCGGGCGCCTTCTTGGCCGGTTCCTTCTTGGCTGCCGCGTCCTTCTTTGCAGCTTCCTTCTTCGCCGGAGCCTTCTTGGCGCCCCTGGCCGGCTTCGCCGGAGCCGCCTCTTCCGCTTCGATCGCCGCTTCGAGCTCTTCGCGAGTCACTTCGCGCTCGGTGATTTCGGCCTTGTCGAACAGGAAGTCGACGACCTTGTCTTCATAGAGCGGCGCGCGCAGCTGCGCCTGCGCCATCGGCTCGTTGTTGACATATTCGAGGAAGCGCTGCCGGTCTTCGGGGCGGTATTGCTGCGCCGCCTGCTGGACCAGCATGTTCATTTCCTGGTTCGAGATCTGGACATCGTTGGCCTGGCCGATTTCCGACAGCAGCAGGCCCAGCCGCACGCGGCGCTCGGCGATGCGGCGATAATCGTCCTTCTCCGCCTCGGCTTCCTTGCGTGCCTTGTCGGGATTCTCTTCCTTGGCGACTTCCGCTTCGATCTGACGCCAGATCTGCTCGAATTCGGCATCGACCATGGTCGGCGGCACGGCGAAGTCATGATCCGCCGCCAGCTTGTCGAGCAATTGCCGCTTCATCTGCGTGCGGGTGAGGCCCGCGCTTTCCTGCTCCATCTGGCCGCGTAGCAGTTCGCGCAGCTTATCCAGGCTCTCGATGCCGAGCGACTTGGCGAAATCCTCGTCGATCTTGGTCTCGCCTTCCACCTTCACCGCCTGCACGGTGATGTCGAATTCGGCATCCTTGCCCTTGAGGTTGGCGGCGGGGTAATCGGACGGGAAATTGACCTTGATGGTCTTCTTGTCGCCGGCTTTCACGCCGGTGAGCTGCTCTTCGAAGCCGGGTATGAACTGGCCGGAGCCGATCACCAGCGCGGCGCCTTCGGCCTTGCCGCCTTCGAATTCCTCGCCGTCCACACGGCCGACGAAATCGATGATCAACTGGTCGCCCTCGCCGGCTTTCTTCGTCTTGGGCGCATCCTTGTAGCTCTTCTGGCCGGAAGCCAGGCGTTCGAGCTGCTCGTCCACCTGCGCGTCGCTCACCGGCACAACCAGCCGTTCCAGCGTCAGCCCCTCGATCGCCGGAGCCTCGATATCGGGCAGCAGTTCCAGCTCCACCGTCAGTTCGGCATCCTTGCCGCGCTCATAGCCCGGGGCGAAATCGACGCGGGGCTGCAGCGCGGGGCGCAGTTCCTTGTCGCGGATCAGGCTGTCGACCGAGTCGCGCACCGTGGCGTTGATCGCGTCATTGTGCAGCGCTTCGCCGTGCATCTTCTTGATCAGGTTGGCGGGCACCTTGCCAGGGCGGAAGCCCGGCATGCGCACCTGCGGGGCGATTTTCTTCACCTCGCTCTCGATCCGGGCCTCGATATCCTTGGCCGGAATCGTGAGCGCATATTCGCGCTTCAGGCCTTCATTGGTCTTTTCGACGATCTGCATTTGCCTTACTCAAACCTTCTCAACATTATCGCCACTTGCCCATGGCGCCAGGAACTGGTGCGGGCGAAGGGATTCGAACCCCCACATCTTGCGATACTGGAACCTAAATCCAGCGCGTCTACCAGTTCCGCCACGCCCGCGGCCCGACGAATCCGAACAGGCGGCGCGCGCCTGCGAAACAGGGAGCCGCCCTTATATATGCGCGGCGGAAAGGGCAAGCCACACCGTGGCCATAGGCGGCAGGCGGAACGGACTGCATCCGCAAGGCGTTTCCAAGGCAAGCAAAGGAGATGCCCTGATGACCGATCGCAAAGCCGCCCAGCCGCCCAATGGCGACCAGGACAATCCCGGCCGCCATCCGGCGGAAATTCAGCCCGACCCAAGCGACCGGGACGAACCCGGCCGCTCTCCGGCAGAGATCCAGCCCGGTCAAGGTGACACCGATCAGCCGGATTCGGCACCGACCGAAGCGCCGCCGCCCGATTCCCTGCCGGACGTCCCGCCTCCGCCCGATTGATTTTTTGCGCCCACCCGCTAGTGGCGCGCGAATGAGCGACGAGAACAAGCCTGATATCCCGCCCGACCGGCTGGCGATCCATCCGCGCAGCGAGCATTTCGATGCCGACCTGCTTGGCCGCGGAGTTGGCATCCGCTTCAAGGGCGTGGTGCGTACCAATGTCGAGGAATACTGCATTTCCGAAGGCTGGGTGCGGGTGCAAGCCGGCAAGACGATGGACCGCCACGGCAACCCGCTGACCATCAAGCTCAACGGTCCGGTCGAGGCCTGGTTCGAGGATCTCGGCGACGATCCGCCCGTCGCAAAGGCCAGCTAAGCTCAGCGCCCGCGCCGCTTTCCCTTGCCAAGCGGGCAGCGAGGCTCCACCTGCGGCGGCGCCATGGCGCACCCAGCCCTCCCCCAGGTTGTTATCATAGGCCGGCCCAATGTCGGCAAGTCGACCCTGTTCAACAGGCTGGTCGGCAAGCGCCTCGCGCTGGTCGATGACCAGCCGGGTGTGACGCGCGACCGGCGCTTCGGCCAGGCTTCCATCGCCGGGATGCATTTTACGGTGGTGGATACGGCCGGCTGGGAGGAGGAAGACGCCGCCACCCTTCCCGGGCGCATGCGGGCCCAGACGCAGGTGTCGCTGGAAGGCGCGGATGCGGCGCTGTTCGTCATCGATGCCCGCGCGGGGCTGACCCCGCTTGACCGCGAGATTGCCGACTGGCTGCGAACCCGGCAGGTGCCGGTGGTGCTGGTTGCCAACAAGGCCGAAGGCCGGGCGGCCGAATCGGGCATCTATGAAAGTTACGAACTCGGGCTTGGCGAGCCGGTGGCGATCAGCGCCGAGCATGGCGAAGGCATAGGCGGCCTGTTCGACGCGCTTTACCCGCTGATCGGAGAGCAGGACCGCGCGGCCATCGAACGCGATCTGGCCGCAGAAGGCAGCGAGGAAATGGAGGAAGTCGAGGAAGCCGACCTTTCGGCCCCGCTCCAGCTGGCCATCGTCGGACGACCCAATGCCGGCAAATCCACCCTCATCAATCGCCTGCTTGGCGAAGACCGGCTGCTGACGGGGCCGGAAGCGGGCATCACGCGCGATTCGATCGCGATCGACTGGCAATGGACCGATCCCGCCAGCGGCGAGATTCGCCCGATCCGGCTGATCGACACGGCCGGCATGCGCAAGAAGGCCAAGGTGGCCGACAAGCTGGAGAAGCTCTCGGTCGCCGATGCGCGCCGAGCGGTGGATTTCGCCGAAGTGGTCGTGCTGCTGCTCGACGCCACACGCGGCCTCGAAACCCAGGACCTCAAAATCGCCGACATGGTGATCGAGGAGGGCCGGGCGCTGATGATCGCGATCAACAAGTGGGATGTCGCCGAAGAGCCAAGCAAGCTGTTCAACGGCATTCGCACGGCGCTTGACGAAGGGCTGGCCCAGGCACGCGGTATTCCGCTGTTCGCCGTTTCGGCGATTACCGGCAAAGGGCTGGACCAGATGCTCGCCGCCGCCTTCGTCTTGCGTGAAACATGGAGCAGGCGCGTGCCGACCGCCGCGCTTAACCGCTGGTTCGACGATGCGCTCGCCGCCAACCCGCCACCAGCGCCGAAGGGCAAGCGAATCAAGCTGCGCTACATCACCCAGGTCGGCATCCGCCCACCGCGTTTCGTGGTGTTCGGCACGCGGCTGGAAATGCTGCCGACCAGCTATGAACGCTATCTGGTCAATGGCATAAGGCGCGAACTCGGCTTCGGCTCGGTGCCGGTTCGCCTGACGCTCAGGAGCCCGAAGAACCCCTTCGCCGGGAAAAGCTGAGCACGACCGGAACCCCGCATCGTTCCGGGGGTTTGAAGCGTCACCATGGAGCTGAACCCCTCTACCCCACTCTCCGGCCTTGAGTGGGAGATTGTATTCCGGCTTGGCGCGGCGGCATTGCTCGGTCTCGCCCTGGGGCTTGACCGCGAACTGCGCGGCCATGCCGCGGGCATGCGCACCCACGGCCTCGTTTGCCTCTCAGCCGCGGCAGCGGGGATCTCGATCATTTCGCTCTACAACCAGATCGGCGGCGAACGCGCCGATGTCCTGCGCCTTTACGAAGCGGTGGCCGCGTTCATCGGCATTATCGGCGCGGGACTGATCGTTTTCAGTCGCGGACGAATCCACAACATCACCACCGCCGCCCACCTCTGGCTCGCCAGCGTGGTCGGAATCGCCTGCGGCACCGGGCAATGGCCGCTTGTTGCGACTGCCGCTGTGATCGGGTTCGTCATGTTGTCGCTGCTCCACCTCGTCGAAGTGCGCCTGTTTCCGGGCCAGAAGCGAATCGGAAAGCCGAATGAGCGCGCTGACGACCAGGCGGACGAAGACGACGGCTCGCTAAGCGACTGAGCCGCCAGGGCCGAAATCCGGTCATCCAGAATCCGCACCGGAACGGCGCAAGTCCGTCGGGCAGTCATCTGCCAGCAAGATTGGCGCGCCAATTTTCCTCCTGTTCCGCGGGCAGCAGGGAAATGCAGGAGTCGTGCGATGTCCAAATTGCTGGTGAAGTTTACCGCGGAGCACCGGACTGGCCCCGTCGAACTCGAAGCCCCCGATGTCGGGCTGGCGCTTGTGATTGCCGAGATCGGCACAGCGAAGGGACCGACCGAAATCTGGAATCGCACCCATCGGCTTGCCCGGCTCAGGAAACGCGGACCGGCCGGGGCAAGTTTCTGGGAAGTGGGTTAGACGTTCCGCCTGGCCGGCAGATCAATCCTCTTCCGCCGGCTTGCTGTTGAGCTGGACGTAGTTCTGAAGGCCCATCCGCTCGATCATGTCGAACTGGGTTTCGAGGAAATCGACATGCTCTTCCTCGCTTTCCAAGATTCGTTCGAAAATCTCGCGGCTGACATAGTCGCGCACTTTCTCGCAATGCTCGATGGCGTCCTTGAGCAGTGGGATCGCCTCCAGCTCCAACGCCAGGTCGGCCTTGAGGATTTCCTCTACCGTCTCGCCGACCTTGAGCTTGTGGATCGCCTGGAAGTTGGGCAGCCCGTTGAGGAAAAGGACCCGCTCCGCCAGCACGTCGGCATGTTTCATCTCGTCGATTGATTCGTGCCGTTCGTAATCGGCCAGCTTGTGCACGCCCCAGTCCTTCAGCACCCGGTAGTGGAGCCAATACTGGTTGATCGCGGTCAGTTCGTTGGTGAGCGCCTTATTGAGGAACTCGATGACCTTTTCGTCGCCCTTCATGGCCGGCCCTTTCAGTCTGGAACAGGAGGCCGGATTATGCGCGCCCGGGCCCGCCCTGGCAAGGCAGGCGGCCAAAAAATTTCGTGTTTTCCGTTACTTGAGAGTGATTGTCAGGAGCGCATAGCGCTCTCAGGCAGCGTCGCACAATTTGTTGCAGCAACGCATGTCGGCCAGCATTTCATCTGCATCCTCAAGGCATTGGCAGCATTGCGGAAGGTGGCCGAGCGCGGCGTACACCTGCTCTGCATCGCCCGGCACATGGCGTGCGGCACGCTCGAAATCGGCTTCGCGAATGGTATTGCAGATGCAAACGTACATTGCTCGCAGGGTCCTTTCCTGCGTAACAAGTAATGAGAATGGGTCTCAATATCAAGCCCGAATTGATGGTCGTGACATCCGCGAAGCGATGCCGGTCAGTCGCGGGTGACGATGCAGTCCTGTCCCGAGGATTTGAGCGCACGGCAGGCGGAATTCGCATCCGCCTTGCTGGCATAGCCCGCCGCCAGCAGGCGCGTGACCCGCCCCGAGGCCACGGTCAGCTTTTCGGCGCCGGTCAGCTCGGCCCGCGAGGACAGTTTCGCCCACAGATTGTCGGCATTGCTGCGCACCGAGAAAGCGCCAAGCTGGACTTTCCACGGACCGCCCGTTGCCGGCGGTGCGGAGCGGGTCGCAGCTGCCGGAGCGGGAACCTGCCGCACCGGCTCGGCTGCTGCGATTGGAGCCCGCTGCGGCGGGGCGCTGGGACGCGCGTAGCTCGCACCGCCAGCCGACGGATCTTCCGTCCCGCTCGCCTGCCGGGCCGTGGCCAGCGCAGCCTCGGCCGCTCCTACGGATGACGCTGAGGCGATCTGCGGCGGTGGTTCAGCCGAAGGACCTGCGGAAGCGACGACCGGTTCGCCGACATTGAGGTCCGCGGCAGCGAGGTCCCGGGCAAGTGCGGCTTCGGCCTCGGCTTCGAGCTGGCGCGCGAGCCCCGCGCCCGCCTGGCGCTGGTCCAGCGGGATATGCTGATCCATCTCGGCGATCGCCTGAGCTGCCTGCGGTAACCCGCCCCTGTTCGCATTCTGCATCAGGGCATAGGCACGCACCCAGTCGCGGGAAACGAGATCGCCGTTGAAATGGGCGATCCCCAGCAGATATTGCGAACGCGGATCGCCCCGCGCGGCAGCGGCCGTCACAAAGGGCAGGGCCTGCTGGCGCCTTCCGTCCTGGAACAGCATGATGCCGTAAATGTCCGCGGCCTGCACATGGCCGAGCGCCGCCGCCTTTGCATAAAGCGATTCGGCCTTGCGCGGATCCGCCGCCACGCCCCGCCCGAGCCGGTATGCCTGCGCCATGTTGAACAGCGCATCGGCATCGCCCGCGGCGGCCGGCGCTTCCCATTCCCGCAATGCGGCCGCGTAGTCACCGCGGCTCCACGCATCGACGCCTTCCTTGACCCCGGCCTGGGCCGGGGCGGCCAGCAGGGCAATGCCTGCCAGAAGGGCCGCATTAGCGAATAGACGCATCGCTGAATTCGTGTCGGTGGGCATTGTCTTATCCTTCCGCCGCTCGGCCAGGCGGTTAACGATGCCAGCATAGTAAACGAACCTTTAGCAAAGGGTTTATCATTCCCCCAATCTTTGCCGGTAAGGATCGCCGGGAGATGCAGCTCGCAATCACCCCCGCGGCGCCAGGCGCCATTACCGGCTCTCCCGGAAACCCAGCTTTGCCGCGCCGTGATTTCATTAACCCAATATTAGGGGTGATCTGCGATTGCAGTGAATATTGAGACCTCGGTCCGGCGATCGGACCCATTTTTCAGGGGGAAAGGCCTTGCGGGTACTGGCACTGGCTTCACAAAAGGGTGGCTCTGGTAAGACCACGCTTTCGGGACACTTGGCGGTCCAGGCACAACGAGCCGGCGCTGGGCCGGTCGTGCTTATCGACATCGATCCGCAGGGGTCGCTGGCGGACTGGTGGAACGAGCGCGATGCGGAATATCCCGCCTTCGCCCAGACGACCGTTGCGCGGCTCGCCAACGATCTCGCCATCCTGCGGCAGCAGGGGTTCAAGCTGGCGGTGATCGATACGCCTCCGGCCATCACCATGGCGATCCAGTCGGTGATCTCGGTGGCCGAACTGATCGTCGTGC
>CAYRCH010000086.1:0-9935 GCA_964422665.1 uncultured Sphingomonadaceae bacterium | reverse complement strand
TCTGGATCGCCTCTTCCATCGCCTCGATGACGATCGCCTTGTCGATCATCTTCTCGGATGCGACCGAATTCGCGATTGCGAGCAATTCTGCCTTGTTGGCGGAAATCGGACTGGCCATCAGTCTGTTGCCTTCTCTTCTTCAATGATCTCGTCTGCCCCGCTGGTATCCAGCGGGCGGGTGGCGGCTATCAGCGCGTCCGTCAGGACCAGCTTGGCCGAATGAATTGCCGCAAAGGGGAAAGATACATCACCTGCCTTGCGGTCTGCAATCGTCACAACATCGCCTTCGATACCGACGATCTCGCCGCGCAGATTGCGGTGCCCGTCAGCCTTCTCGGCGAGCGCGACCTTGGCCTCATGCCCGGTCCAGTTGGCGAAGTCCCGCGGCCGAGTGAGCGGCCGGTCGATGCCGGGCGAACTGACTTCGAGGTGATAGTGCCCCTCCACCAGTTCCTCGCCCGCTTCCTCCAGCGGATCGATCACTGCCGACACGCCGCGCGAGAGCGCCGCGCACTGATCGAGCGTCAGCTGGCCCGTCGCCGGATCTTCCGCCATCACCTGCAGCGCGCGCTCGCCATCGCCCGCTTCCGATGCGGTCACGATAACGCGCACGAGATCGAAGCCGAGTTGTTCGGCCACGGGTGCGATCAGGCTTTCAAGGCGAGCAACATCCGCCATTAGGTCTCCAGATATCCGCCCATGAATGCAACGCGGTTTCGGGCCGGCCCCCAAGGGCGCCAGCACCAGACCTTGTCGCGACAATGTCGGGATTGGGGGCTGATAGGCGCGCTGCCGCATGATTGCAACGGGAATCCTCCGGCTTGCGGTGCAAGGCCGCCGATAGCGTTCGCACTGCGAACTGTGCCATCGCGGTCCAGCCCATACTCCGTTAACGCCTTGGCCGGGCCTTGGCAGTAGGCAGCCAGCATGCGCCGCTTCGCCGTCATCGCCATATATCGCCTGGCCAAGTCTGCCGGCCTGTTCGCGCTCGCGCGCCGGCTGACGCGCGGGCGGCTGCGCATCCTTTGCTATCACGGTTTCGCCTTGAAGGACGAGGCGGCGTTTCGCCCCTCGCTGTTCATGGACGGCGGCACCTTCGCCCGGCGAATGGAATATCTGAAGCGGCATGGCTACCCGGTCCTGCCGTTCGGCGATGCAGTCGCGCGGCTGAGGGCCGGAACGCTGCCGGCCAACACGATCGCGATCACCATCGATGACGGTTTCGCCAGCACCCGCCGCATCGCCGCGCCCATCCTGGCGAGCCATGGATTTCCCTCGCTGCTCTATCTCACCAGCTACTATTTCGCGAAGGGAACGCCGGTTTTCGGCCTGGCCGTGGACTATATCTGCTGGAAGTCGCCCGAAGAACGTGTGGACCTTTCCGAACTCGGGGTGGCGGGGCTGGGCCAGCCTGTGACCCTGCGCCCGGAATGGCGCCAAGCCATCAGCCAGCTGGTGCGCCGCCACGGCGAGAAGCTCGACGAACCCGGCCGCATCGAGCTGGCCCGCAAACTGGCCGGGCTGCTCGGCGTCGACTATGCCGAATTGTGCGAGGAGCGCTTGCTGAGCCTCGTCTCGTCCGGCGAGCTGCGCGAGTTGCAGGCCATGGGCATGGAAATCGGGCTGCATACGCATCGCCACGTCTTTCCAGCCGAAATCCATGCAGCCCGCCGCGAACTGGCGGAGAACCGGCGGGCCGTCGAGCCTGCCATCGGGCGCAGCTTGCGCCATTTCTGCTATCCGAGCGGGGAATGGAGCGCCTCCCGTTTCCCGGCGCTGGAAGCAGAAGGCATCGCCACGGCGACAACCTGCGAATCCGGCCTGGCGACCGCCCGCAGCCATCCGCTGGCCCTGCCCCGCATTCTCGATGACAGCCGAGTTTCGATGATCGAGTTCGAAGCGGAGATCAGCGGCTTTGCCGAATTGCTGCGCATGCTGCGTGGTTATCCGAGGCCGGATATGGAAGATTTGCCGCCCAGTCGTCCAGCGGCTGCGGGAATGACCGAGGCGGCGCGGAACGCGGCCTAGTCTCCTTCCTGCTCCATCAGTCCGTGCTTCTTGATGCAGTGGCGCAGCTGGTCGTAGGTCAGCCCCAGCGCCTTGGCCGTTTGCCGCTGGTTCCAGCGGTGCCTGCCGAGCGCGTGTTCGACGATCGCCCGCTCATGCTCTTCCACGGCCGCCCGCATGTCGTCGATGGCATCATAGTCGAACGTCGCTGAGGCCGGCGCCGCTGCGGCCGGTGCCGATGGACCGCCGCTCCTCTCCGGGTGCGGCTGCGCGGCCGGGATCCAGGGCGAATCGAACGGGTCGAACACCACATGACCCACTGGTTCGTTCCAGAATTCCCAGCGGTAAACCGCGCGCTCCACGACGTTGCGCAGCTCGCGCACATTGCCTGGCCAGGGATATTCTTCCAGCTCGCGGCTGACATGCTCGGCGAATCCCGTCCAGCTCTCCCACCCGATTTCCGCGGCCATGCGCCGTCCGAAATAGTCGGCGAGGACCGCGATGTCGCCTTCGCGCACGCGCAGCGGCGGAAGCGTGATGACTTCGAACGACAGCCGGTCCAGCAAGTCGGCGCGAAAACGCCCTTCCTTCGCCAGCCGAGGCAGGTTCTCGTTGGTCGCCGCCACGATCCGGACATCGACACGCACGGGACGCGACGAACCGATGCGGGTCACCTCCCCATATTCCACCGCGCGCAGCAGCCGTTCCTGCGCGCCCATCGACAAAGTAGCCAGTTCGTCGAGAAACAACGTACCCCGGTCGGCTTCCTCGAACCGGCCTGCGCGCGCTCTGGTAGCCCCGGTGAATGCTCCGGCTTCGTGGCCGAACAGTTCGGCCTCGATCAGGGTTTCGGGAAGCGCGGCACAGTTCATCACCACCAGCGGTTCTTCCCAGCGATCGGAAAGACGATGGAGGCGCTCCGCGATCAGTTCCTTGCCCGTCCCCCGCTCGCCGATGACCAGGACGGGGCGGCGCATGGGCGCGGCCCGGCTGGCCCGTTCCACGGCGTCGAGAAACGCTCCGGACTGTCCTATGAACTGGTTTTCCCGCTCCATACCCTATTTATAGCGATTTTTCCCAAGGCTTGGCAATCTGCGCCAACACGATTTGGGCGAGCGGCATGCAATCTATTGAATATAGGCGATTTTTCAGAATGGCACGCTCCTTGCTATTCCATGAATGTAACATTGGAGACCACAAGTCATGTATGATCGTCGTTTCTTCGCAACTCGCCTGGGAAAGGCCGCCGCCATTGCCATGGCCGCGATGATCGCCTTCAATATCTTCGCATTGACTCACCAGCTGGGCGCCGCACCCGCTTCGGTCCTGGCGACCACACAGATGGTGGAACTGGCGTGACCGAACAGAGCGACAATCCGCTCGGCCCTATTTCGGATCCGGGTGACGGTGCCGCCAAACGGCGCACCTCTCGCCTCGACCGTGAAATCGAGCGGCTGCGCTCCAGCCCGATTCCGACCCGTAATTCTTTGAATGCAGGAGTGCCCTGGATGGGAATTTTCTCGCGTACCCGTGACATCATCGCGGCCAATTTCAACGAACTGCTCGACCAGGCCGATGATCCGGCAAAGATGATCCGGATGATCATCCTCGAGATGGAGGAAACGCTGGTCGAAGTCCGGGCCAGCGCGGCCCGCACAATTGCCGACCAGAAGGAAATGCATCGCCATACGGTGAAGCTGGAACGGCTGCAGGACGACTGGGGCGAAAAGGCGCAGCTGGCGCTGAGCAAGGATCGCGAAGATCTCGCCCGCGCGGCGCTGGTCGAAAAGAAGAAGGCCGCCGACATGGGCGAGCAGCTCAAGGCCGAAATCGCAGTGCTCGACGACGCCCTTCGCGCTTACGAAGAGGATATCCAGAAGCTGCAGAGCCGGCTGCGCGAAGCTCGCAGCCGCCAGACGCAGATCGCCGCCCGGCTCGAAAGCGCGGAGAACCGCGTCAAGCTGCGCACCCTGCTGTCGACCGAACGGGTCGACGATGCGCTGGCGCGGTTCGACCAGCTGGAGCGCCGCGTGGATTACGCGGAAGGCCGCGCCGACGCGATGCGGATTGCCGAAGGCGGCCCTCCGAGCCTGGCGGACGAGATCGCCGCGCTCGAAGGCTCCGACAAGATTGACGAGGAACTGGAAGAAATGAAGCGCGCGCTCGGCAAGGGCGGCACGGATGATCAGGAGGATAAGGGCTGAGCCATGGAAGAAGTCTTCATCATACCGGCCGTCGTGATCGGGCTTCCTTGGCTGATCCTGCACTACATCACCAAGTGGAAGACCGCCGCGACCATCACCACCGATGACGAGCAATTGCTGGAAGAGCTCTACCAGCTCGCCAAGCGGCTCGACGACCGGATGGACACGGTCGAGCGCCTGGTGGCGGCCGACAATCCGGATTTCAAGCCGCGGCTGCTGGCCGATAGCGAAACCGACAACCAGAAGCTGCGCGAGCTGGACCGCCTGCTCGGCAGCAAGGGGAATTGACATGAGCTCTGAACGCACCACCCTCTACCGGGACAAGCAGAACGGCAAGCTGATGGGCGTTTGCGCGGGCATCGCCGATTATACCGGCGTCAATGCACTGTGGGTCCGCCTGGGCGCGCTCGTGCTGCTCGGAATGACGAGCGGCGGCATCATCCCCTTCTACTTCATTGCCGGCATCCTGCTGAACAAGAAGCCGGCCCATCTCTACGTGGACGCCGACGAGCAGAAATACTGGCAGCGCGTGCGCCAGAGCCCGACGCGCACCGCCCGCGAAATCCGCGCCCGGTTCCGCGACATCGACCGCCGCCTGGCGGAGGTGGAAACCTATTACGTCACCAGCAATCCGCGTCTCTCGGCAGAGATCGAGCGGCTGCGCTGAGAAACTCCAGCAAGGGGGATTGATTCGATGTTCGATGCAGGAACAGCCGCCGTACTCGCTCCGTTCCTGATGGTCGTCGGGATCGTCTGGGTGCAGAGCCGCGCGAAGCTCGAAGAGAAGCGCATTGCGGCCGAGACGGCCCGCGGCCCGGATCCGGACCGGATCCGCGACGCCGAACGCATCGACGAACTCGAGGAGCGTGTGCGCATCCTTGAACGGATCGTCACCGACCGCGGCTACGACCTCGCGCAGAAGATCGAGGCGCTGCGCGACGATCGCCCCGTCGGTACCCGGATCGAGGATACCATGCAGAAGGAGAATATCTGATGGGCGAACTGATTGGCCTCATTGCGGTCCTCGGCGCGTTCGGCATTCCGGCAATCGCCCTCTGGACCCAGCACCAGCGCAAGGTGCTCGAAGTCCAGGCGAAGCTCGCGGCCGAGAAGGCGGCGCAGTACGCGGCCGGCACGTCGGAGCTCGAGGAACGCGTCCGGGTGCTCGAGCGCATCGTCACCGACCGCGGATACGACGTTGCCACCCAGATCGAAGCGCTTCGCGACACGCGCCGCGTCGAGAGCGGGCGAGAAACCGAGCGCTTGGGAAGGAGCAATTGATATGGGGCCAGGTGAAACCATTGCGCTTGTAGCAATCGTCGGCGGCCTGATCGCGGTGACGGTTCTGATCGGGGGCATGTTCAAGCGGATCATGTCCTACAAGGAACAGCAGCTGATCCTCACCGCGGACAGCACGGCGGAAAAGGCCGCGCAATACGCCTCGCATGTCGAGAAGCTGGAAGCGCGCGTCCGCGTGCTGGAGCGCATCGCGACGGACCGGGGGCACGATGTCGCCCATCAGATCGACGCATTGCGCGACACGCGGGACGCGGAGCAATCGGATGCAGGGAGCATGCTCGATTTCGGTGCAAAGGAGACCGCACGATGAGCTGGGGAGGTCCGGGTTTCGTAATCCTGATCATTGCGCTGAGCATGGGCGGCTGGCTGGTCAACAACTTGATCCGGGCGAAGCACGGCTACCCCCTCGAAGACGAATGGGGCGGGAAGACCGAGAAGGCCGACAGCGGCGAAGTGATTCGCCTGCGCGAGGAGAACGCAAGGCTGGTCGACCGTCTCGAAGCCAGCGAGGACCGACTCGCCGTGCTCGAAAGGATCGTCACCGATCGCGGCTACAGCCTCGCCGACGAGATCGAGGCGCTGCGACGCGATGATCGCGGGACTCCGCTTAAGTTCGGCAATCAGGAGAAGGCGCAATGAGCGGTACGGATGTATTTATTCAACTTGCTCCCTGGGTCGTAGGCGGTGCGATCATGATCGTCGGCGCCTGTGTCTGGGGCTGGGTCCATACGACCAAGATGCGGATCCAGAACGGCTATCCGCTGGAAGGAATGTGGGGCCAGTCGCTGAAGCCCGACCTCACCACCGAAAGCATCGAGCGCGTCAAGCTCCTGACGCAGGAAAATGCCGCCCTCAAGGCAGAAGTCAGCGCGATCAAGGACCGGCTGCAGACCGTCGAACGGATCGTGACCGACAAGGGCTTCGACGTTTCGCACCAGATCGAGGCCCTGCGCGGGCAGGACGCCCGGATCGAGGACAGGAGCGCTGCAAGGTGAACGAGGCGGGCGCCTTCTTCCTCTTGATCACGCTGGTCGTGGTGCTGCCCGTAGCGCTGGTCGGCGGGGCCGAGGTAGCAAAGCGCTACATCGCCTACCGCGAACGCAAATTGGAGCTGATGGCGGACAAGCCCGCCGAACGCGCGGCCCAATATGCCGCACAGGTCGGGCAATTGGAGGAACGCATGCGGGTGCTGGAACGCATTGCGACCGATCGCGGCGTGGACGTCGCAGCGCAGATCGAAGCGCTGCGCGAGGATGAAATCGCCGGCCAGAGCCTGGAAAGCAAGCGGGCCGTCCAATGAGCTTCTGGACCGCCATTGCCCTTATCGCGATCGTCGCAATCATCTTTGGCAGCCGTCATCGCCGTCGCTCCCTTGATAATGCACCTGTCAACAGCGGACCGGAGAGTGGTGCCGGAGAGCACACTGAGCGCGAGAAGGAATTGGAGCGCGAAGTCCAAGAACTGCGTGAGCGGATCCAAGTGCTTGAACGAATTGCGACGGATAACCGCGGGGCAAAGCGCCTGGCCGATGAAATTGAAGAGCTGCGTCTGGAAGGCAAGGAGGATAGTCGATGAACGAGCAGTTGCTGATTGCCGTGTGCTCCCTGCTGGGGCTGGTGATCGTGGCCGCCGTGGCGTTGACGGGTTTTCACGGTTGGCTTGCGCTCAAGACGCGCGAGCTCGAGCTACGCCGTCCGTCGCGCCCCGACCATGGCTCGCCGGAAGGTGCCGCGCGGATCGAGATCGCCGACCTCAGGGAGCGGATCCGCAAGCTTGAGGCCATCGCGAACGGGGTAGACCTCTGACCCGGGCATGGTAGAGGCGCCGCTGATGCGCAGCCTCGACGACATTTACGAAGAATACGAATTCCTCGAAGGTGACGAGCGCTATCGCCTTTTGATCGAGCTGGGCCGGGAACTGGAGCCGATGCCCGATGCGCTGAAGACCGACGCGACACTGGTCCGCGGATGTTCGGCGCAAGTATGGGTCTATCCCACGCAGCAGGGCGACAAGCTGCATTTCCTGGCCGATTCCAATGCCGCCATCACCAAGGGGATTGTCGCGCTGGTGCTCTCTGCCGTGCAGGACCGCCCGGCAGCCGAAGTTGCGGGGTTGGACGTCACCGCCGCGCTCGCGCCTTTCGATCTCAAAAGCCAGCTTTCATCCAACCGGACCCAGGGCGTGCCGAACATGATCGCTCTGGTCCAGGATCACGCGGCGCGAATAGCGACCGGCTGAAATGAAGCGGCCGCTATATCTCGCGGCCGGACTCGCCAGTCTCGGCCTGGGTATCGTCGGCGCTTTCCTGCCGGGCCTTCCCACAGTGCCGTTCCTGCTTCTGGCCGCATTCTGTTTTGCGCGCGGCAATCCGGTGTGGGAGCGCCGCCTGCTGGCACATCCGCGCTGGGGGCCGCCAATACTTCAATGGCGGGAACGAGGTGCAATCTCGCGAAGGGGAAAGATCGCGGCATTCGTCATGCTGGCGCTCAGCGCCACGATCGCATGGCTCGGAATGAGCTGGCCCTGGCTGGTGTTTCCCCTGGGGGCGATTGTGATATCCGCGACGTGGATCGCCACGCGGCCGGAATAGGTCAGGCGTCCACGCTTTCGCGCATGACCGCGATCCCGGCTTCGCGCTGGCGTTTGAGCTCCGCCTTGAGCTTCGCCGGGTCACGCGCGAAGACGAAACCGAAGCTCACTCCCCCCTCCCGGCTTTCCGTTGCGTGGTGGAGCTTGTGCGCCTGCACCAGCCGTTTGAGATAGCCGCGCTTGGGAACGTATCGAAACCAGCGCTGGTGCACGAGGCCGTCATGCACCAGTGTATAGATGATACCGTAAATCAGGACTCCCAGCCCGATCCAGGTGCCCGGCCACCAGGCATTTCCGCCCATGATCATGGGCGAACCAAGGGCAAACATAGAAATGCTGAGCGCCGCCCCGACCACGCCGAACAGGTCGTTCTTCTCGAACCTTTTGTGATGCGGTTCGTGGTGGTCGCGGTGCCATGCCCAGCCGAAGCCGTGCATGATGTATTTGTGGCTGCCCCAGGCAACCCATTCCATGGCGAAAACGGTTGCCAAAACGATAGCGAGGGGAGCAGCCCATTCCATATGCGCTAAATAGGCGCTTTAGACGCCCAAAGACACCCCCTGCTTGATTTGCGCGGGGCTTGGCCTAATTGGCCAGTCATGGCCAGCAAGCCCCGCACATTGTATGAGAAGATCTGGGACGCCCATGTCGTCGAACGGCGCGACGATGGGACCAGCCTGATCTTCATCGACCGCCACCTGGTCCACGAAGTGACCAGCCCGCAGGCATTCGAGGCGCTGCGGATGAACGGACGCAAGGTGCGCCGACCGGAACTGACGCTTGCCGTGCCCGATCATAATCTGCCAACCACGCCGCGCATCGATGCCGCCGGGGATCCGGTCCCCATCGCCGACCAGCAGAGCCGGCAACAGCTCGAAGCGCTCGAGAAGAACGCACCTGAATTCGGCATCCGCTATTTCGGCGCGACCGCGCGCGAACAGGGCATCGTCCACGTGGTGGGCCCCGAACAGGGCTTCTCGCTGCCCGGCACCACGATCGTATGCGGCGACAGCCACACTGCCTGCCATGGCGGAGTCGGCGCGCTGGCTTTCGGTATCGGCACCAGCGAGGTCGAACATGTGCTCGCGACCCAGACCCTGCAGCTTCGCCAGTCGAAGACGATGGAGATCCTTGTCGAGGGCGAGCTTGGCCCCGGGGTCACATCCAAGGATCTCATCCTCCACATCATCGGCACAATCGGCACGGCCGGCGGGACCGGCCACGTGATCGAATATCGCGGCCGGGTGTTCGCGGAAATGAGCATCGAATCGCGTCTGACCGTATGCAACATGAGCATCGAAGCCGGGGCGCGGGCCGGGCTGATCGCACCTGACGAGACGACTTTCGCCTATCTCAAGGGCCGCCCGTTTGCCCCCAAAGGCGAGGATTGGGATCGCGCGGTCGCTTACTGGCGCACTCTCCGGACCGACGAGGGCGCGCAATTCGACAAATCCGTGCGCATCGATGCCGGCACGGTGGAGCCAACCGTCACCTGGGGGACGAGCCCGGAGGATGTCGTGCCGATCGGCGGCGTCGTCCCCTCGCCCGAAAGCTTTGCCGACCCGTCCAAGCAGAAGGCAGCGCAGGCAAGCCTCGAATATATGGGGCTGGTTCCGGGTCAGAAAATGACCGAAATCGAGGTGCAAAACATCTTCATCGGCTCGTGTACCAACAGCCGCATCGAGGATCTCCGCGCCGCCGCGGCCGTGCTGAAGGGGCGGCGCAAGGCAGACAACATTCGCTGGGGCATCGTCGTTCCCGGCTCCGGGCTTGTAAAGGAACAGGCCGAAGCGGAAGGGCTGGACAAGGTGTTTCTCGCAGCCGGACTCGAATGGC
>CAYRCH010000085.1:0-9942 GCA_964422665.1 uncultured Sphingomonadaceae bacterium | reverse complement strand
CGGATCGCGCCGAGGCGGTGGAAACACTGCTTCGCTATGCCGACACCGATACGCTCTGCTACCGCGCGGACCCGGATGAGCCGCTCCATCGGCGGCAGGTCGAATTGTGGGAGCCGCTGGTGGAGAGCTGCGAGCGGCGCCATGGCGTCGCGTTCCAGCGGGTCAGCGGGATCGTCCATCGTGCGCATCCTCCCGAAACACTGGTCACTCTCCGCGCGATGCTGGAAAGCGCAAACCCGTTTGAGCTCGCCGCACTCATCAACGTGGCCTCGCTCGCCGCGTCGCTGGTGGTGGCGCTGGCCGCGATCGAACCGGACGCGAATGCCGAGGAACTCTTCGCCGCCGCCAATTGCGAGGAAGACTGGCAAGCCGAGCAATGGGGCTGGGATGCCGAGGCGGAGAAACGCCGCGCTGCGAGGCTGGCGGGGTTCGTCGCAGCGGCCCGTTTCGCGGCGGCCGCACGAAACCCTTCCTAGCCGACCCACTCCGCCACTTCGCCGGCAACCTGATTGGCGGCTTCATTGAGGGCCGGGCCGACGAAATCGGGATCGGCGGGTACGCCTGCTACGCTGGCCTCGAAACGCCGCGTGCGAATTTCGCCATCGGGCATCTGCAATATGGCGTCGTAGCGCACGAGCACGCTTTGCGATGCTACCACATAGCCCATTTCGAGCAGCTGGCCCGAAAGGCGAGTCGCAGCCGTATTCTCCACGTCCGATCCCTCGACCACCAGCCGGTTGCCGCCGGCGCGGATGGTCTCGGCCAGCAGGCGGCCGAACAGGCGCGCCGGCCGCTCCACCCATTGGGCATCCTGGAGATAGGCTATGGATGAATCGCTCACCTGCACCGGCACGCGCAGCACATTGAGCCGCGCCGGGGCCTGCGGATCGACGACGGAAAGCGCGTCGGCACTCGTGCCCGTGGCCGAACTTCCCGCAGCCGCACTCGCCGCGGGCGTAAGGCTGAACAAGCTCGGCGGCGGATCGCCGCCCCCGCCAATGCTGACGCAGGCCGATGCGAGCCCCAGGGCCGCGCCGGCAAGGCCCATGCGCATGATCGTCATAGCTCGCATCCTGGGACCTCTCATGGATTGTAATCCGGCAGCTTGGAGCCGCCCATCAGTGCACCTGCGCCCTGCTCGTTGAGCCGCTCCGTCACTTCGCGCAGCGCCGCGCTGGTGACGCGCAGGTCGCGCAGCGTGGCTTCGGCCGCGGGGAGCGTGCTCGACGACATCTGGCGCGCGGCCGGCTGCACGTCCTTCATCGTCGCCTCCAGCGAAGTCGCCGCCTTGTCGGCCGAAGCGAGCGTTGCACGAAGCTGGTCGGCGAGCGAGGCACCCTCGGCGTTAAGCAGGCGGTCTGTTGTGCCCAGCGTTTTCTCGAACTGGGCCAGCGTCAGGTTCGCCTGTCGCAGCGTTCCCTGGAGTTCGGCCAGCACACGCTCTGCCTGGGGCGAGGCGTCGGCGAGATGGCCCGTCATCCGCTCGGTATTGGCCAGAATCCCTTCCAGCGATTCCTGGTTCCGGTCGGAGAGGACCTGCGTCAGCCGCTCCGTCAGCGTTGCCAGCCTTTCCAGCAGCAGCGGCGCATTTGCGAGGATTTCGCCAAGCCCGCCGGGCTTGGTCGGGATCTGCGGCACGCCTTCGGTGCAGCTCGTCACTTCGCAGGTGATCGGCGCGGCGCCCTGGATGGCGCCGTCCAGCATGATCGTGGAGACGCCGGTGAAGCTGCCCTGAATCGTCGCCGTCGTCCCCTGCAGGATCGGAATGTCTTCGTTGACCGCGATCCTGACACGAACGAATTTCGGATCCTTGGTCCACAGTGCGATTTCGCTCACCTGACCGACCGGCACGCCCGAGAAGGACACTTGCGAGCCGCGCGACAGCCCGCTCACCGACTGGTTGAAGAAGATGTCGTATTCCTTCTGCGAGCCTTCGGAAAGGCGGGCAATCCAGACCGCGGCAAAGGCCGTCAGCGCCAGCAGCAGCAGCGTAACGGCGCCAACCCACACATAATTTGCCCGCGTTTCCATAGCTTGCCTCTATGCCCTTGGCCCGGCGCCCGTGTCCATGGGCTTGCCGCGATTCTGCGCCGCCATGGCCGCGCGCCCCCGCGGACCGTTGAAATATTCCTGGATCCAGGGATGGTCGGATTTCAGCAGTTCGGGAATTGTCCCGACCGCGATCACCTGCTTTTCGGCGATCACGGCCACCCGGTCGCAAATCTCGTGCAGCGTATCGAGGTCGTGGGTGATGAGGAACACCGTCAGGTTCAGCGTATCGGTCAGCTCGCGCAGCAGCCGGTCGAATGCCGCGGCACCGATCGGGTCGAGGCCGGCGGTCGGCTCGTCGAGGAACAGCAGCTCCGGGTCGAGCGCAAGCGCCCGGGCCAGGCCCGCGCGCTTCCTCATGCCACCGGAAAGCTCCGACGGGAACTTGCTGGTCGCTTCCTCCGGCAGGCCCGACAGGCGCACCTTGTAGCCGGCAATCTCGTGCAGCAGCGTGCTGCTGATTTCCGGGTAGAACTTCTTGAGCGGCACTTCGACATTCTCGCCCACCGTAAGCGTCGAGAAGAGCGCTCCGCCCTGGAACAGCACGCCCCAGCGATTGCGCACCCCGATCACCTCGTCGGGCTCGGTATCGGTGATCGAACGGCCGAACACTTCCACGCTGCCGGCGGCCGGGCGCTGCAGCCCGATGATCGTGCGCATCAGCACGGACTTGCCGCTGCCCGATCCGCCGACCACGCCGAGGATTTCCCCTTGCCGGACTTTGAGCGAGAGGTCGTCATGCACCACCTGCTCGCCGAAGGCGTTGCGCAGCCCCTCGATGACGATCGGATATTCGCCGTGGTAGCGCTCGGTGGCTTCGCCGGCCAGACCGCCTTCCTCGCGCTCTTCGAGTTCTTCGAGGTTCTCGCCGGTCATACCCAGCCGATCTCGGTGAAGAACACTGCAAAGAAGGCGTCGAGCACGATCACCGCGAAGATCGCCTGGACCACCGCCTTGGTCGTCCTCAGGCCCACTTCCTCCGCATTGCCGCGGACCTGCATCCCCTGGTAGCAGCCGGCGAGCGCCACGATCAGGCCGAACACCGGCGCTTTCACCAGGCCGACCCAGAGATCGTATTCCGGAACCACTTCCTGGATACGGGTAAGGAAGGTCAGGAACGGGATGCCGAGCGTCAGGTCGCCGATCACCGCCCCTCCGATAATCGCGATCGCCGCGGAAAACAGGCCGAGAAGCGGCATCATGACGATGGCCGCCAGCACGCGCGGGACCACCAGCACCTCGATGGGCGAAACGCCGATCGTGCGCATCGCGTCGATTTCCTCGGTCAGCTTCATCGTGCCGATCTGCGCTGCGAATGCGCTGCCCGAACGGCCCGCCACCATGATCGCCGTCATCAGCACGCCCAGCTCGCGCAGGGTGATCCGCCCGACCAGGTTGACCGTCAGCGCCTCGGCCCCGAACTGCTCCAGCTGCACCGCGCCCTGCTGCGCGATGACGATACCGATCAGGAAGCTCATCAGGCCGATGATGAACAGCGCGTCCACCCCCACCAGCTCCAGCTGGCGCACCAGCGCGCGCCCGGGAAAACGGCGCCACTTGATCAGCACCGTGCCCAGCCCGATCAGTACCGCGCCAAGGAAGCTCAGCAGGTTGATCGCGCCCTTGCCCCAGCTGACCACGATCTGGCCGACCTCTTCGGGAACGCGGTGGAGTACCCAGTCTCGGGGCGGATGGACCTCGGCCGAGCTCTCGGCCGATTTGACGGCCTGGATCAGGGTCGCCGCCTGCTCGCTGGCGCCGACGATCTCGGCACCGCTGTCGCGCGCCAGCCGCCAGACGACCCATGCGCCGACCGTGTCCATGTCCGGGCTGGCGGAAATGTCGATCCGCGAAAGCCCCGTCTCGATCCTGCGCAGCTCCTTGTCGAGCGTGCCGACAGTGGACACGAGCAACGGCCCGGTGGTGACGATCGTCTCGCCTCCGCCATTCCCCTCCTCGATGCTGAAATCGGCCCGTTCACCCATGCCGGCCAGCTATGCGGGGAAATTGTGCCATCCACAAGGCATTGCGCCGCCCTGCCCTCGCTGGCAAAGGCCCTCCCCGGTATGAGCACAGAACTCGACAAGACATTCGACCCTGCGGGGATCGAGAGCAAATGGTACGCGCATTGGGAAAATCGCGGCCTGTTCCGGCCCGAGCGCCCCGATGCGGAGCCGTTCACGCTGGTCAACCCGCCCCCCAACGTCACCGGCAGCCTGCATATCGGCCACGCGCTCGACAATACGCTGCAGGACGTGGTGATCCGTTACGAGCGGATGCGCGGCAAGGATGCGCTGTGGGTCGTCGGCACCGACCATGCCGGGATCGCCACCCAGATGGTGGTCGAGCGCCAGATGGAGGAGCGCCAGGACAAGCGCACAAACTACACGCGCGAGCAGTTCGTCGAGAAGGTCTGGGAATGGAAGGCCGAAAGCGGCGGCCAGATCACCAGGCAGCTGCGCCGGCTCGGCTGCTCGATGGACTGGAGCCGCGAGCAGTTCACCATGGATCCGCACTTCACCCGCGCGGTGACCAAGGTGTTCGTCGACCTCTACAATGAAGGCCTGATCTACCGCGACAAAAGGCTGGTGAACTGGGACCCGAAGCTCAAGACCGCGATCAGCGATCTCGAGGTGGAAACCCGCGAAGTCCAGGGCTCCTTCTGGCATTTCAAATATCCGCTGGCGGACGGCGTCACGCTCGATAATGGCCAGGATTACATCGAAGTCGCGACCACGCGGCCCGAGACGATGCTGGCCGACATGGCCGTGGCGGTTCATCCCACCGACGAGCGGTACAAGTCGGTCATCGGCAAGCACGTGATCCTGCCGATCACCGGGCGCCGCGTGCCGGTGGTGGCGGACGAGCACGCCGATCCGGAACTGGGCAGCGGCGCGGTGAAGATCACCCCGGGCCACGATTTCAACGACTTCGAGGTGGGCAAGCGCGCCGGCTTCGCGCCGGGCGAAATGCTCAACATGCTCGATGCCGATGCGGCGGTGTGCCAGACCGACGACGAGCTGATCCCCGAGAAATACCTCGGCAAGGACCGCTTCGAGGCGCGCGACATGGTGGTTGCGGGGATCAAGGAGCTGGGCTGCCTCATCCCGCATGTGACCGAGAAGGATGGCGAGCGCATCGAACACGATGCCGAGCCGCGCACCATCCAGACGCCCTATGGCGACCGCGGCGGCGTGGTGATCGAACCCTGGCTGACCGACCAGTGGTATGTCGATGCGGAAACCCTGGCCCGCGCACCGATGGAAGCCGTGCGCTCGGGCGCGATCGAGATCGTGCCGAAAAGCTGGGAAAAGACCTTCTTCAACTGGATGGAAAACATCCAGCCCTGGTGCGTCTCGCGCCAGCTCTGGTGGGGGCATAGGATACCGGCGTGGTATGGGCCCGTGAAGCTGCCCGATGGTTCGCTGCATTCCGACCCGAGCCGCACAGATGGCCGAAAGGTCTTTGTTGCTGAAACCGAAGCTTTGGCAATCGAAGCGGCAGTCGAATATTATGGTCGTGATTGGCCAATCGAAGTCAGCGAGACGCCTGCCACCGTCCCCTTTGTTCAGCCAATCGCAGAACTGACAAACCGCAAGATTATCAAGCTGCACAGAGATAACGACGTCCTCGACACCTGGTTCTCCAGCGCCCTGTGGCCCTTCGCCACGCTGGGCTGGCCGGAAGATCCTCCCCGGAACGGGGAGGGGGACCATGCGAAGCATGGTGGAGGGGCACGTGCCGATGGTGCGCCCCCTCAAGGTTCCTCTACCCCGAACGTGCCCCTCCACCGTCCTGCGGACGGTCCCCCTCCCCCTGCGGGGGAGGAACGCTCGCTCCTCCATCGCCACTACCCCAACGACCTGCTCATCTCCGGCTTCGACATCCTGTTCTTCTGGGATGCGCGGATGATGATGATGGGCATGCACCTGATGGGCGAGGTGCCCTGGCGGCGGCTCTACCTGCACGGGCTGGTGCGCGCGCCGGACGGGCAGAAAATGTCCAAGTCCAAGGGCAATGTCGTCGATCCGCTGGGCCTGATCGACAAATATGGCGCCGATGCGCTGCGCTTCTTCATGTGCGCGATGGAAAGCCAGGGCCGCGACATCAAGATGGATGAGAGCCGGGTCGAGGGCTATCGCAACTTCGCGACCAAGCTGTGGAACGCGGCGCGCTTCTGCCAGGCCAACGGGATCAAGGGCAGCAAGGCTTTTGCCGCCCCGCCCGCCAGCGCCGCGGTCAATCGCTGGATCATCGGCGAAGTGGTCGAATGCCAGGCGGCCATCGACAAGGCGCTGGCCGAATTGCGCTTCGACGCGGCGGCCAATGCCATCTACCACTTCGTGTGGGACCGGTTCTGCGACTGGTATCTGGAGCTGATCAAGCCCGTTCTTTCTCCCCTCCCGCAAGCGGGAGGGGCCGGGGGTGGGCCTGAAACGCCGGACGAGGCCATGCCCACCCCTGACCCCTCCCGCAAGCGGGAGGGGGACCTGGCGGCAGAAACCAAAGAGGTCGCCGGCTGGGCGCTCGACCAGATCCTGGTCATGCTGCACCCCTTCATGCCCTTCGTCACCGAGGAGCTGTGGTCGAAGCTCGCCCACCGTCCGAACTATCCGCTGATCACCGAATTGTGGCCCCAGCCCGAGGCGGAGGTCGATCCCGAGGCCAAGGCCGAGATCGAGTGGCTGATTGCTTTCACGTCGGCGGTTCGCGGGGCACGCAACGAGCTTGGGGTTCCCCCGTCACAGAAGCTCCAGGCATTCTGCGAAATGCCCAGCGACCTCGCCGGCAAGGCGGTCCAGGCGAACCTGTCGGCGCTCCAGCGCCTGGCCCGGCTCTCCGCGATCGAGGTAGCTCCCGCACCGCCCGGCGCGGCGATGCAGGTCAGTGCCGGGGAGGACGTGTTCGTGCTGCCGCTGGCCGGGGTGATCGATATCGAGGCGGAAAAGGCGCGGCTGACCAAGGCGCTCGAAGCATCGCGCAAGGAAGCAAAATCGCTCGAGGGGCGGCTGGCGAACCCCGCCTTCGTCGAAAAGGCCAAGCCGGAAGCGGTGGAGAAGGCCCGGGCCGACCATGCGCATCATGCCGGCGAGGCCGAACGGCTGGAAGCGGCGCTGGCGCGGCTGGGGTAAACGCGATCTCCTCCCCGGCGCGGGTAGGATTTTGCTTTCCTACACGGCCTTCACCTGCAAGCGTATCCGTCACCTCGCTTCCATGGATGTCACGATGCACTGCCGCGATCTGGCCCCCTTTCCTGTAACGTCACCCTCGATTTCGAGCGCGATTCACTTGTTTGTCAGTATGTTACTTGAATCGCTTCAAGGTGACGGGGTGTCGCCTGTGTCACCCTCGGGGGGAAATGCCTGGAAAGCCCTGTGCCGCTGACTCTCGCCACCATCTCCCCCGAAGAGCCGGAAATCTTCGCCTCTTTCCAGGGCGAAGGGCCGAGCGCGGGCAAGCCCTGCGCCTTCATCCGCCTGTCGCGCTGCAACCTTGCCTGCGTCTGGTGCGACACGGCCTATACCTGGCATTTCACCGGCGACACGCGCCCGCATCGCAGCGGCGAAACCTTCGACCGCGCCGCCAACCAGGTGACGCTTTCGGAGCAACAGGCCGCCGAACGGATCGCCGCGCTCGGGCAGGATCGCCTCGTCATCACCGGCGGCGAACCGACGATGCAGGCAGCGGCCCTCGCCCGGATGCTCGAGCTGCTGCCGCCGATGATCGTCGAAATCGAGACCAATGGCACCGCGCCTCCGCACCCCGCGCTCGACCGCTTCGTCACCCAGTACAATGTCAGCCCCAAGCTGGCGCATAGCGGGAATCCCGCGGAACTGGCGCTGATCCCCGAACGTCTCGATCACTGGGCGTCGGAACGCCGCGCCTTCTTCAAATTCGTGATCGCGCAGCCCGGCGACGTGGAGCAAGTCCTTACCCTCGCCGCGCGGCACTCCATTCCCGCGGAGCGCATCTTCCTGATGGCAGAAGGCACCGACACGGGGGCGCTGCATGCGCGCGAGGAATGGCTTGGCCCGCTGGCCACCAGCCATGGCTTTTCGCTTTCGCGCCGGCTCCATATCGAACGCTTCGGCGATACGAGGGGCACATGAACACACGCCGCGCCGCGCCGATGCGCGGCGGCGACCTGACGCAGGGCCCCGTGCTGAAGACCCTGCTGATGTTCGCCGTACCCACCCTGCTCAGCAGCGCGCTGCAATCGCTCAACGGCACGGTCAATTCGATCTGGGTCGGGCGGCTGATCGGCGAGGAGGCGCTGGCCGCCACGGCCAATGCCAATATCATCATGTTCCTGCTGTCAGCCGCGGCCTTCGGCTTCGGCATGGCCGGGACGGTCAAGATCGGCCAGCGTTACGGCGCGCGCAATATCGACGGCGCGCGGCGCACTTTCGGCACGGCGGTGGGCTTCAGCTTCATCGTGATGTTCGCCATTGCCGCGCTCGGCTGGTTCTTCACGCCGGGCCTGCTCGACCTGCTGGGAACGCCCGGCAGCGCGCGCGATCTCGCGCTCGGCTATTTGCGGATGCTGTTCGTTTCCATGCCGGTGGTGATGGTCTCGATCATCCTGCAGATGGGCCTGCGCGGCGCGGGGGATTCGCGCACCCCGCTGATCTTCATGGGCCTGACGGTGGCGCTCGACATCGTGCTCAACCCGCTGCTTATCACCGGCTGGGGCCCCTTTCCCGAGCTCGGCATTGTCGGCTCGGCGCTGGCGATGGTGATCGCGGCGGTCACCAGCTTCATCCTGATGGTCATGTACCTCTATCGGCGCGACCTGCCGCTGCGCCTGCGCGGAAGCGAGTTGCGCTACCTCGTGCCGGACCGGGAGGAGCTGCGCTTCATCGTCGGCAAGGGTCTTCCCATGGGGGCGCAGATGCTGCTGATCAGCGCGGCGGGCATCATCGTGGTCGGCCTCGTCAACCGGGAAGGGGTGATGACCACCGCCGCTTACGGGGCGGCGATGCAGCTGTTCACCTATATCCAGATGCCGGCAATGGCGATCGGCGGTGCGATCAGCGCGATGGCGGCGCAGTTCATCGGCGCAGGCAAGTGGGACCGGCTCGGCGAGGTCACAAGGGCCGGCCTGATCGTCAATTTCTGGATGACCGGCGTGCTCACGGTGCTGCTGCTGCTGTTCGACCGGCCGGCGCTGGGCCTGTTCCTCGGACCGGACAGCCCGGCAGTGGACGTCGCGCGCCATATCCAGCTGCTGGCAAGCTGGAACTTCGTGCTGTTCGGCATGACGCTGGTCTATACGTCCACCATGCGCGCGGGCGGCATCGTGTTCGCCCCGCTGGTGATCCTGGCCATTGCGATGTTCCCGGTGCGGCTCGGATTCTACTGGCTGACTTACGGCTGGCTGGGCGCAGATGCGATCTGGCTGTCATTCCCCGTTGCCGGGATCAGCGCGCTCGCCCTGGCGTGGTGGTTCTATCATCGGACCGGCTGGCGCGATCGGGCCATGGCTGAGACGCGCGAGCAGGCCGCCGAACAGGCCCATGCGGAAGGAGAACCAGCCGGGCGGATGTCGCCCGATCTGTAGGGCTTACTTGCCCTGGCTGCGCCAGCGCTGCACGGTGCGCAGCACGGCTTCTTCCTCGCCGCCGCCCTCGTTCCACAGGTCGACGAAGCTGGGATCCTCGGAGGCCGGGCGCCGCGATTCTTCGAGATTGTCGAAGCTGACACGGATCGGGATCGAAACACCCTCACCGCAAATGATGCATTCCCGGTTGCGCAGGGCCGGAATGGAGTCGAGGAAGCCGCGCGCGCCTTCGGGCATGGCGGCCTTCACGAAGCTCTGGTCGCGGTCGTTGTTGAGACGCATCGAGATGATCGTGCCGCACTGCGACAGCACGCCTTCGGCAAGGTCCGACG
>CAYRCH010000084.1:0-10221 GCA_964422665.1 uncultured Sphingomonadaceae bacterium | reverse complement strand
CCACGCCGCCTCACTTTCCCGGGATCGCTTCACCGCGCCTGCCGTTGATCGCTCGTGAGGCCGTCCCGGCCGGAGGAGCAACCATGCCCTATTATTTCTCGACCATTCTCGACACGTCTTTCGAAGACGCCATTGCCCGCGTCACGGCGGCCCTCAAGGAGGAGGGCTTCGGCGTCCTCACCACGATCGATGTCAGCAACACGCTCAAGGAGAAGATCGGCGCGGATTTCCGCCCCTATACGATCCTCGGCGCCTGCAATCCCACCCTCGCGCATGAGGCGCTGAAGCTCGAAGACAAGGTGGGAACGATGCTGCCCTGCAACGTCGTGGTGCAGCAGGTGGAAGGCGCGGTGGAAGTCGCCGCGATCGATCCGGTGGCCTCGATGCAGGCGATCGGCAATCCCCAGCTGTCGGAGAAAGCGCATATCGTGGGCGAGAAGCTGCAGGCGGTGATCGCGAGCCTTGGCGGCGCCGACTAGGCGCTGGGGCTCGCCGGCGGGATTTCCCGCTTTCCTACACGCGCCCAACCTGCCTAGAGTCCACCCGCCCCGACTCGGTGCGGGACCGGCTCTTTCCAACCGTCGATAACCACTGCCGAAGCGGCCGGGCCTTTGGGCGGAAACCCCCCGCGCGCGAACGGGGATGTATTTCATCAACCAGGGCGGCGCTGCAAAGTCCGCAGGGGGGTGTGGCTTTGGAAAGGCGAAGTCCACACGGAAATTTCGAAAAGCGTAACAAGTTCAATGGTGTGCGCGGGAATTCACCCTGCGTAAAAACCCGTTCCGTGTCGACACCTTCGTGGCTTTCAGCGCACGTCCAGCGGTTCTTCGCTACGGCACTGCTCGTAAGTGCTCCAGCCCGAGCACATCCCATAGGGTCCGCGGATGAAGATCGCCTCGATCCGGCTGATCTTGCCTTTTTCCACCTTGAACAATTCGCCCAGCTGCCAGCTCCAGTTGATCGGCCGGTGGTCGAAGAAGGCGAAGGCGAACACCACGCCGCGCTCGCGGTCCACCGCCACCACCCGCCGGTCGCGGATCGAGGTGACCGCGCCGATCAGCGAGGTTTCGAGCTGTCCGCGGCAGGTCTGGCGGTTCGGATTTTCGGGATCGGGCGGGCTGACCACGGTGAAGCCGTTTTCGATGCGCAGGCAATCGTCGGTGAAAGGGTAATAGTCCTTGCCCGTATTGCGCTCGACCGCCTCGAAATAGGCATTGGCCATCTCCACCAGCTCGGCGCGGCTGTGGCGCTCTTCCTCCGGAACCGCCTCGAAATAGCCTTCCCAGGGGCTGCCCAGCGCCTCCACGCCTTCGCCCGTCGGCGGCCATGCATTGGGATTGGGCGGAGGTGGCGGGCCGAGCGGCCGCTCCGGCCGGGCGACGATCTGCTCGACCTCGGAGATCTTGCCCTCCCTGTCGATCCGCAGCCGCAGCGAGATGCCGACCGGATCGGATGGCAGGTCCGGCCCGGTGGCCGAGCTGCCCGCCGTTTCCTGCACGGTGAGCAGCGCGGCAACCTGCTGCGTCACCACGTCGGGAACGATCAGGCGGTAGCCCTGCGCGCCCGAAGCCGTTGCCCACAGGCCCTCATTGCCGAAGGGCATTTGCACGCCGTTCTCGGTGAAGCGGACATTCCTGGCGAAGAGCTCGTCGGATACGGTGCCATCCACCATCGCCTGCACGTAGCTCTCGACCTTGGCTTCCAGGCATTCGCGCATGCATGTGCCCGGCTCCATCTCCAGCGGCACCCCGGCGACCTGCGCATTCGCGCTGGCGGCAAGGCTCATGGCAATGGCGCAGGCCGCGCCCTTCAATGCTCGAATCATCCGGCCCTCTCCCTTTTCCGCCGGAATGTAATCAGACCCGCGGCCGCTTGGCCAGAGCGAGCCGGCGGGAGGTTCAGTGGGCCTTTTCCTTCACCGGGATCCGGAGATAACGCACGCCGTTGTCCTCCGCCTCCGGAAACTGGCCGGCGCGAATATTGACCTGGATCGAGGGCAGCAGCAGCCGGGGCGCAGAAAGCGTGGCATCGCGGGCCTCGCGCATGGCAACGAAATCCTGCTCGCTCACCCCGTCATGCACATGCACGCTGGCGCGCCGCTGCTCTTCCACCGTGGCCTCCCACCGGTGCTCGTCCCGCCCCGGCGCCTTGTAATCGTGGCACAGGAACAGCCGGGTCTCTCCGGGCAGCGAGAGCAGCTTGCGGATCGAACGGTAGAGCGTACGGGCGTCGCCGCCGGGAAAGTCCGCCCGCGCCGTGCCATAGTCGGGCATGAACAGCGTGTCGCCGACGAAAGCCGCGTCCCCGATCAGGTAAGCGACGTCGGCCGGCGTGTGGCCGGGCACATGCATCACCCGCACGGTCATCTGGCCGATCTCGAAGCTTTCCCCATCGGCGAACAGGCGGTCGAAATCGGAACCGTCGGTGGCCATGTTCTCGATGGCGAACACCGGGCGGAATATCTTCTGCACGTCGCGGATGTGCTCGCCGATCCCGATCGGGGCGCCGGTGTGCATCTTGATGTAAGGAGCGGCCGACAGGTGATCGGCATGGGCATGGGTTTCCAGCACCATCTCGATCGTCCAGCCAAGCTCTTTCGCCTTGTGGAGAATGACCTGTGCCGATCTCGTATCCACCTCGCCCGACGCGAGATCGAAATCGAGCACCGGATCGATCACGGCGGCTTTCAGCGTGGCCGGATCGGCCACCAGGTAGCTGATCGTGAAAGTCGGTTCGTCGAAGAAGGCTTCGATCAGCGGTTTGCTGCCGGTCATCATAGTCACTCCTTACCGCATCCGCCCTTGACTTTCGCAAGCGGATATTAAATTAGATATTTCTAATATAGATAGGAGGCGGCAATGGTCAAGATGCGGGAGAGGATGGCCTCGCAGGGCCCGCTTCGGCCCCGCATCGGGATTGGCGCCTGACCATGTCCTCGATGGAGATCATCCTGGTGCTCCTCTCGGGCGGGCTGGTCGGCCTGGTGCTCGGTCTGGTGGGCGGCGGCGGCTCGATCCTTGCCGTCCCGCTCCTGATCTATGTGGTGGGGGTGCAGTCCACCCATGCCGCGATCGGCACGGCAGCGGTGGCCGTGGCTCTCAATGCGCTGGCAGGTCTGGGCGCCCATCTCCGGCTGGGCACGATCAAATGGCGCTGCGCGCTGGTGTTCGCGGCTGCCGGTGCCCTTGGCGCGGCGCTGGGTGCAGAAGCCGGCAAGGCCTTTGACGGGCAGAAGCTGCTGACCCTGTTCGGCATACTGATGATCGTGGTGGGGCTGTCGATGCTCCGCAAGCGGCGCCGGGCCGAGCAGCCGGATGTGCGGCTGACCCGCGAAAGCGCGCCGGGACTGCTGCTGCGCCTTGTGCCGATCGGATTTGCAGTGGGGCTTGCGGCCGGTTTCTTCGGCATTGGCGGCGGCTTCCTTATCGTTCCGGGGCTTGTCATGGCCACGGCCATGCCGCTGTCAGTCGCCGTGGGGACTTCCCTTGTGGTCGTCAGCGTGCTCGGCTTTACCACCGCAGCCTCCTACGCTGTGTCGGGCTTCGTCGACTGGCCACTGACTGCGCTGCTTGTGGCAGGCGGTATTGCCGGAGCCTGGGCCGGAGCTCGGCTGGCGAAAATGCTCGCGCCGCGCAAAGCGCTGCTGGAGCGGGTATTCGCCGCTGTTGTGATCGCGGCCGGCGCCTACGTGGCTGTCCTGGGGTGACTTCGCTGCTTCATCAGCCTTGCGGCCGGTTGGCCAGCAGGTCATCCACCACGGAAGGATCGGCCAGCGTGCTCGTGTCGCCAAGGTTGCCGGTGTCGTTTTCCGCGATCTTGCGCAGGATCCGCCGCATGATCTTGCCACTGCGGGTCTTGGGCAGCGAAGGCGCGAATTGCAGCACGTCGGGCGTGGCGATCGGTCCAATCTCCTTGCGCACCCACTGCACCAGTTCCTGCCGCAGTTCTTCGGTGTCTTCGGTGCCGGAAGTGGTGGTCACATAGGCGTAGATGCCCTGGCCCTTTACGTCGTGCGGCATGCCGACCACCGCGGCCTCCGCTACCTGGTGGTGCAGCACGAGCGCGCTTTCGATCTCGGCCGTGCCCATACGGTGGCCGGACACGTTGATCACATCGTCGATGCGGCCGGTGATCCAGTAATACCCGTCTTCGTCGCGGCGGCAGCCATCGCCGGTGAAGTAAGTGCCCGGATACTGGCTGAAATAAGTCTCGAAGAAGCGCGCATGATCGCCATAGACGGTGCGCATCTGGCCGGGCCAGCTATCGGTGATTACCAGCGCCCCCTCGGCCGCGCCTTCCAGCACGTGCCCGTCGGCGGGATCGACGAGCGCGGGCTGGACCCCGAACATCGGCGTTGAGGCGCTACCGGGCTTGAGGTCCGTCGCGCCGGGCAGGGGTGTGATCATGTGGCCGCCGGTCTCGGTCTGCCACCAGGTGTCGACGATCGGGCAGCGCCCTTCGCCGACTACCTGATAATACCATTCCCAGGCCTCGGGATTGATCGGCTCGCCGACCGATCCGAGCAGGCGGAGGCTCTTGCGACTGGTACGCTTCACCCATTCGTCGCCTTCGCGCATCAGCGCTCGCAGCGCCGTGGGAGCGGCGTAGAAAATCTCGACCTGGTGCTTGTCGACGACCTGCCAGAAGCGGCTGAAGTCGGGATAGTTGGGCACGCCTTCGAACATCACGGTAATCGCGCCGTTCAATAGCGGGCCATAGACCATGTAGCTATGCCCGGTGACCCAGCCGATATCCGCCGCGCACCAATATACCGGCATCGTGCCGTCTGGGCGGGGGCGATAGTCGAAGGTGTATTCGTGAGTCATGCCCACCCACACCGCATAGCCGCCGGTGGTATGCAATACGCCCTTGGGCCTGCCGGTGGACCCGCTGGTATAGAGGATGAACAGCGGATCCTCGGCGGCCATTTCCTCTGCCGGGCAGTCGGCGCTCTGATTGGCGATAGCCTCGCCCCAGTCGATGTCGCGGCCCTCGACCATGGGCACGTCCGCGCCGGTATGCCGTAGCACGATCACCCGGCGAACCTTGCCATGGCTGGCGAGCGCCGCATCGACATTGGCCTTGAGCGGGATGCGTTTGCCGCCGCGCAGGCCTTCGTCGGCGGTGATCACCAGGTCGCTATCGCAATCGACGATGCGGCTGCCGAGCGCCTCGGGGCTGAAGCCGGCGAAAACGATCGAATGCACCGCGCCGATCCGCGCGCAAGCGAGCATCGCCACCGCGGCTTCGGGGACCATGGGAAGGTAGATCGTCACCCGGTCGCCGCGCCTTACCCCTTCGGAGCGGAGCAGGTTGGCGAATTTGCAGGTGGCTTCGTGGAGCTGGCGATAAGTGAGGGTGCGACCGGAAGTGGCGGGGTCATCGGGCTCCCAGATGATCGCCTTCTGATCCCCTCGTTTTGCCAGGTGCCGGTCAAGGCAGTTCGCCGCCAGGTTAAGTGTGCCGTCCTCGAACCAGCGGATGCCGAAACTCGCTTCGTCGAAGCTGGTGTCCTTGACCCTGGTGAACGGCCTGATCCAGTCGATCCGACCGGCTTCCTCGCGCCAGAAGCCTTCCGGATCCTCGACAGAGCGGCGATACTTCTCCTGATATGCTGCCTTGTCGATCAGGGCATTCTCGGCCCATTGCGCTGTTACTGGATGAACTTCGCTCACCATTCTCTCCCGCTGGATTCCGCTAACGGATAATCATCCGATGGCCTTAGCGCCAGAGGGCCTGCAGTGCGGGAAGCAGGTGATCGCGATGTTCTTCCGGTATTCGGTCGAGCATCTCCCTCTCGAAGCGGTCGATTTCGGAAACCACCTGCGAAAGTTTTTCACGCCCTTCGGCGGTCAGTTCCAGTCCCTGGCTCTTACGATCGATCGGGGCGCGAATGATCAGTCCCCCGTCCTCCAGGCGGTTGAGGAGCGGGACCATATTCGCCCGCTGGATATCGAGCTGGCGGCCGAGTGCGCTGGCCGTGACGCCCGGATTGGCCCCGATCAGCATCATCACCGAGGCTTCGGTCTGCCGCATGCCGAGCGGGGCGAGGCGAGTCGCCAGCGCCGCCATCAGGGCATTGTTCGCCCGGCGCAGCGAGTATCCCGGGTAGGAAAGGAGCGGATCATGCATTGACGAAAAATTGATCACGATTGTTGTTGTTCATAACAATTTTGGCATGTATAGCTCGCCGCGTCGAGCGAGAATTCGCTCGCCCAGTATTCTTGAAGGAGAGACCTGATGGCGACGCCGTCACAACCCGATCCGCGGCCCGAAGAAGAGACCGTCCGTTACGAGATAGTGGACGGCGTGGCATGGGTCTATTTCAATCGCCCCGACAAGCGGAACTGCATGAGCCCGAAGCTCAACCGCCAGATGGGCCGGGTCCTCAACGAGCTGGAATTCCGCGACGACGTCCAAGTGCTTGTCCTGGCCGGCGAAGGCTCCGCATGGTCCGCCGGCATGGACCTGCTGGAGTATTTCCGCGAGGCCGAGCAGCAGGGCATTCACAAGACCCGCCAACACCAGCGTGAAGCCTATTCCTGGTGGGAACGCCTGCGCTGGTACGAGAAAGCCACGGTCGGCATGATCAATGGCTGGTGTTTCGGCGGCGCCTACGGCCCGCTCTTTGCCTGCGATATCGCGGTGGCGAGTGACGATGCCCAGTTCGGCCTGTCGGAAATCAATTGGGCGATCCTGCCCGGCGGCGGTGCATCCAAGGTTGCGGCGGAGCTTATGCCTTACCGCAAGGCGATGTACCACGCGATGATGGGCGAGAATCTGAGCGGCAAGGAAGCTGCCGAGCAGGGACTGGTCACGGAAAGCGTGCCGGCCGACCAGCTCCGCGCCCGGGTCCAGGAGATCGCCGACGTCCTGAAGAAAAAGGACACCCACGCGCTGCGCGCCACCAAATGGGCGGTGCGCCGGGTCAGGGAGATGACCTACGACAATGCGGAGGATTACCTGATCCGCGCGCAGGAAGCGCTGAACGATTTCGGCGGCTGGGAAACCCGCAAGGAAGCGACCAAGCAGTTCCTCGACGAGAAGACCTTCAAGCCGGGTCTTGGCGCTTTCGACAAGAGCAAGTTAAAGTCCGACTGAGCTCGGCCTTGGGCGCGGGCTTGTCCCCGCCCGCCATGCCCCTTAGGGCTTCAGCAGAAATCTGGTTGCGCCCCGGCCGAAACGCCGGGGCGTTTTTCGGGAGATATCCGGATGAGCACCCGCCGTTTTACCAATGAACAGATCGATCGTTTGCTTCGCCCCAAGTCGGTGGCGGTGGTCGGCGCGTCGGACCGCAAGGGGGCTCTCGGCGCGACCCTGCTCAACAACCTCGTCCAGTATGAGTTCGCGGGCGATATCTACCCGGTCAATCCGAAACGCGACGAATTGCTTGGCCTGAAGGTCTGTCATTCGGTCGAGGACCTTCCCGAGGGGATCGACTGCGCCGTTCTCGCAATTCCGCGGCCCTTCGTGCTCGAAACCGTCCGGCAGCTGGCCGCGCGCAAATGCGGAGCGGTGGTGATCTACTCTGCCGGCTTTTCCGAAGCCGGCGAGGAGGGGATGAAGGACCAGCTCGAACTCGGCCGCATTGCCGAGGAACACGGCATGGTCATCGAAGGCCCCAACTGCCTCGGCTGCACCAATTATGTCGCGCGCGTTCCGCTGACATTCGTCGAGACCAACATGCGCACGCCGCCCAAGGGTACGCGCGCGGTCGGCATTGCCAGCCAGTCGGGTGCGCTCGCCGCGGTGCTCGCCACGGCGCTCCATCCGCGCGATCTCTACGTCTCCACTTCGGTTTCCACCGGCAACGAGGCAGCTTCCGGCGTCGAGGATTATGTCGAATGGCTGATCGACGACGAGGACACCCACGTCATCGCCATGTATGTCGAAAGCCTGCGTCGTCCCAAGGCGTTCATCGCCGCTGCGCGCCGTGCGCGCGAAGCGGGCAAGCCGATCGTCATGCTGCACCCGGGCAAGTCCAACAAGGCGCAGGAATCGGCCGCCACTCACACCGGCGCGATGGCCGGCGACTATGCGCTGATGAAGGCCAAGCTCGGCCGGGAAGGCGTGATTTTCGCCGATACGCTGGAGGAACTGGGCGACATCACCGAGATTGCGCTGCGCTGCCCCGCGCTGCCCGGCGCCAACATGGCGGTGCTGGGCGAAAGCGGCGCGCTGCGCGGCCTCGCCTTCGACATTGCCGAGGATATCGGGCTCGACCTGATCCATCTCGACGACGATAACAGCCCGGCGCTGCGGGCCATTCTCCCCGACTTCGTGCCGGTCTCGAACCCGACCGACATCACCGCTCTCGGGCTCTCGGAGCCGGAAATCTACACCAAGGTGCTGACCGCGCTCCTCGATGACGACCGCATCGGCTCGGTCGTCGCCTCGATCATCCAGTCGGATCCGATCACCAGCGGCATCAAGTTCCCGCACATCATCAAGGTGTTGGAAGACGGCACCTTCGCGAAGCCGCTGGTCTTCGCCGGTGTCGACGAGGGCGCGACGGTCCCGGAAGACTATATCGAAGGCCTGCGCAAGGTCGGCATTCCCTGGTTCCCGAGCACCGAGCGCGCCTACCGCGCGATCGCGCGGCTGGCGGATCTGGCCAAGCGCGATCTGGCCGACCGCTCGGGCGATCCGGTCGCGGTGCCCGGGCTGGACGCGGTCACAGGCGTCGTGCCCGAATACAAGGCGAAGGAGTTGCTCCGCCCGCTCGGTATCCCGTTCCCGGAAAGCAAGTTCGCGGCGAGCGCCGACGATGCGGTGAGCGCCGCCGAAGCGATCGGCTATCCGGTCGTGATGAAAGCCCAGGCCGCGGCGCTTGGCCACAAGTCCGATGCCGGCGGCGTGTTGCTGAACCTAAAGTCGGGCGATGCGGTGCGCGAGGCCTTCGCCCGGATGTTCGACAATGTCGCGGCCTATGACAGCTCGATCGCGCTTGACGGCGTGCTGGTCGAGAAAATGGGCAAGATGGGCACCGAAATGATCGTCGGCGCCAAGAGCGATCCCGAATGGGGCCCGGTGGTGCTGGCAGGCTTTGGCGGGGTCACCGCCGAGATACTGAAGGATGTGAAGCTGTTCACCCCGGATCTCGGCGCCGAACAGGTGAAAGCCGGCCTCCTGGAATTGAAGCAGGCGGCGATCCTGAAAGGCTGGCGCGGTGCACCCGCGCTCGATGTCGGGGCTCTCGCCGATCTGATCGTATCCATGGGGCGGATCATGAGCGGCAATCCGCGCATTCGCGAGATCGATCTCAACCCCGTGATCATTCACCCGCAGGGTGAGGGAGTCGTGGCGCTCGATGCCCTGATGCTGGTGGAGGGCTGATCCGGAGGGCCCGAAAACACGATGATTTTCTCCGGGGTTGCGGGCTTTCCTCTGTCGGCTAGGGTGCGCATCCAACTATCGATCCGGAGAAGATATGAGTTCGGGGCCCATCCTCGCCGCCACTGACCTTAGTGCCCGGTCAGACCGTGCCGTCGATCGCGCTTTCCTGCTCGGCGGGCAGCTTTCGCGGCCAGTGTGCATCGTCCACGTCCTCGAACCGGAAGAGGAAGCCGCTGCCGGGGAAGTAGAGGCGAAGATTCGCGAGACGTTGCCTCCCGGAAGTGAGAAGGTGGAAGTATTCACCCCCTCCGGCAACACTCCCGAAGCGGTTGCCGAAGTGGCCGAGGAGTGCGGCGCAGCCGTAATCTGCGCAGGCCCCGCGCGCTTCAACTCGCTCAAGGATTTCATTCTTGGAACCGCGGTGGATTATATCGCCCGCGAAGCGTCCTGCCCGCTGCTGGTGGTCAAGCAGCGACCGCATGGCAGCTATGATTCCGTGATATTCGCGACCGATTTTTCCGACAATTCGCGCCAGGCGCTGATCAGGACTGCGATGCTTTTCCCGGAGGCCCGCTTCCACCTGCTACACGCATTCCACGTTCCCTACGCCGCCTGGAACAAGGCCGAACACGTTCGCGAAGAGCTGCGGTCGGAAGAACAGGCGGAAATGGACAAGTTCATCGCCGCCCTGGGGGATGAGGCTGGCCTGTCCCGGCGGGTAGATGGGCGCGTGGAGCGGGGTAACCTTTTCGGCGGGATTTACGACACCGCCAAGGAGACCCAGTCCAAGCTGGTCGCATTCGGAACGCACGGTGAAAGCGGGTTTCGCCACGCCACGATCGGCAGCGTGGCCAGCGAATTGCTGACCAATCTCACGCTGGATTC
>CAYRCH010000083.1:0-10392 GCA_964422665.1 uncultured Sphingomonadaceae bacterium | reverse complement strand
GTACATGTGGTGCGCCCACACGACGAAGCCGACCACGCCGATCGCGACCATGGCATAGGCCATGCCGAGATAGCCGAACACCGGCTTGCGGCTGAACACCGGCACGATCTGGCTGATCATGCCGAAGCCCGGCAGGATCATGATGTAGACTTCCGGGTGACCGAAGAACCAGAACAGGTGCTGGTACAGGATCGGGTCGCCGCCGCCGGCCGGATCGAAGAAAGTCGTTGCGAAATTGCGGTCGGTCAGCAGCATGGTGATCGCCGCGGCCAGCACCGGCAGCGCGAGCAGCAGCAGGAATGCGGTGACCAGCACCGACCAGACGAACAGCGGCATCTTGTGCAGGGTCATGCCCGGCGCGCGCATGTTGAAGATGGTGGTGATGAAGTTGGTCGCACCGAGGATCGAGGCCACACCGGCGAGGTGGATGGAGAAGATCGCGAAATCGACCGCGGGCCCGGTCGAGCCGGTGGTGGAAAGCGGTGCATAAACCGTCCAGCCGGTCCCCGCGCCCTGCCCTGTGCCGCCGGGGAAGAACATGCTGGCGACCAGCGAGAGGAAACCCGCCACGGTCAGCCAGAAGGAGATGTTGTTCATGCGCGGGAACGCCATGTCGGGCGCGCCGATCATCAGCGGTACGAACCAGTTGCCGAAGCCGCCGATCATCGCCGGCATGACCATGAAGAACACCATGATCAGCCCGTGAGCGGTGATCAGCACGTTCCAGTGATGCAGAGCCGCATCAAGGTTTTCCGGCCCCACGCCGACCATGAAGATCGACTGGTTGAGGATCTGAATGCCGGGCTCGGCGAGCTCGGCGCGCATGATCCCGGAAATCGCGCCGCCGATGATGCCGGCAAAGATCGCGAAGATCAGGTAGAGCGTACCGATATCCTTGTGGTTCGTGGACATGAACCAGCGGGCGAAGAAGCCCGGCTTGTGATCGGCGTCGTGATGCTCTTCCGTGTGAGCCTGGAAGGTGTCGGCGGTGGTTGCCATGGCTTGATTGACCTTACTGCTATTCTGTTCGCGGCTCAGGCTGCGGGAGCCGGTTCGGCGGCGGGGGTTGCCTCATCGGCAGGAGCTGCTTCTTCGGTAGCGGCTGCGGGAACGATTTCGGCATCCGGCGCCGCTTCTTCCTCTTCACCGAACGTGCCGCCCTTGGAAGCGACCCAGGCGCGGAACTGCTCCATCGGAACGGCTTCCACGGCGATCGGCATATAGCCGTGCCGCGCACCGCAAAGCTCCGAACACTGCCCGTAATAGATGCCCGGCTCGTTGATCGTCATGGTGAGCTCGTTCAGCCGTCCCGGAACGGCGTCCAGCTTGAACCAGATGGACGGGACCGCGAAGGAGTGAATGACGTCAGCAGCGGTGGTCTGCAGCCGGATCGGCACGCCCACGGGGACGACCATCCGGTTGTCCACTTCAAGCTGCGGGGGAAACCCCTGGGCGATTGCATCGTCCTCGGGCATCATGTTCGAGATCACCTCGAACCCGCCATGGTCGGGATAGGTATAGCCCCAGTACCACTGATAGCCGGTCGCCTTCACGGTGATCGCATCTTCGGGCGGGCTTTCGAACTGGTTGGCGAGCAGCCGCATCGAAGGCACGGCGATCGCCACCAGAATCAGCACCGGAACCACTGTCCAAATGACTTCGATCGCGGTGTTGTGGCTGGTCTTGGACGGGACCGGATTCGCGCGCTTGTTGTACCGCACGATCACCCAGAGAAGCAGCAGCAGAACGAACGCGCTGATGATGATCATCACCCACACCAGCCCCGTGTGCAGGCCGATCGCCTGCGCGCCGATGTCGGAATATTGCGGCTGCACATCGAGCCCGCCCGGAACCGGCTGGCCCTTGATCATGTCCGGGCCGAGCGGCGTGTAGGCCGCCGCCTCGGCCGGCGCCTCCGCCGCCGACTCGGCGGCAGCTGCATCGGCGGCTTCCTGCGCGGATGCTTGCTGTGCAAGCCCGCCGAGGGCCAGCGCCGCGATTGCGGCGAGAAGAAGGACGATGTGCTTGCAGGCGTTCGCGCCGATATTCGTCACGGTGGTGCTTTCCGTTGCCAGTATTACAAAGGGCTGTCCCCGTGCCCCCAAAGGCGCGGTTTGGCCGGGCCTATACGCGCGCTTGCCCCATGCCTCAAGCGCTTCTAGGGAGAATTTTCACAAGCACTCGTGCCGCCACTGCTGCGACCGCGGGTCTGGATGCGTGAACAGCCATAAGGATCGACAGAATCAATCATGACCGATGACGAGGTGCTCTCGGAGTTCCGCGCGAGCGGCGCGCTGCTCGAAGGCCATTTCCTGCTCTCTTCCGGGCGTCACAGCGCCCATTACCTGCAATGCGCGCGCGTGCTGATGAACCCGGAGCGTGCCGGCCGCCTGGCCCTGGCGCTGGTTCAGGGCCTGCCGCGCGACCTGCGAGCGAAGATTGACAAGGTGGTGTCGCCCGCCATGGGCGGAGTCATCATCGGCCACGAAGTTGGCCGGGCGCTGGGACGCGATGCGATCTTCGTCGAGCGGCCGACCGGCACCTTCGAATTTCGTCGTGGATTCACCGTGGAGGCGGGAGAGAAGGTGCTGCTGGTCGAGGATGTCGTCACCACCGGCCTTTCCAGCCGCGAAGCGATCAAGGCGATCGAGGACGAAGGGGGCGAAGTCATCGCACTGGCCTGCCTGGTCGATCGCACGGGCGGAGAGGTGGAATTCGACATTCCGTTCCATCCGCTGATCGAGATCAACTTCCCGACCTACTCTAAGAAGGATCTGCCGCCCGAGCTGAAGAAGATCCCTGCCGAAAAGCCCGGCAGCCGCAAGAGCTGAGATGACGGCGCCAACCATCCGTCCCCCTTTGGGCAGGCTACGGCTCGGAGTGAATATCGATCACGTGGCCACGATCCGCAACGCGCGGGGCGGGGACCATCCCGACCCGGTGCGCGCAGCGGAGATTGTCGCCCGTGTGGGAGGCGACGGGATCACCGCGCATCTGCGCGAAGACCGCCGCCATATCCGCGACGACGACCTGGCGCGAATCCAGGCGGCCACCGACCTGCCGCTCAACCTCGAAATGGCCGCAACCGAAGAAATGCTGGCGATCGCGCTGCGCCATCAGCCGCATGCCGCCTGCATCGTGCCGGAAAAGCGCGAGGAGGTGACCACCGAAGGCGGGCTTGATGCGGCAGGCCAGCACAACAGGCTGCAGCCGATCGTCTCGCGGCTGGCCGATGCCGGCATCCGGGTGAGCCTGTTCATCGCACCCGATGAGCGACAGCTGGAGGCCGCGCTCCGGCTGGGCGCACCGGTGGTCGAATTCCATACGGGCGAATATGCCCATGCCACCGGCGAAAGCGCGGCCGCAGAACTGCGGAAGCTCGGCGACATGGCCGCGCTTGCGGCCAAGAACGGCATCGAGCCGCATGCCGGCCATGGGCTCACCTACGAGAATGTCCAGCCGATCGCCGCCATTCCCCAGCTCGCGGAACTGAATATCGGCCATTATTTGGTCGGCGAAGCAGTGTTCGTTGGGCTGGAAGCGGCCGTAATGAAAATGCGCCAACTGATGGACGACGCACGATGATCATCGGAATGGGCAGCGACCTCTGCAATATCGAGCGGATCGCCAATTCGCTCGAACGGTGGGGCGCCCGCTTCGAAGCACGCTGCTTCACCGAGATCGAGCAGGCCAAGGCCGCCCGCCGGCCATTGACGCGCGCCGGCACCTTGGCCAAGCGCTTCGCGGCGAAGGAGGCCTTTTCCAAGGCCGTGGGAACCGGATTCAGGCGGGGCGTGTTCATGCGCGATATCGGAGTTGTCAATGCGGCCAGCGGGGCGCCCACCCTGGCGCTCGCCGGCGGCGCGCAGGCCAGGCTCCATGAACTGACCCCGGCAGGATATGAGGCCATCATTCATCTTACCCTCACTGACGATCACCCATGGGCCCAGGCTTTCGTGGTGATCGAGGCGCGCCCGCTGTGAACGACATGAGCGACCAGGAGAGCTTCTCCGACGATGGCGAGCAGCCGGCCGGGAGCTCTCCGGGCGGCAAGGTCAACTGGTGGGCGGAAATCCGCGGCATCGCATTGATGCTGATCGCGGTGCTCGGCTTTCACAGTCTCGTGGCCAAGCCGTTCTACATCCCATCTGAATCGATGATGCCCAGCCTGCTGGTGGGCGACCGGCTCGTAGTGAGCAAATATCCTTATGGCTGGAGCTGGGTTTCGGCCAGCTTCCACATCTTGCCGCGCAGCGACTGGCGTTTCGCCCCGTCCACCCCGGAATATGGCGATATCGTGATCGCGGTGCCGCCCGACCGGGCGGAGGATTACATCAAGCGCGTCGTCGCCCTGCCGGGTGATCGCATCGCGCTGCAGAACGGGCAGATTATCCTCAACGGCAAACCTGTGCCGCAGGCAGCGGAACCGCCGATCCGCATTCCCGTGGACGCAAATGCGCCATGCGACTGGAACACATATGGCGACGCCCGCGTCCGCCTTGAGAGCGGGCAGGTCGTTTGCGAGCTTCCGACCTATCGCGAAACCCTGCCCAATGGCGCCACCTACCCGATCATCGACCACGAATTTCAATCGCGAGACAATATGGAGGAAATCCTCGTCCCTGACGGGCATGTGTTCCTGATGGGCGACAATCGCGACCATTCCGCGGATAGCCGCGCGCCGACATTCGAGAAGGGGCTCGGCGGTCCGGTGCCGCTTTCCAGCGTGGGAGGCCGGGCCGAGTTCATCACATTCTCGCTCGACGGTACGTTCGGCTGGAATCCCCTTACCTGGTTGGGAGCCTTCCGTTCGGGCCGCGCCTTCACTAGCCTGCGCCCGCCGGTGACGGAACAGGGAGCGGAATAATGGACGGGATGCGGGAGGAGCACATCAAGCCCATGGGTTCCAGCCCGACCCAGATCACCGATCCGATCATGCGGCAGGAAGCCAAGAAGGCGTTCGTCTGGGCCATGGTCATCGGCGGGATAGCGTTGGCAGTCTATCTCTCCCAATCCCTTCTGGTGATCCTTGGCGGCGTGATCCTCGCCGCGATGATCGATGGCGGCGCAAGGCTGCTGGGCCGATATCTCACTATCGGGCGTCTCTGGCGGGTTTCGATAGTGCTCCTGCTGACCATCGCCTTTCTTGCCTGGCTGGCGATCTTCGCCGGACAGCAAATCTCGCAAGAAGCGGCACAATTTCCCGCCCTCGTCACTGCGCAGCTCAACGAGTTGCTCGGCTGGCTGCGCGGTCATGGATTCGAACTCGAGGGCGTCGAACTTCAAAGCCTGGCCAGCAATTTCGCGAGTGGAGTAGGCACCGTCACGCGCGCCATTGGCGGGATAATGGGCGGTCTCACTACCGGATTGCTCATTCTGATCCTGGGAATTTTCATTGCCATCGAGCCGGCCATTTACGAGCGCGGTGTCGAATGGATGCTGCCCAAGCACCTGCGCGAGGATTTCAGGATCACGGGTGCACGCATGGGTCGTACCCTGCGTCACCTGCTGGCTGGCCGCCTGGTGGGCATGGTGATCGAGGGAATCTTCACCTGGGCAATGCTCGCCTATGGCGGCATGATCATCGGTGTTGGCAGCGTCCCGATGGCAGCCCTGCTCGGCCTGATCACCGGCCTGCTCGCTTTCATCCCCAATATTGGCGCGGTGATTTCCGGCCTTCTCATGGTCCTGGTCGGATTTTCGGGCGGAACCGACATGGGTATCTATACGATCTTCGTCTACTTCTTCGTCCAGACGATCGACGGTTACTTGCTGATTCCGATGATCGCAAAAAAGACCGTGGATCTCGCACCTGCGCTGGTACTTGCGGCGCAGCTGATCCTGGGCGTGCTGTTCGGAATTCTGGGGCTAGCTCTCGCCGATCCGATACTGGCCATGATCAAGGTGGCGCTGGAACGGCGCGCCGAACAGAACGATGCGGCCGACGCGGCCGAAGCCGCTACAGAACCGCTCGCAGGCTGATTCCGATGGCGCGCAAATTCCTCTATTTCATTGCCTTCGTTATCGTCGTGGTGATCGGCGGCGCCTTCGCGCTTCGGCTGTGGTCGGAAGAGCTGACCGAGATCGCGTTCGTTCCGCGTACCGAATTCGTCGAGCAGGCGGCGCTTGAAACCAATGCCTATGACAATCCGGACATGTGGTTCTCACGCCCGGGCATAGCGGCGCCGCAAAATCCCGTCCGCTGGCAGCCGGCCTTTGCGGAACCGGCCGAAGCAGAGCCCGGTACGCCCGAGGAAGTTTCGATAGCGGAGGTGGGAGCGGCGGTACCTCCTGTCGTGCCCCTCGATGCGGCGGTCTTCTTCGTCCACCCAACGAGCTATTTCGACCGGAACAACTGGAACGCCCCACTCGAGGATTCGGACTCCCAGAACCGCGCGCGGCTGTTCCTCACCGGCATGGCCAGCCCGTTCAACCAGGCCAGCGAAGTCTGGGCACCGCGCTACCGTCAGGCCACGTTTGGCGCCTTCCTCACCGAGACGGATGAAGCCACTCAGGCAATCGATGCGGCCTACCGCGACATAGAGCTGGCTTTCGACTATTTCCTCCAGAGCATCGCGGAAGATCGGCCGATCGTCCTGGCCGGCCACAGCCAGGGCGCGCTGCATATACTCCGCCTGTTGCAGGAGCGGGTTGCCGGAACCGCGCTCCAGTCGCGGATCGCCATGGCCTATCCAATCGGTTGGCCCATCTCGATCGAGCATGACCTTCCGGCGTTGGGGCTCCCGGCCTGCGCAACGCCGCGCCAAGGGGGCTGCATCGTCGCCTGGTCGAGCTTTGCCGAACCGGCCGATCCCGAAATGATTCTGCGCCGCTATCGGGGATCGCCCGGCTTCGACGGCCAGCCGCGTGGCGAACGCCCGATCCTGTGCACCAATCCCCTGACCGGTACCCTGAACGCCGAGGCGGCCGCCGAGGCCAATCTCGGCACGCTGGTGCCCAATGACGACCTTTCCTCGGGAGAGCTCGTTCCTGCCGCGGTGCCGGCCCGGTGCGATTCGAGAGGCCTGCTGCTGATCGGCGATCCGCCCGACCTCGGCCCGGGCGTACTGCCGGGCAACAATTATCATGTCTACGACATCCCCCTGTTCTGGAAGAACCTGCAGCAGGATGTCGCCAGGCGAGTGAACGCATGGGCAGCAGCGCACTCGTAACCGAGAGCGCGGCGACCTTTGCCGAAGTGCTGCCCGATGGCGGCGTTTTGCTGGGAGTCGACCTCGGCACCAAGACCATCGGCACGGCCTTCTGCGATGCGGGCTGGCGTTTCGCAACCGCCGGTAAGACACTGCCGCGCGGCAAGTTTGCCCGCGACCTCGAAGCGCTGAAGCGCCTGGTGGGTGAGCGGAGTGTGAGAGGGTTTGTCGTCGGCCTTCCGCTTAACATGGATGGCAGCGCCGGGCCCCGCGCACAGGCCAGCCGCGCCTTCGCTCGCAACATCGCCGTACTTGGACTGCCCGTACTGCTCTGGGACGAGCGCTGGTCGAGCACTAGCGCTGATCGCGACATGATCGCGCAGGGTACCAGCCGTGCTCGCCGCGCCGAACGGATCGACAGTCATGCCGCCGCTATCATTCTCCAGAGCGCGATCGACGCGCTCTCGCGCGGACCGATCTAGCGCGGCCCCAACATTCAATCGGATGGTGGTGGTCGGCGCAAGATTACCGTCAGGCCGTTGGGAGCGGGGCTCTCCGCGGTGATAGGAACGCGAATTGCGTCGGCCCGACACCTTGCAAGCACATCGGTGGGCTCCGGCAATTCGTAAAGCACCTGGTCCGCCTCTCCAAGGAAGCGAGCCTGCCGCAGAGTGAGATCGTCCGGATCAGTGCTTTGCAGGATGATTTCCTCAATCCGCGCTCCCGCCGGTTCGGCCGCGTCATCGATCCATTCTCCGATTCGCTCGTCGGCCTCGTTGCTGAGCGGGTCCAGCACTCCGCCCGGTGCCAGCGCCGCATCCAGCGCGCGGCGGCGTGAATTGCCATCGGGCCAGCGGCGGCGAATGGCCTCACGCGCGCTCTCGAGGCCCGCCGCCAACCGGCCGAGCCCCTGCGGCAGTATTTGTTCCAGTCGCAGACGAAGTTGCTTTGCCAGTCCAGCAGATGCGCCGGACGTCCCGACGGCTATAATCACCGGGTCGCGGTCGAGCAGGCTGGGCACCGTAAAATCGCACAATTCGGGCATGTCGGTGACATTGACCAGCAAGCCCGCAGCGGAGAGGCGCGCAGCGTCTCTCCGGCAACGGTCGGCGTCGGAATGAGCGACGAAGGCCATCCGCGCGCCCTGCGCAAGGGCCTGCTCAGCCTGATCCAGCGGTTTGCCGCCCGCTCGCTCGACCAGCCTCCGCTTGGCATCGGCGGCCGGCCCTTCCCCCAATACCACGACCGGCTGTCCGGCAATGCGGTGGAAGAGCGGAAGCGAGCGCACTACTCGAGCCAGTCCGGCACACGCTCGGCGGCGGTAATGTCCTCGGGCAGGATACGGTCGGCAACCACCGCGAACCTGTCGCCATCGACCATGACTTCGGCAACGAAACCGCGACTGTTGTAGCTCGAGGCCATAGTGGCCCCATATGCGCCGGCAGTGCGGAACACAGCCAGATCGCCCGCCTCCACCCCTTCAATGTTGCGGCCCATGGCGAAGGTATCGCCGGTCTCACAGATCGGCCCGACGATATTGGCAGTGATCCGCTTGTTCGACGGCCGGACCGCCTCGAAATCGTGCCACGCACCGTAGAGCGCCGGCCGCGCGAGGTCGTTCATCGCCGCATCGACGATGACAAAGGGATCGTTTACGCCCTTCTTCACGCGCACTACCCGGGTCAGCAGGATGCCCGCATTGCCGGCGATTACGCGGCCAGGCTCGAACATCAGGGTTACGTCCCAGTCCTGCGTAACGCGTGCAACCATCGCGCCATATTCGGCCGGGCTCGGCATCACATCGCCTGATTTGTAGGGGACGCCAAGGCCGCCGCCGAGGTCGGCATGAGTCACAGTCAGGCCTGCGGCCCTGAGGTCCGCGATCAGCTTGCCGAGTTTTTCGAAGGCCCGTTCCAGCGGGGCAAGCTCGGCCAGCTGGCTGCCGATATGCACCGCAACGCCCCGCATGGCGAGGCCGGGCAGCGCGGAGAGCCGGGCGTAAATGCCCGCCGCTTCGTCGATCGGAACGCCGAACTTATTGTCCGCCTTGCCGGTGGAAATCTTGTCGTGCGTGCCGGCGTCGATATCGGGATTGACGCGCAGGGCACAGCGCGCCGTCAGCCCCCGTGCGGCTGCGAGAGCGGCAAGCTCCTCCCCTTCCTCTTCGGATTCGAGATTGAACTGGCCTATGCCAGCTTCCAGGCCCTGGACCAGCTCGTGCGCCTGCTTCCCCACGCCAGAGAAAACGATATCCTCGGCCGCCATGCCCGCTGCCAGCGCGCGCGCCAACTCGCCGCCGGATACGACATCGGCGCCAAACCCTTCGCGCTGCATTACCCGCAACACTGCGAGATTGGGATTGGCCTTAACCGCGAAAGCGAAATGCGCCTTACCGACTGCCGCCAGCCCTTCCCGGAAGACACGGGCGTGCCGTTCGAGCGTGGCTCGCGAATACACGTATACCGGAGTGCCGACTTCCTCAGCGATGCGCGACAGCGGCACGTTTTCGGCGTGGAGTTCGCCGTCGATGACCTGAAAATGATCCATTCTGCGACCTTAACCCTCCGGCGGGAGATCGAAAGGATCGTCCTCGCGCTCTTCCGAACGACGGCGCAATTCGACCGAACGCTCCGGCGCAGCCTGCGGGGCCGGCTCGAGCAATTCCTCCGCTTTCGGCTGGTCGTCGCGGCCATAGGGGGCAATGGGCAGTGTCTGCCCTTCCGCGGGGCGGAGATCCGCCGTCTGTCCGCAACCGCAGAGCAGCGCCATTATCGGTCCGGCAACCAGCAGCTTTCTCATGCTTCCATCCCCAGTGCTGCCTGCGCTTCGGCCACGCGCTTCCTCACTTCAACGGGTGCCGTGCCGCCATGGCTGGAACGCGACGCCACCGACGCATCGACTCCCAGAACCGCATACACGCCATCGCCAATCCGGGCATCGATTGCCTGGAGCTCGGCAAGCGGGAGGTCGGCCAGGGCGCAACTCCGATCCTCCGCGAGCTTGACCGCCGCCCCGGTAATGTGGTGCGCCTCGCGGAACGGCACGCCCGCCTCGCGCACCAGCCAATCGGCAAGGTCGGTAGCGGTGATATGGCCGGATTCGGTCAATTCCCGCATGCGGTCCGTACGGAACGTCGCTCCGGCCACCATTCCCGTCATCGCCGCGATCGACAGGTCCAGAAGCGAGGCCGCTTCGAACACCGGCACCTTGTCGTCCTGCATGTCCTTCGAATAGGCGAGCG